>DASVRK010000264.1:0-3039 GCA_036388655.1 Allosphingosinicella sp. | reverse complement strand
CGAGGCGAGGATGTTGGTCGCGGCCATCGCCCTCAAGTCGCGGACCAGCGCGATCAGATGCGGGAAGCGAACGGCGATCGTGTCGGTGTCGACCACCGGCAGCGCGAAGCCGGCGCGCATCAGCAGGTCGCCGGCGGCGCGGACGTCGATCTGCGGATGGATGTGGGCCGAGGCGGCGCCCTGGGCCTCGTCGGCCGCCGCCATCGCCGCGCGCAGCCGCGGCAGGCTCCCGGCGCCGGCGAAGGCGGCCAGGAACAGCCCGTCCGGCCGCAACGCCCTCCGTATGAGGACCAGCGCGCCCGGCAGGTCGTTGACGCCGTCGAGCGTGCCGACCGAGGTCACCAGGTCGAACGAGCCGTCGGCGAAGGGCAGGCGGTCCTCGTCGCATTGAACGCCGCCCGCCCGGGCCGCGAAAGCATAGCCCGGGTCCGCCGCGGTCACCGCGATGCCGCGCTCGCGCAGGCGCGCCGCCAGCCGCCCGTCTCCGGTGCCAAGGTCGAGCGCCGCGGCGAAGTCGCGCTTCACCAGGTCCAGCCGCTCGAGCAGCTCCTCGGCGGCGTGGCGATGGAGATAGTCGGCGAACCCTCGCGCGGCCCGGTCGCGGCGGAGGCGGCGCAGGCGGCGGTCGAAGGGCTTGTCGGCGTCCACGGCCGGGCTTGTGCGGCCGGGGCCGGCGGGACACAAGGGGGGCGTGACGCCCGCCATCACCAGGGCCGCCCGCAGCGCCGTTCGCGAGATCGTTGATTTCGCGCTGCCGCCGCGCTGCCCCGGCTGCGGAACCGTGGTGACCGATCAGCATAGCTTCTGCCTCGGCTGCTGGCAGAAGCTCGATTTCCTCGGCGAACCTTGCTGCAGCCGCTGCGGCCTTCCGTTCGACTATGACGGCGGCGCCGACGCCGAATGCGGCGGCTGCCTCGCCGATCCGCCCCAGTTCGACCGGCTGCGGGCGGCGGTCGCTTATGGCGAGGTCGCCCGTCACGTCGCCCTGAAGCTCAAATATAGCGGCCGGCCCGGCGTCGTCGAAACGCTCGCCCACTTCATGCGCCGGCACGTCACGGCCGAGGACGCCGAAGCGATCCTGGCGCCGGTGCCGCTCCATCGCTGGCGGATCTGGAAGCGCGGCTATAACCAGTCGGCGCTGATCGTCTCCGCGCTCGCGCGGCGGACCGGCATTGCCGCCGATCTCGACCTCGTGCGGCGGGTGAAGGCGACGCCGCCGCTCAAGGGCAAGGGCCGCCGCGAGCGGGCCTTGGCCGTGCGCGGCGCCTTCCGCGTCGAGGAGCGGGCGAAGGCGCTGGTCGGCGGCCGCCGGGTGATCCTGATCGACGACGTCTACACCACCGGCGCCACCGCCAATGCCTGCGCCAAGGTGCTGCGCCGGGCCGGCGCCGCGAGCGTGAACGTGATCTGCTGGGCACGCGTTGTCCGGGTCGAAGATTGACAAATGGGCCGCGGGTGCGGAGGTCTGGGCGGAACGGAGGAGCCACGGATGCCGCGGGTCGAAATCTACACCAAATTCTTTTGCCCCTACTGCGCCCGGGCCAAGCAATTGCTCGAGCGCAAGGGCGTCGAATATGACGAATATGAAGTCAGCCTCGGCGGCGAGAAGAAGGTCGAGATGATGCAGCGCGCCAATGGCCGCCACACCGTGCCGCAGATCTTCATCGACGGCCGCCATATCGGCGGCTCCGACGATCTTGCCGAGCTCGACCGTTCCGGCAAGCTCGATCCCCTGCTGCAAAGCTGAATGCGGATCGCGCTCTACCAGGCGCAGACCGGGATCGATCCGGCCGCCAATGCCGCCGCTCTCGTCGCCGCCGTGGAGCAGGCGGCGGCGGGCGGCGCGGCGATGCTGTTCACGCCCGAGATGAGCGGCCTGCTCGACAAGGATCGCGAGCGGGCGGCGGCGCAGCTCCGGCCTGAGCGCGAGGATCCGGTGCTGGCCGCGGTTCGCGAGGCGGCGGCGAGGGTAGGCCTGTGGGTGCATCTCGGATCGCTGGCGCTGGCCGGCGAGCGCGCGGACGGCAGGCTGGTCAATCGCGGCTTCGTGATCGGCGCCGACGGCGAGATCCGGGCCCGCTACGACAAGATCCACCTGTTCGACGTCGATCTGCCGACCGGCGAGAGCTGGCGCGAATCGGCCGCTTATGCCGGCGGCGAGCGGGCAATGGTGGCCGAAACCCCGCTCGGACGGCTCGGCCTGTCGATCTGCTACGATCTGCGCTTTCCCGATCTCTATCGGGCGCTCACCGACGCCGGCGCGACGATCCTCAGCATCCCCGCCGCCTTCACGGTGCCGACCGGGCAGGCGCATTGGCACGTCCTCATGCGCGCGCGGGCGATCGAGGCCGGTGCGTTCGTGGTCGCCGCGGCGCAGACCGGGCGGCATGAGGACGGGCGCGAGACGTTCGGCCATTCGCTGGCGATCGGCCCGTGGGGCGAGGTGCTGCTCGACATGGCAGAGACGCCGGGCCTCGGTTTCGCCGAGCTCGACCTCGACCAGGTGGAGGCGGTGAGGCGCCGGCTGCCGGCGATCCGCCACCGCCGGCCGATCGGCGAGCCCGAGCTCGCATCGTGATCGTCTTCGACCTTCGCTGCGCGCCCGCCGGCCATGTCTTCGAAGCCTGGTTCGGATCCACCGGCGATTATGAGGCGCAGCGTGCGCGCGGGCTGGTCGAATGCCCGCTCTGCGGCGTGAAGGCGGTCGAGAAAGCGGTGATGGCGCCCAATGTCGGCGCCAAAGGCAATCGCAGCGGCGGCGAGCCGGCCGTGCCGGTCTCCTCCGACCCGGAAGGCGTCAAGGCGATGCTGGCGGCCGTCGCCGCGGCGCAGCGGAAGCTGCTCCAGGGCTCTGAGTTCGTCGGCGACCGGTTCGCCGAGGAGGCCCGGGCGATCCACGTCGGCGACGCCGACAAGCGTTCGATCCATGGCCGCGCCACGCGGGAGCAGAGCGAGAGCCTCGCCGCCGAGGGTATCGCGATCGCGCCGCTGCCGCTGCCGGTGGTCGAGCCGCGCGAGGAGAATTGACCCGGTCGCCGG
>DASVRK010000263.1:0-1838 GCA_036388655.1 Allosphingosinicella sp. | reverse complement strand
TAACCTCGCCGACGCCGCGCAGCCGGTGCTTGGGCGGCTGGTAGACGAACGGCGGGATCTTCACCGGGTGGCGCGCGATCAGCAGGAAGCGCTTGCGGGTCTGGGCGAGGTTGCCGATCTCGCCGCAGTCGTGGACGTCCTCATTGACGATGTAGCCGTAGCCGCGCAGCAGCTGGGTGATCTCCGCCAGCAGCGGCCGGCCGCGGGTCATGATGCGCGGCACATTCTCGAACAGGATGATCGGCACCGGATCGTCGCGATAGGCTTCGAGCAGCAGCCACATGCCGCGCACGGTCAGCCGGTTGAGCGCCTGATATTTGTCCGTCTTCGACTTCGTCGCCGAGAGCAGCCCGGAAAAGCCCTTGCAGGGCGCCGAGGTGAAGGCGACGTCGATGTAGCGGCCGAACGCCGACCAGACGTCGAGCGGCGAGGCCTCGCGCCAGCCGGCCGGCGGCTCCCGCCCCCAAAAGGAAGCATATTGGGCGCGGTCGAACAGGTCCATGACGCGGCCCTTGACGCCCGTCATCCGCTCGAAATTGGCGATGGCGCCGGGATCGACGTCGATGCCGCCGGCGCACTGGAACTCCCCCCTGAGGTTGCCGACGCGCGGACTGGCTAGGTTTAACCCCTTCGCCCCTGCGCCGATGCCCGAGAAGAGGTGGGCGTGGCGGAAGGTCCGCAGATGATCCCGGCTGGAGAGGATGCCCGTCACCGGCCGCCTCCACCGTCATGCTTCGGCGCCGAGGTGACGCCGACATAGACGACCGGATGCGTGCAGCCGCGGATGCCGAGCACGATCGCCGCGCCGGCGTTCAGCGCCGCCAGATCCTCGGGCTCCGGCCGCCACAGGCTTTCCATGAACAGCTGGCCGCCATCGGGCGTGTCGCGGACGATATCTGCAACCTCGAGCGTGCCGCACGGGCCGTGAAGCTCCGGGTCCCAGTCGGCGGGCGGGCCGAAGCGGCGCGTCGCGCCAGGGTGAGGGGCGAACTTCATGCCGCGTCCCGATCGTGGTCCGTGCGCAGCACCGTGCGCCGGCCGGCTGCGTCGGGAGCGCTGACGATGCCTTCGCGTTGCATCCGCTCCATGATGGCGGCGGCGGGGTTATAGCCGATGCGGAAGTGCCGCTGCAGCCAGGAGGTGGATGCCTTGCCGTGCTCGACGACGGCGGCGACCGCTTCGTCATAGCCCGGCGGCGCGTCGGCCCCGGTCTTGCCCCCATCCGTCTCCCCGAGCGGCATGTTGAGCACGCGCCGGCCGTCGACGAGTTCGATGGTGGCGCCCATCCGCCGCAGCCGCAGCGCCAGCTCGGCCAGCGGCATGTCGTCATCGCTGGCGGCCGCCGAGCCGAGCGGCGTCGAGCCGAAGTCGGTCATGCCGAGCGCGGCCTTGTAGGTGTCGAGCATCGCCTCGGCTTCCTGCCGATCGTGCGTCTCCATCTTCCGGAGCCGGATCAGCGCGCGGATGGTCTTGGCGTCGTAGCCGCGGGACTTCGCCTCCTTGTAGACGTCCTTCACGTCGTCGGCGATCGCCTGCTTTTCCTCCTCGAGGCGTTCGATGCGCTCGATGAGGAGGCGCAGTTCGTCGGCGGCAATGCTAGCTGCGGCCATGTTCATCTCCTTCGGTTGTGTTGAGGTGCCGGGCGGCGAGTGCGTCGCGGACCAGGCGGTTATGGATTCGGGTGCGCGCAGCCTTGCGGGCGCGCTCAGCCAGCGCCGGCCGGCGGGCGCGGCGCGCCGCCAGAGCTGCGTCGAGCGAGGCGCTGAGCGCCGGCGGCGGTTCGGGCGCGCGCACGGCGGCTGGAGCGCGGCCGCGCCGCCAGCGGGAGAGGAGGGCGG
>DASVRK010000262.1:0-11154 GCA_036388655.1 Allosphingosinicella sp. | reverse complement strand
GATGTTCGTCCTCACCGTCGCCGCCGGCGAGGCGGCGATCGGTCTCGCCATCTTGGTCATCTACTTCCGCGGCCGCGGCACGATCGCGGTCGACGACATCAACCAGATGAAGGGGTAGGGGATGCGCTCCTTCGTCATGCTGAACTTGGTTCAGCATCCATTTGCGGGCCGCACTGCGGCGGGAACATGGACCCTGAAACAAGTTCAGGGTGACGCCCTGGTGGGGGCGTCATGATCCAGCTCATCGTCTTCCTGCCGCTCCTCGCCGCGATCGTCGCCGGTCTTGGCAACCGCGCGCTCGGCAACACTGCCGCCAAGCTCATCACCACCGGCGCTCTGTTCGCCTCCTGCGCTTTGTCCTGGCCGATCTTCCTCGGCTTCATGGCCGGCAATTATCAGGGCGGCTGGGTCGAGCCGGTGCTGGCCTGGATCCATTCGGGCGACCTTCGCGTCGACTGGTCGCTGCGCGTCGATGCGCTGACCGCGGTGATGCTGGTCGTCGTCACCACCGTCTCGGCGCTCGTCCACCTCTACAGCTGGGGCTATATGGCCGAGGACGACAGCCAGCCGCGCTTCTTCGCCTATCTGTCGCTGTTCACCTTCGCGATGCTGATGCTGGTGACCGCCGACAATCTCGTCCAGATGTTCTTCGGCTGGGAAGGCGTCGGCCTCGCTTCCTACCTCCTGATCGGCTTCTGGTACCACAAGCCCTCCGCCAACGCCGCCGCCTTGAAGGCCTTCGTGGTCAACCGCGTCGGCGATTTCGGCTTCAGCCTCGGCATCTTCGGCACCTTCCTGGTGTTCGGCACCGTCTCGATCCCCGACATCCTCGCCGCCGCGCCCGGCATGGCCGGCTCGACCATCGGCTTCCTCGGCTACCGCGTCGACACCATGACCTTGCTCTGCATCCTGCTGTTCATCGGCGCGATGGGCAAATCGGCGCAGCTTGGCCTCCACACCTGGCTGCCCGACGCCATGGAAGGCCCGACCCCGGTCTCCGCCCTCATCCACGCCGCCACCATGGTGACCGCCGGCGTGTTCATGGTCTGTCGCCTGTCGCCGATGTTCGAGACCAGCCAGACCGCATTGGGCGTGGTCACCTTCATCGGCGCCGCCACCGCTTTGTTCGCCGCCACCGTCGGCACCGTCCAGAACGACATCAAGCGCGTGATCGCCTATTCGACCTGCTCCCAGCTCGGCTACATGTTCTTCGCGGCCGGCGTCGGCGCCTATTCGGCCGCCATGTTCCACCTCTTCACCCACGCCTTCTTCAAGGCTTTGCTGTTCCTCGGCGCCGGCTCGGTCATCCACGCCATGCACCACGAGCAGGACATGCGCTTCTACGGCGGCCTTCGTAAGTCGATCCCGCTCACTTTCTCGGCGATGCTGGCCGGCACCCTCGCCATCACCGGCGTCGGCATCATCCAAGTCGGCGGCTTTGCCGGCTTCGGCTTCGCCGGTTTCTATTCGAAGGACGCGATCATCGAGAGCGCCTTCGCCAGCGGCACCACCATCGGCGGCGTCGCCTTCACGGTCGGCATCTTCGCGGCCTTGCTGACCAGCTTCTACAGCTGGCGGCTCATCTTCCTCACCTTCTTCGGCAAGCCGCGCTGGGCCGCCTCGGGCCATATCCAGCATGCGCTCCACGATGCCGATCACGGCCGCAGCCACGATCATGAGGCCGATCCGCACCCCGAGGACGAGCATGCCGGCCACGACACCCGCCCGGGCGAAGCCTCGGCACGGCAGGTCCCCGCCGGCACCGGCGGCTACCACCCGCACGAAAGCCCGTGGACCATGCTGGTGCCGCTGGGGGTGCTGTCGGTCGGCGCCATCTTCGCCGGGCTGCTGTTCCACGGGCCTTTCATCGACGCGCACGAAGGCGTGGAATTCTGGCGCGGCAGCCTCGCCTTCGACGCCCATCTGATGGAGGAAATCCATCACGTGCCGCTGTGGGTGAAGCTGCTGCCCGGCCTCGTCATGATCGTCGGCTTCCTGATCGCGCTCCAGGCCTATGTCCGCCACACCAGCTTCCCGGAGCGCTTCGTCGAGCAGTTCCGCGTCCTCCACGGCTTCCTGCTCAACAAATGGTATTTCGACGAGATTTACGACCTCGTCTTCATCCGTCCCTCGCTCTGGTTCGGCCGGCTGTTCTGGAAGCGCGGCGATGAAGGCACGATCGACCGCTTCGGCCCCAACGGCGCCGCCGCTCTGGTTTCGGGCGGCAACAAGCTCACCGCGCGGCTCCAGTCCGGCTATCTCTACACTTATGCATTGGTGATGCTGCTCGGCCTCGCCGCCGCCGCCACCTGGGCGATGGCGCGATGAGGTGCGTTCCTAAAATCCTCCCCGGAACGGGGAGGGGGACCGCGCCGCGAAGCGGCGTGGTGGAGGGGGCCCACCTCTCCATGCTCGCGTCGCTCGCCCCCCTCCACCGCTCTTCGAGCGGTACCCATCATCGGGTCGGATCGTCCCCCGGACGATCCTTGGCCATGCGGGGCATGGCCAATCCGATGATCCGTACCGGGGAGGAGCTATCGTGAACGCGCTCGGCTTCCCGATCCTCAGCCTGATGCTGGCCGTGCCGCTGATCGCCGCCCTGATCTGCCTGAAGCTCGGCGACAGCTCGGCCCGCTGGCTCGCTCTGTGGACCACCGCGCTCGAGCTCGCGCTCGGCATCGCCTTGTGGTTCAGCTACGATATCGGCGGCCCGCAATGGCAGTTCCAGGAATATCAGCCGGTCTTCGGCCGCTTCGCCTGGGCGCTCGGCATCGACGGCATCGCGCTGATGCTGATCCTGCTCACCGTCTTCCTGATGCCTTTCTGCATCGCCGCCTCCTGGTCGTCGATCGACCGCCGCATCCCCGAATATATGGCGAGCTTCCTCCTCATGGAGGCGCTGATGATCGGCGTGTTCGTCGCCCAGGACATCTTCCTCTTCTACATCATGTTCGAGGCCGGCCTCATCCCGATGTTCCTGATCATCGGCATCTGGGGCGGCGCCCAGCGCATCTACGCCTCCTACAAATTTTTCCTCTACACCCTGCTCGGCTCGGTGCTGATGCTGGTGGCGATGCTGTGGATGGTGAACCATGCCGGCGGCGAGACCTTCATCCCGCGGCTGATGGCGACGGATTTCCCGGCCGCGGCGCAGACCTGGCTGTTCCTCGCTTTCTTCGCCTCGTTCGCGGTCAAGATGCCGATGTGGCCGGTCCATACCTGGCTGCCCGACGCCCACGTCCAGGCGCCGACCGCCGGCTCCGTGATCCTCGCCGGCGTGCTGCTGAAGATGGGCGGCTACGGCTTCATCCGCTTCTCGCTGCCGATGTTCCCCGAAGCCTCGGCGCAGCTGTTCTGGCTGGTCATGGGCCTGTCGATGGTGGCGATCGTCTACACCTCGCTGGTCGCGCTTGTGCAGCAGGACATGAAGAAGCTGATCGCTTATTCCTCGGTGGCGCACATGGCCTTCGTCACCATCGGCCTGTTCGCCTTCAACCGCCAGGGCATCGAGGGCGGGCTGATGGTGATGCTCAGCCACGGCCTCGTCTCGGGCGCTTTGTTCCTGTGCGTCGGCGTGGTCTACGACCGGCTCCACACCCGCGACATCGACCGTTATGGCGGCCTGTCCGACAACATGCCGGCTTATGCGGTGCTGCTCCTGCTCTTCACCATGGCTTCGATCGGCCTGCCCGGCACCGCCGGCTTCGTCGGCGAGTTCCTGAGCCTGATCGGCGCCTACCGCGCCAACACTTTGGTCGCGGTCGTCGCCACCACCGGCATCATCCTCGGCGCGGCCTATATGCTCTACCTCTATTGGCGCGTCGCCTACGGCACCCAGCGTAATCCCGACGCCGCCGCCATGCCCGATCTCACCCGGCTCGAATTCTTCATCCTCGCCCCGATCGCCGCCGTGGTGCTGTGGATGGGCGTCTATCCGGAAAGCTTCCTCGCCCCGATGCGTAACGACGTCGGCACCCTGCTCGCCCGGATCGAGCGCGCGGCGCCGCCGAGCGACTCCGCCCCCGCCATGGGCCGCGCCGCCCGCCCGACCGGCGACAGCGGCAGCCACGCCGCCCCGGCCGCCGCCGAAGCGGGAGCGCATTGATGCTGCGGTGCAATCCGTTCGTCCCGAGCGAAGTCGAGGGACCCTGCCGAGCGAAGCCGAGGCACCGTTCTCGCCTTCGCTCGAGAGGGTGTCTCGACGGAGTTCATCCAGAGCGCCGCCGCAGGCGGCGTCGAAGGGCTCGACACGAACGGGGAGTTATCAGACGTGGGTAATTCCCTCCTCCTCACCCTCCCGGAAATCATCCTCAGCCTGAGCTCGCTCGCCCTGCTGATGGTGGCCGCGTTCGTCGGCGACAAGGCCTCGCGCCTCGTCACCTGGCTGGCGGTGGCGGCGTTCCTGCTCGCCGCCTTGTTCATCCCCGGCATCCGCGACGCCGGCGCGGTCGGCTTCGACGGCCTCTACGTCGCCGACAGCTTCGCGGCCTTCTCCAAGATCCTGATCTACATCGCCGCCGCCGTCGCCCTGGTCGCGGCGCAGGGCTGGTTCGCCCGCGACGGCGTGTTCCGCGCCGAATATCCGGTGCTGATCCTGCTCTCCGGCGTCGGCATGGGCATGATGGTCTCCGCCGGCGACCTCCTGACCCTCTATGTCGGGCTCGAGCTGCAGAGCCTGTCGGCCTACGTCCTCGCCTCCTTCCAGCGCCGCGACACCCGCTCGGCCGAGGCCGGCCTCAAATATTTCGTGCTCGGCGCGCTCGCCAGCGGCATCCTGCTATACGGCGTCTCCCTGCTCTACGGCTTCACCGGCTCGACCCTGTTCGGCGACATCAGCCTCGCCATGGGCCGCGACGGCGTCTCCACCGGCGAATTGTTCGGCCTCGTCTTCGTCATGGCCGGCATCGCCTTCAAGGTCTCGGCGGTGCCGTTCCACATGTGGACGCCCGACGTCTATGAAGGCGCGCCGACGCCGGTCACCGCCTTCTTCGCCTCGGCCCCCAAGGTCGCCGCGATGGCGCTGCTCACCCGCGTTGCGATCGAGGGCATGGGCCCCGCCACCTTCGAATGGCGCCAGATCGTCATCTTCATGGCCTTGGCCTCGACCATCCTCGGCGGCGTCGCCGCGATCGGCCAGCCCAACATCAAGCGGCTGCTCGCCTACAGCTCGATCAACAATATCGGCTTCGCTTTGATCGGCCTCGCCGCCGCCACCCGCGAAGGCGTCGCCTCGGTGCTGTTCTACATGGCTGTCTATGTCGTGATGACGCTCGGCACCTTCCTCGTCGTGCTGCGCATGCGCGACGCCGAGGGCCGGCCGGTCGAGACCATCGTCTCCTTGTCCGGCCTCTCGCGCACCCGCCCCGGCCTCGCCGCGGCGATGGCGGCGTTCATGTTCAGCCTCGCCGGCATCCCGCCTTTGTTCGGCTTCTGGCCCAAATTCCTGGTGTTCAACGCTGCGGTGGCGGCTGACCTCACCTGGCTCGCCGCAGTCGGCATCGCCACCTCGGTGATCGGCGCTTATTATTATCTGAAGATCATCAAGATCATGTATTTCGACGATCCCGCCCCCGCTTATGAGCGCAGCCCCGACCGGCTCGGCGGCGCGCTCATCGTCGCCGCCGCCTTGTTCGTGTCCCCGCTCGGCTATTTCTCGATCCCGCTGCTCGAATCCGCCGCCCACAATGCGGCCGGGGCCTTGTTCTGACGGCATTGCGGCCGCGTCGCTGCCGCCGACCTCAAATCATCTGACGGCTTCAGTGCCCTCAGCCGGGCGTTGCCCGGCCCGGAGGGCGCGGTTATGCAGGCAAATCAAGGGGAAATGTCTTGACGATCAATCCGGCCATTGAGGCTTTGCTGGCCGCGTTTCGAGCGGGCGGGGATGCGCGCATGCTGAGCGCGGCGCTCGATCTGGCCGCCGGCGACGCCGACCAGCGCGCGGTGATCGCCGCGGCGGGCGAGGCGCCCGATGCCGCGCTTGACCTCGGGTTGCGCGAGCGGCTGGCGTCGGCGGCGCTCGACCTCGGCGACGCGCTCGATGCGATCCGGCTTTGCGGCGACGAGCGGACCTTGCTCCCGATCCGCGTCGATGCCCTGCTCGTCGCCGGCCGCGTGGCGGAGGCGGAGTCGGTCTATCGCGCCGCCGTCGCCGCCGATCCGGTGCTCGAGGATCCCGCCCTCGACGAGCGGCTGGCGGAAGCCAAGGCCGCCGCCGAGCCGGGCATGGTTTCCAACGTGATCGGGTTCGCCCAGGCCGCGCGCGGGCTGCGCGGCGCCGAACGCAGCGACCGCGAGGAGGAAGCCGGGGCGCGGGCGCTGTTCGCGGAAACCACCGGGATCGGCTTCGCCGACGTTGGCGGGCTCGACGAGGTCAAGAAGCAGATCACGCGGCGGATCGTGACGCCGTTCAGGAAGCCGTCTTTGTTCGCCAAATACCGGCGCAAGGCGGGCGGCGGCGTGCTGCTGTTCGGCCCTCCCGGCTGCGGCAAGACATTGCTGGCGCGCGCGACCGCGGGCGAATGCGACGCCCGCTTCGTCAACGTGCCGGTGGTCGATGTGGTCGACAAATATATCGGCGAGGCCGAGCGCAAGCTCGCCGCGATCTTCGCCGACGCGCGCCGCGACACGCCCACCGTCCTGTTCTTCGACGAATTGGAGGCGCTCGCCGGCTCGCGCAGCGGCAATGCCAACCAGAGCCAGATCAGTCTGGTATCGACCTTCCTCGCCGAAATGGACGGCTTTGCGCACAATAATGAAGGCGTGCTGATCCTGGCGGCGACCAACATGCCGTGGGGCGTCGATTCCGCCTTCCGCCGCCCCGGCCGGTTCGATCGCGTTCAGTTCGTGCCGCCGCCGGATCGCGGCGCCCGCGCCGCGATCTTGCGGCTCCAGCTGAGCGGCCGCCCGCTTGGCGACGATTGCGACGTGGAGGCGATCGCCGCCAAGACCGCCGGCTATTCGGGCGCCGACCTCGAAAACCTCGTCAACACCGCGGTCGACCTCGCGATCGAGGACGCACTCGCCTCCGGCGTGGAGAGCCCGGTCGCGCAGCGCCACCTCGTCGAGGCGCTGGCGGAGGTGCGCCCGACCACCCTCGAATGGCTGACCACCGCGCGCAATTACGCCAAATATTCGAATGCGGGCGGCCAGTATGACGATGTCGCCGCCTTTTTGAAGGCGAACGGCCTTTGACCGATTCGCTGCGCTACCGGCTGATCGACGAGCCGCGGCCGGGCCCGCTCGGACGGATCGCGCTGCCGCCGCTGCTGGTGTTCATCGTCGCGCAGATCTTCCTGCCGTGGGGCGCGCTGCTGATCGCGGCTAATGCGGTGGCGCTCAATGGCCCGCACCGCAACCGTGAGATCGCCTTGTCGGCGGGACCGATCGTCACCTATTTCGCGGCGCTGGCCGCGCTTGACGCGGCGGTCCGGTCGGGCCTGCTGCGGGTGAACCAGGCGCATTATTTCTTCGTCGCGGCGCTCGCCCTCGGCCTGCTGTTCGCGGCGGCGGCCTATGTGTCGCAGCATCGCACCGCCGCGCTTCGCCGCTACCTGCGCGAGCAAGGCTGAGGCCATGCAACCGTTCGACCTGGCGATGCGGCGCGCCGAAGCGCTGCTGCGGGCGGGCAACAGCGTCGGAGCGATCGAGCCGCTGCGCGACGCGCTCACCGCGGCTCCGCAGGAGCCTTACCCGCATTTGCTGCTGGCGCGGGCGCTGCGGGCGCAGAACCGGCTGGCGGGCGCGCGCTACGAGGCCGGGCGGGCGGTGGAGCTGGCGCCCTTATGGGCCCCCGCGCATGTCGAGCTGGCGCAAGCGCTGATGATGCAGCAGCACGGCAAGCCGGCGCTGGCATCGGCCGACAAGGCGGTCGAGCTCGATCCCGGCGATGCTTACGCGCACCTGGTTCGCGCCAAATTGCTGCGGATGGCGCGCCGGCGCGCCGAGGCCCAAGCGAGCCTGCAAGCCGCGCTCCAGCTGGAGCCGGACGCGCCCGACATCATCGCCGAACAAGGCTATGCCGCGCTGGAGGTGGGCGACATCGCGGCGGTCGAAACCGCCGGCCGCGAGATATTGTCGCTCAACCCGGAGCATGCCGACGGGCTGATCCTGACCGGTCAGGGCCGGCTCGCCCGCGGCGATACGGAGGAAGCGCTGCGCCTGGCGCTGGCCGCGCTCTCCCGCTCGCCGACCGATCTCGACGCTTTGTTCCTGCTCGCCGCGGTGAAGATGCGGCGCAATCCCATCGGCGGCCTGTGGTGGCGCTGGAACCGGATGCTGGTGAAGCTCGGCGAAGCGCGCGCCATCTTCCTGGTCGTCGGTATCTGGCTGGTCTATCGCTGGCTGGTGCTGGCCAGCGAGGATTTCGGCTTCCCGCCCGACACCGGGAGCGTCCTCACAATCGTCTATCTCGGCTTCGTCCTCTACACCCTGTCCGCAAGCGTGATCGTCGGCCGAATGATCGCGAGGGAAGTGGAGCGGGTCCGCCTCGACCCATCCTTTTGAGGGCGTAGTCGCGGTGGTGAGGGGGGGCATCGCGCGAGTCCGGGACCGTGTGTCGGCCTCTTCGTCATCCGCTCCTCCCACGCGCGCGGCCTTGGCCCGGCCGCCAGGAAATGGAGCAAAAGGCACGCGCCGGTCGAGCACCGCCGATGCCGAACGCCCCCGCATTGCGGGCGCTCGGGCGGGGCGTCCGCTCGTCCCCCAGATGGGAGCTCAGGAGGATGCGTCTCCAAACGGCCGCGCGGAGTTTCGGCGCAGCTCTTCAGCGTCCACCGAGGCCGATCCGAAATGCTTCCCATGGCTGGATCTGCAGCACCAGCGGCGTCTCGCGATTGTGGTTTACGAACTCGACGACTGGCATTCCGGGTCAGTGGTCGGCTCCGTCTCCCTTGTAAAGGCACAGCCCTTCGCAACGCCCACTTCCCACCCCAGCCGAACCGGATGCCGCCGACGGAATCAGCGTGAACGTAAAGCGGTAGGCGCTCGCCGGCACGGCCTTGCCTGCCACGGGGGCAGGCTCGGCCGCGGCCAGCGTCAGCCTCCCTTCCGGTAACGATATTGCTTCGCCCAGGATCATCTCCCGGTGCAGTTCCTCGCTGCCGCCGCGATATCGAATGGTTGCTTCGATACGCAGGCGCCCGGCCCAGATGCAGCGCACCAGGGCCGGACAACGGCTGTCCTCGATTAGTCTGGTGGGGCTGACCTGAATAGTGTCGATCAGCGCGGTTTGCCCGATCCTCGCCGTCGACCCCCCGGTAGCCGTCATGGCACTGGATTGGCATGCGGCGAGCGGAAGCACCGCCGCCCATATCAGCTTATGCCCGTTCATGCGGCGCACGCTTGCACGCGCACGGACATGTGGCAATCGCGGGCCGTTGCCGACCTCCGGTTCCGGGCCGTTGCAGCCTGACGGAACGCCATCGCAGCCTCGAAGCCTTCACCCCGTATCGACGACGAACATGCGCGCTTCCTGGGCCGCGTCGCGCTCCACCTTGATCGGCGCATATTCCGGCGACTGGTAAAAGGCCATCGCGTCGGCCAGCGTCGGAAATTCGAAGATGCCCGCCAGAGGCAATGGCGCCACGTCCCCCTCCAGCGTCCGGGCCACCGGCCCGAAGTGGAGGATACGGCCTCCTGCCGCCGCTAGCGCCGCCTGAAAACGCGGCACCAATGCGGCCTGCCGCGCCGGATCCTTGATACGGATGTTGACGTGGACATAGGCCGTCATGGCGGCTCCCCGAATTTGCTGCTTGCTCGCTGGCGTTCACTAGCCGCGCCTGTTTCTGCTTTCCACGGTTTCGGCCGTTCGCGGGGATCCAGCCATTAGCCGAGGCATGAGTAAGGCGGTCAACTCCAGGACAGATAGCGCTGAAGGTCCGCTTTCGACCCATTGCGGACATTAGCTTCCGGTGAAACAATCAGGAGGTGAGCACCAGCGCAGACGAGTTCGACTATGCCTCCACCACGGTTCCAGATGCCGCACTGTTCGTGGCCGCCGACGAGCCGTTGCTGGTCTTCCCCTCGGCCACGGCAGCAGAGCAGTATCTTGAAGCCATAGACGTGGAGAATGGCGTCTATCCGGTTGCTTTTGGCCCGAGGGGCGAGCCCTACCGTGTCGGGACCAATGGAGATCAGGTAGTCATAGAGCGGACCGGTGAGCCCGAGCGGCCCGGAGAGCTTAGATCTCTCCTCCTGCGCTATCTGGAAGGCAGCCGTCGTCTGGCCGACCCGGCCACATCACTCGAGGCGTTGGTCGCGGAGGTTTGGAAGACCGAGAGCGACTTTTGGCAGGAGCATGATCTTTACGGTGAACGGTTCGGGTCTCGCATACCCTTGTGGGGCTGCTTGGCCTCCATTCTCGTCTTGGCGACGGCTCTCTACCTGATCCTTGGTTGACCTTGATGTCCGCTTTCCACGCATTGCGGACGTTCGCGGCTGCCGGCGGCCGGCTTCCAAACGAGGCGATACGTGTCGACCCTTAGCGGACATTCAGCCGATGGATTTTTTCAGAGCCGTTGCGGCCTCACATCACAGGTGCAAGGATCGGTGCCAATGGAAACCGCGAGTATCATCGCAACGCACACACCGGTCTATGTCTGGCTGGTTTTGGCGCTCCTGCTCTTCCTCGGTGTTCGTCGATTGAAACCGAGGCGCACGCACCTTGCCCTGGCCGCGCCCGCCCCCCTCGGATTCCTCACGTGGAGCGTCCTGGCCGCAGGCTTGCTGTTCTTCGGCGGAGACAAGGAAACTTCGGTTGTCGCTTGGGGAGTCGCCTTCTTAACTGGCGCTCTCAGCGGGCCTATTCGGACGGTCCCGAGCCCGAAACATATGCATGGATGGGTTTTCGAGTATTCGGCGACGGAACTGCCGCTCACGCTCTACATGCTCCTTTGGGCGACGCGATACGGGCTTGGAATATGGGCTGGCTTTGTGCCTGCGATGGCAGACGCCCTTGGACTGGCCGGGCTCGCGCTGTCCGCCCTCACAGCGGGAAGAACCCTGGCTGACTTTATCCCGCCACTCGCCACTGC
The DNA here is from genome assembly GCA_036388655.1 of Allosphingosinicella sp. Taxonomy (GTDB): domain Bacteria; phylum Pseudomonadota; class Alphaproteobacteria; order Sphingomonadales; family Sphingomonadaceae; genus Allosphingosinicella. The sequence goes on along the minus strand of DASVRK010000262.1, from coordinate 124 downwards.
TCTTCGCGTCCGGAAAGCAGGGATCGAGGCAATATAACAGGTGCAGGCGAATGTCCGATCGGCACGACTGCGCAAGGGCATCGTGCCCCTGCGAAGGCAGGGGCCCAGCCCCGGGTCGCCGCTT
>DASVRK010000261.1:0-9421 GCA_036388655.1 Allosphingosinicella sp. | reverse complement strand
GGACAGCCGGTCGTGCCCGCCCTGGCCGATGAGCTCGTCATCGCCCTGCAGCCCGCTGAGCGAATCGTCGCCGCCGCGGCCGTCGATCCGGTTAGCCCCGCCATGGCCCGTCAGATCGTCGCCGGAAGTCGATCCGATCAGATCCTCGATCCCGACCAGGCGATCGGTCCCGGCGCCGCCGGTCGACTGCGCGTCTTCGGTGTCGAGCCTCACCGTCACCCCGCCGACGGAGAAGTTATAATTGGCGCTGTCCCGGCCGTCGCCGCCGATGATGAGGTCGTTGCCGCCGCCGCCCGTCAGCGAGTCGTCCCCTTCGCCTCCGTTCAGCATGTTGTCGTTGGCGTCGCCGCGGAGCGAGTCGGCGGAGCGGGTTCCTATGACTCCTTCGATGCTGATCAGGTCGTCGATGCCCGCGCCGGCCGGCTCCAGCCTCACTCTTACCCCATTGAACTGGCTCGCGAAGCTGGCGATGTCGAAACCCTCGCCTCCGTGGAGGCTGTCGCGGCCGTCGCCTCCGTCCAGCAGGTCGTCCCCATCGCCGCCTTCCAGCCGGTCGGTGCCCCCCCCGCCGGCGAGGCGGTCGTCGCCCTCATCGCCGGCCAGGAGGTCGTCCTGGCTATTGCCTTCCAGATCGTCGGCATCGGCGCCGCCGTGAAGCTCGTCCTCGCCGGAGCCTCCGCTGAGCTGGTCCATGCCCGCGCCGCCCCGGAGCCGGTCGAAGCCGGCGCCGCCGGTCATCTGGTCGTCGCCGTCCTCGCCCTCGAGCAAATCAGAGTCACCGCCGCCGCTGATGACGTCGTTGCCCAACCCGCCTCGAATCGTGTCGTTGCCCTCCATCCCGACAAGCCCGTCGAAGCCGCCCGATCCGGTGATGACATTGTCCAGCGCGTTGCCGACGCCCCGCCTCCCGTCCCCCGCGAGCACCAGATCCTCCAGATTGGCGCCGAGGGCGTAATTGCGGGACGCATTGACCACGTCCCTCCCCTCACCGGCATGTTCGACGACCCTGGACGAATCGTTAGAGTCGAATTCGTAGATATCGTCGCCGGCGCCGCCGTGCAGCCCGCCGTGGCGTCCGGCGAAAAGGATATCGTTTCCTTCCCCTCCGAAGAGCTCCGCCCCGTACAGCCCCCCGATCACCAACGTGTCGTTGCCTACGCCGCCTTCGAGAAGGTCGATCCCTTTCGAGGTCAGGATGTCGTCGCCCTCGCCTCCGAGCAGATGATCAAACCCCTCGGACGATCCGAAAAGACGATCGTCGCCCGCCATTCCTTCAAGAAGGTGGTCGCGCTCAGGATCGGCGGCGAACGAAGAAATTAAATTGGCGGAGCTGTTGCCGGTGCCGCGGGTGCTGTCGCCGCGCAGACTGAGTTTCTCGACATGATCGGGGAGAGTGAAATCGCAATAGGCGTCGACCGTGTCCGTGCCCTCGCCCGCGAGCTCGATGATCACGTCGCCGGCGGTCTCGACGGAATAGCGGTCGTCGTCGGCGCCCCCTTCCATCACATCGTCGCCGCGCAGCCCGCCGTTCAGGAAATCGCGGCCCGCCCCGCCGACCAGCCGATCGTTGCCGTCATGGCCGAAAAGTTCATCATCGCCGTCGAGGCCGAACAGCTGGTCGTTCCCCTGATAGCCGTTGATCTCATCCCTATCCGCCGACCCCGCGATGACGTCCGAACCGGAAGTGCCTTCATATGTCGCCATGATTCGTCCCCACCGCGTACAGAAGCTGTTGCTCATAAGCTATTTCGGCCGAAGAAGCCATGCAGATGAAAAGGATGGCTCGCGAAGCTAAGACGCGCGCCCGGTAACGATCCGGGCGGGAACGCTCTTCGGCACCCTACCGGGCGCGGCGGCCACGAAGCAGCGCGCGCCGGCGAGGCGATCGGTTCGGGAGTTCGGGAATGGCGCGAGTGACGGGGCTCGAACCCGCGACCTCCGGCGTGACAGGCCGGCGCTCTAACCAACTGAGCTACACCCGCGTGGATGCGTGCGGCGCCGACTAAGCGACCCCCCCTAAGCTGTCAAGCAAGGCTAGCGCTTATTGCGGTGCCCGCCATGGTCCTCGATCAGCTCGTCATAATGGGTATGGGTGAGCGTGCCTTCCTCGAACAGGAAGCCGGCAATGTCAGGCTTGCCGGCGGCGTCGAGCACGGTCTTCAAAATGATCAGCAGCGGCACCGCCAGCAGCGCCCCTGTCGTCCCCCACACCCACGCCCAGAAGCTCAAGGCGATCAGGATCAGCAGCGGATTGATGGTGAGGCGGCGGCCGACGATCGAGGGCGTGACGATATTGGCCTCGACCAGGTGGATCATCGCGAACGACACCGCCGGCAGCAAAGCATACCAGGGGTCGGCGAACGCCATCAGCCCGCCGAGCGCGAGCAGCAGCACGGAGGCGATCGGCCCGAGATAGGGGATGTAGTTGAGCACCGCGACGATGCCGCCCCACATCAACGGCGTCGGCATGTCGATGAGGTAGAGGATCAGCGAGACGAACAGCCCCATGCCGACGTTCACGAGCGTGATCGTGCCGAGATAGGTGGAGGTGGCGTCGACCACCTGCTGGATCACCCGCGCGGTCGTCATCGCGCCGTCGAAGCTGGTCCGGGTGGTGATCGTCTGCTTGCGCATCCGGGTCCAGCCGGACAGGAAGAAGAAGATCACCAGCAAGGCGAAGAACATCTGGATCGCCGCGTGCGGGGCGGAAGTGGCGATGAGGTCGAGCATCGAATTGGGCGTCTCGACCGCAACCGTCTGCGGCTCGCCGGTCGGCTCGCTGCCGAATTCGGTCACCACCTCGTCGATGAAGCGCTCGAAGCTCGCATAGACGTCGAGCAGGGGCGCCAGCGTTTCGCGGATCCGGCCGATCCGCTCGGGCAGCAGCCTTACCCATTCGGTCGCCGGAAGCACGATCGCGGCGACGGCGGCATTGGCGACGATGATGAACAGCAAAACGCAGATCAGCGCCGCCAGCCCGGATGGGACGCGGCGCCGCTCGAACCATTCGAGCAGCGGCACCAAAGCAATGGCGATGACGAGCGCGGCCGTCACCGGCAGGAAGAATTCCGCGCCGGCTCGAAGCGCGAACGGAAGCGCGATCGCGAACCCCGCCCCCGCCAGCAAGGTCAAAGCGGCGAGCAGCCGGTCGCGGCCATAAGCGATCTCGATGCTTTCGAGCAGCGGATCGTCGGCAGCGGCCGGGGCCGGCGGCGCCTCGGCCGCTTCGTCCTTCGGCGCGGCGGCCGCCTCGCGCCGGGGCTCAGGCCGCTCCGGAGCGTCCGGCTCCGGTGCGGCCGCGGGAAGCTGTGGGTCGGTCTCTGCCATCGCGCTGCGAACATGCCCCGATATGGCGCTGAACGCCAGACATGTCGTCGCGGCCGCGCCTCCTCTCCCCGGTTGGCTTTGGCCGCGGAATCGGATTAGAGACGCCCTCCATGAGGGGGCTTTCCACCATCGAGGCGGCCGCGGTCGAAGCCTGCGCCGAAGCGCCGATGCTCGACCAGGTCTTGCGCTGGTCCGCGATCAACAGCGGCACGCGCAACCTCGACGGCCTCGCCGCTGTCGGCGCGATGCTGGCCGAGGAGTTCGGCCTCCTGCCCGGCGATCCAATGCTGCGCGAGCCCGCCGACGTCCAGGCCATCGACGCCGACGGCAGGCTGCGCGACGTGGAGCACGGCTTCAATCTCCATCTGAAGGTCAGGCCGGAAGCGCCGGTGCAATTGCTGTTCACCGGCCACATGGACACCGTCTACGGCGCCGACCATCCGTTCCAGGACATGGTCTGGCGCGAGGCGGGCGTGCTCAACGGCCCTGGCGTCGCCGACATGAAGGGCGGCCTCGCCGTGATGCTGGCGGCGCTGGCCGCGGTCGAGCGCAGCCCCGCCGCCGGGCGGCTCGGCTATGAAGTGGTGATCAACAGCGACGAGGAAGTGGGCTCGCCCGGCTCCGCCCCGTTGCTCGCCGCCGCCGCGCGCGGCAAGCGCGCCGCCCTCACCTACGAGCCTGCCGCTTTGCCCGACGGGACGCTGGCCGGCGCCCGCCCCGGCAGCGGCAATTTCTCGATCTTCGTCCAGGGCCGCAGCGCCCATGCCGGCCGCAATCCCGAGGAGGGGCGCAACGCCTTGCTGGCGGCGGCCGACCTCGCGTTGCGCCTCGCCGCCGCCAAGCGGCCGGGCCTGTCGGTGAACCCGGCCCGGATCGACGGCGGCGGGCCCAACAATGTCGTCCCCGACCGCGCATTGCTCCGCGTCAACATGCGCCCCGCCACCGCCGAGGACCAGGCGCTGGCCCAGGCCGCGCTCGACGCCGCCATCGCCGCGGTGGCCGCCGAACACGAGGTCGCGATCCACCTTCATGGCGGCTTCGCCCGCCCGCCCAAGCCGATCGACCCCGCCGCCGAGCGGCTGTTCGAGCTCGTCCGCCGCTGCGGCGAGGATCTCGGCCAGTCGATAAGCTGGCGCGCCTCCGGCGGCGTCTGCGACGGCAACAATATCGCCGCCTGCGGCGTGCCCGTGGTCGACACGATGGGCGTGCGCGGCGGCGCCATCCACAGCGCCGAGGAATATCTGATCGTCGACAGCCTGGTCGAGCGCGCGCAGCTTTCCGCGCTCACCATCCTGCGCCTCGCCCTGGGGGAAAATCCGTGAGCTTCCGCATCCGCCCCGCCAATGGCGACGACTTCCAGGCGATCTACGAAATGGCCAAGCTCACCGGCGGCGGCTTCACCAACCTGCCGCCCGACCGCGCCTCTCTGGTCGACAAGCTGATCCGCTCGCAGACCGCGTTCGAGACCGACAGCGAAGTCCAGGGCGACGACCTGTTCCTGATGGTGCTCGAGAACACCGACACCGGCCAGATCCGCGGCACCTGCCAGATATTCGGCCAGGTCGGCACCGAATGGCCCTTCTACTCCTACCGCCTCAACACCCTCACGCAGACTTCCAAGGCGCTCGGCAAGACCTTCCGCGCCGAAATGCTGACGCTGTGCACCGATTTCGAAGGGTCGTCCGAGGTCGGCGGCCTGTTCCTCCACCCCGGCGAGCGCGCCGGCGGCCTCGGCCTGCTGCTCGCGCGCAGCCGCTACCTGTTCATCCGGCAGCATCGCAAGCGCTTCGGCGACCGCGTGCTGGCCGAGCTGCGCGGCGTCATCGACGAGGCTGGCGGCTCGCCTTTCTGGGACGCCATCGCCGGCAAGTTCTTCGGCATGGATTTTCGCGAGGCCGACGAATTCAACGCCATGCACGGCACCCAGTTCATCGCCGATCTGATGCCCAAGACCCCGGTCTACACCGCGATGCTGCCGGACAGCGCGCGCGCGGTGATGGGCGTCCCCCACCCGTCGGGCCGCGCCGCGATGAAGATGCTGGAGCGCGAGGGCTTCCATTATGATTGCTATGTCGACATTTTCGATGGCGGGCCGACCATGGCCGCCCGCACCGACGACATCCGCACCGTCCGCGATGCCCGCCTGCTGCCGCTGGCCGGGATCAGCGACGACATCGACACCGAGCCGATGATGCTGGCGGCGGGACGGCTCGGCAGCTTCGTCGCCTGCTACGGCCATGTCGGGCTGGAGCCGGACGGCACCGCGATGATCGATGCGAGGAGCGCGGAAATGCTCGGCGTCGGCGCCGGCGACACCTTCCTGGCCATGGGACGCTGACGATGAGCCTCCGGGAAATCAATTTCGACGGCATCATCGGCCCGAGCCACAATTATTCGGGCCTCAGCCTCGGCAACCTCGCCTCGTCGAGCAACAAGGGCAATGTCTCGCATCCGCGCGCGGCCGCGCTCCAGGGTCTCGACAAGATGCGCCACAATCTCGCGCTCGGCCTCGCCCAGGGCATCTTCCTCCCCCACAAGCGCCCCGATGCCGACTGGATGGCCGAGCTCGGCACCCGCGTCGAGCAAGTGCCGGCGAGCCTGCGCCCGGCCGCTTTCTCCGCCTCCGCCATGTGGGCCGCCAATGCGGCCACGGTGTCGCCCCCGCCCGACACCGCCGACGGGCGCTGCCACCTCACCGTCGCCAACCTTCGCACCATGGCGCATCGCAGCCACGAATGGCCCGAGACCCTGCGCCAGCTCCGCCTCGCATTTGCCAACGACGAGCATTTCGCGGTCCACGCGCCGGTGCCGGCCACCTTCGGCGACGAGGGCGCCGCCAACCATATGCGGCTCGGCGCCTCGCACAATTCGCCCGGCGTCGAAGTCTTCGTCTACGGCAAGCGCGGCGGCGCCTTCCCGGCGCGCCAGCATGTCGAGGCCTGCGCCGCCATCGCCCGCTATCACCGGCTCGACCCCGACCGCACCTTGTTCGTCGCCCAGGCCGAGGAGGCGATCGCCGCCGGCGCCTTCCACAACGACGTCGTCGCCGTCGCCAACGAATTCGTCCTGTTCGCGCACGAGCAGGCCTTCGAGGACCGCGCCGACGTCTACACTTCGCTGCGCCGCCTGCTGCCCGAGGTCGAGATCGTCGAGGTTCCGGCGAGCGCGGTCAGCCTCGAAGATGCGATCAAGAGCTATTTGTTCAACGCCCAGCTCGTCACCCTTCCCGAGGGCGGCATGGGCCTGGTCCTGCCCGAGGAGGCGCGCGAGACGCCCTCGGTCTGGGCCTGGCTCGAGCAGATGGTGGCCGGCAACGGCCCGATCCGGAAGCTGTTCGTGGTCGACGTCCGCCAGTCGATGGCCAATGGCGGCGGCCCCGCCTGCCTGCGCCTGCGCGTCGTCACCGATCCCGCTTTGGTCGACCGCCGCTTCCTCGTCGATCCGGCCCGGCTCGACGCGATCGGGAGCGTGATCGCCCAGCACTGGCCCGAACGCATAGCCCCCGAGGACCTTCTCAGCCCCGAGCTATGGCGCCAGATCGAGACCGCCCGCCTCGCCTTGCTGGAAGCCACGGGGCTGACGGAACTCGCCTAAGCCTCCGCCGTCATGCCGGACTTGATCCGGCATCTCCCTTCTTCCCCTGCCGCTATTCCTCGGCGCTCCAGAAGATGTCGATCGGAGCCTCGATCGCGGCCAGCACGCGGCCGATCGGCAGCGACGACAGCGGCCCTTCGCGGATCGCGCGCTCGAGCAGCTCGCGCTTGGCCTGGCCGGCGATCGCGATCATCACCGCGCGCGCCGAGGCCAGCGCCGGCGCGGTCAGCGTGACCCGCTCGACCGCGGCGAAATCGGGCATCGGATCGGGCCGGACGCCGATCGCGCGCCGCTCCTTGGGGCCGTTCACCGCCCGGTCGAAATCCGGGCCGGGGAAGATCGAGGCGGTATGGCCGTCCGCGGCCATGCCGAGCAGCACCAGGTCCAGCGGCCAGTCGATCATCTTCAGCCGCTCGTCGGCGAGCCGGCCCGCTTCGCGGTAATTGTCGAGCGCCGCCTCGTCGACCAGCGGCACGATATTGGCCCCGACGGGTGCGAAATGGACGCCGAGCTGGCGCACCATGCTGATTTCCTCGTCATGCCCCACCAGCCGGTCGTCGGTGGGAAGCACGGTCACCTTGGCCCAGTCGAGCTTCTGCTTGACCAGCGCCGCATAGATATGGTCGCGCTTCGGCCCGCCAGCGAGCGCCAGCCGCGCGCCGCCATGCGCCCCGATCGCGCTTTCGACGACGAAGCCGATATCGCCCGCCGCCTGCTCGGCCAGCTCGGCCTGGGAAGCGAACTCCCACCATTCGATCTCGTCCATAGCGTCTCCTTCTGCCGGGCTCCCTTAGCGGCTCGGCGGCGGCGGGCAAAGGAAAGCGGCATCCAATTGGCGCCCGGTCCGTTCGGTTGGCATGGATGGGACGAACGAGGGAGACGCGGACATGAGGATGCTGGCCGCCTGTACGGCCCTGGCCGCGGGCCTCGGCGCCTGCACCGAGACGAGTGCCGCCCCCGACGCCGCGGCCTCAGCCCCGCCCGCGGCGCGGGAGATCGTCGAGGTCGAGGCGCTGCCGCAGGGCTGCGCGCTGACGGTGCGGTTCGGAAGCTATGCGATGGGGATCGACGGCGGCGCCGCCCGGCGCATCGAGGCGCTCCTCACCACCGACCCGCGTGTTTCCGCGGTCAGCCGCCACGGCCGCGGCCGCGAGGGCGAATATGCGTTGTGCGCCGAGACCCGCGCCGCGGCCGACGGCTCCGCTTTGCTCGCCGACATCCGGCCCCTGCTCCCCGCCAAGCCGCGCGGCCCGATCGAGATCAAGCTCGCCGACGGCACCCGCCTCCACGCGCCGCCCCGCCGCTGACCGGCCGGAACCGCACCCGGAGAGCGCGGGTTCCTCCGGCATCGCAACGGGAGACACGATCATGCCGGCCAAATCGCAGGCCCAGCAGAAAGCCGCCGGCGCCGCATTGTCGGCCAAGCGCGGCGACACCCCCAAGAGCAAGCTCAAGGGCGCGTCCAAGTCGATGGCGGAATCGATGAGCGAAACGCAGCTCGAAGAGCTCGCCGCGACCAAGCGCAAGGGCAAACCCGAGCATAAGAGCGACAGCTGACGGGGCTGGCGCAAAGATGAGTAGAACGCCCTCCCCGTCATCCCAGCGAAAGCTGGGATCTCACTTCTTCTTCCAACCGTCTGAAGGAAGGGGAGATTCCCGCTTTCGCGGGAATGACGATGTCGCTTCACGCCGAAGTGACTTCACCGGAGCGGTCGCCTTCACCTCACCGGCTCGCACGCCGGCACCCGCCGCTCAATCCGGCGGCGCCATCGGCCCGGCCGAACCGCCGCCGCCCGGCGACTTCATCCGGGCGCGGTCGCGCTCGCTTTCGGGCAAGGTGTGGCCGGGTGCGTCGCCCTCGTCGAGGAAGGTCTCGCCCTTCCGCCACTCGTCCCGCGCCAGCGCCTCCGCCTTCAGCGGACCCTCGCCGTCGTCGCCATCGTCGCGTTCAATCTCTGCCATCACCGGCTCCTCTTCGAGCCCCCGAACGTCCGCCCCTGCGCCTCCGTTCCGCGCGGGGCCACGGCCCGCCAACGCCCTGGCAAGAAGCGATTATCGATAAGCAAAAAGGAATGGCGCGCCCGGAAGGATTCGAACCTCCGACCCCCAGATTCGTAGTCTGGTCCCTCGCTGACTCAGATAGACTGTTCTAGTTTGTGCTAGCACGTTTCAGCCTATAAAATCAGGCACTTATGCCGTTGCTAGTTTGTTGCAGATTGTCGTAGCTGTTCCTGCCTTGCTGGTATGGTGCTAGCATCAGCACGAGGAGCAGGCCATGGCGAAGCTCACTAAGACCTTCGTTGACAAGGTGCAGCCGCCGGTCAGCGGATACCACATCCATTGGGACGAGCGGGTGCCCGGATAGCTCTGGCGCTGAAGGGCAGTTGAAGCCAAGGCCTACATCGTCGACCGGCCGAGATAGGGTTAGCGGACCTACCCCATCTCGGCTGGCAGTTAGCGTATACCTCAGTCTACTTTTTAGGTCCGGGGGTGGGGGAGG
>DASVRK010000260.1:0-17202 GCA_036388655.1 Allosphingosinicella sp. | reverse complement strand
CTGCCCAATGCCGAGAATGTCTACCAGGTCCACTCCACCTATACCGACCCGGACACCGGCGAGCGCGGGGGCTTCCAGATGTCGCCCTACCCGGTCGGCGCGACGATGAAGAAGGATTTCCCGCAGATCGACAAGCTCGCTTACACCTTCGCGGGCCAGGCCGTCGCCTATCGCGGCGGCGAGGTCAGCACTGTCGACGACACCCTATACACCGACGGCAACCTGCTCGACGTGATCGAGCTTCCGCTGCTGAAGGGCGACCCCGCCCGGGCGCTCACCCAGGCCAACTCGGTGGTGCTGACCGAGAGCGAGGCCCACCGGCAGTTCGGCGACGCCGACCCGATCGGGCGGACGCTGACGCTCGTCTCGCGCGGCGAGCATGTCGATCACCGCGTCACCGGGTTGATGCCCGATCTTCCGAAAAACTCGCATCTGCGCGCCAACATGATCGTCCGCTTCGATCCCGCCCGCGTCTTCGCCGACGAGCCCAATTATGCGAGCGAATGGGGCAACACCAACGGCTGGAACTATGTCTCGCTCCGCCCCGGCACCCGGCTCGAGGACATCCACGCCGAGATGCCCGCCTGGGAGCGGCGCAACATACCGACCCAGACCTTCGGCGGCGAGACCATCAACGTCGGCGAGAACCAGGATTGGCACCTCGTCAACGTCCGCGACATCCACCTCGCGCAGCAACAGGGCGGCGCGATGAGCGAAGGCAACGACCGCCGCACCATCCTCACCTTCACCGTGGTGGCTTTGCTGATCCTCGGCATGGCCTGCGTCAATTTCACCAACCTCGCCACCGCCCGCGCCACCCAGCGCGCCCGCGAGGTCGGCCTGCGCAAGGTTGTCGGCGCCACCCGCCGCCAGCTGATTGTGCAGTTCCTCGGGGAATCGGTCCTGCTCGTGTCGATCGCGATGCTGGTCGCGCTGGCCCTGGTCGAATTGCTGCTGCCCGCGCTCGGCCGCTTCCTCGATGCCGATCTCAGGCTCACCTATCTCGGACAAAAGGGCGTGCTGCTGCCGATCCTGGCGATGGTGCTGGTGGTCGGCGCGATCGGCGGCCTCTACCCCGCTTTCTACCTCTCCCGCTTCCAGCCCGCGCGCGTGCTCAAGGCCAACAAGTCGGCCGCCGAGACGCCCGGCGCCGGCTATCTGCGCAGCGCCTTGGTGGTCGCGCAGTTCGCGGTCTCGATCGGCCTCATCATCTGCACCGCGATCGTCTATTCCCAGACCATGTACGCGCGCACCGCCGATCCCGGCTACAAGCGCGAGGGCGTCCTTCAAATCTCCGGCATCGCCCGCAAGCAGATGGTGGCGCTCGGCGAGACCTTGGTGCGCGAGGTCGAGCGCGTCGAAGGCGTCACCGCCGCCGCGCGCACCAGCATCGGCGTGTCCACCCCCAGCAACATGAACCGCAACAGCTACGTCCCCGGCCGCGACGAGGGCGTCAGCATCGGCAATTATCCGATCGACGCCGGCTTCTTCGAAGTGATGGGGATCAAGCGCGTCGCCGGTCGGCTGCTCGACCGCAACCGGCCGCTCGACGACACCTCCGTGCCCGACACCGCCCCGCTCGAGCAGAAGCAGGCGATGGCGGCGCGCGGCGGCAACGTCGTCATCAACGAGCTGGCCGCGCGCCGGCTCGGCTTCGCCAATCCGGCCGACGCGGTCGGCGCCACCGTTCGCACCGCCATCTTCTTCAACGCGCCCGAAGCCGGCCTGGTGCCGCTGACCATCGTCGGCGTGGTCGAGGATTCGCGCTTTCGGTCGGTCCGCCAGCCGATCGACCCAATCATGTACCGGCTCTCCGGCGATTATCTGTCGCACCTCGTCGTCCGCTACAACAGCGCCGAGCCCAATGCGGTGCGCGACCGGATCGAGGCGGTGTGGAAGCGGCTCGCCGCCGATGTGCCGTTCGAGGCCCGGTTCAGCGAGGACATCGTCGCCGAGCTTTACGATGCCGAGGAGGCGCGGGCGAAGACTTTCGGCGGCTTCGCCTTGCTGGCCATGGTGGTGGCGTGCCTCGGCCTGTTCGGCCTCGCCGCCTTTGCTGCCGAGCGGCGCACCAAGGAGATCGGCATCCGAAAGGTGCTAGGCGCGCGCAGCCGCGACATCGTCCGGCTGCTCGCCTGGCAATTCTCCAAGCCGGTGATCGTCGCCAACCTCCTCGCCTGGCCGATCGCCTGGTGGGTGATGCGCGACTGGCTTAACAGCTTCGACACCCGCATCGCGCTCGGTGCCACGCCGTTCCTGCTCGCCGGCTTAATCGCGCTCGCCATCGCGATCGGCACCATCGCCGGCCACGCGCTGAAGGTCGCCCGCGCCAACCCCATCCATGCCCTGCGTTACGAATAGGATGATCATGAACGAATTCGTCTGGGCGGGCGCCGCGCTCGCCGTCACCGGCACCATCGCCTTCGCCTTCCTGCGCGCCTGGCGCGGCTGGCTGGAGCTCAAGCGCTACGAGATCGCCGCTCGCCATGGCGGGCTCGGCGAGGGCGGCGGTTCGGGCGCGCGCATCGAGCTCGCCGACGTCCGCGAGCGGCTGCGCAAGCTGGAGGCGATCGCCACCGGCGTCGATCCCTGAGATAAACCGCAGACCCTAGGTAGAAACCGCAGCACGGCGCCTCGCGTAAAATCCCGATTCCTTCCCGACTCCCCCGGGTGCTAAGCCAGAGCGGGGGGAGATTCGTTTCGTGTGGCGCAATTATCTCATCGTCGGCCTGCGGGCGCTCCTGAGGAACAGGAGCTACGCCTTCATCACCATCTTCGGCCTCGCCGCCGGCATGGGGGCGTGCATGCTGCTGCTGCTCTACGTTCAGCATGAGCGAAGCTACGACGCCTGGCTCCCCAATGCCGAGAATATCTACCAGGTCCAGAGCCACTGGCGCGATCCCGAGACCGGCGAGAGCACGGATACCCAGATGTCCGCCTACGTGGCCGGCAAAACGCTGGCCAAGGATTTCCCGCAGGTCGAGCGCGTCGCCTACGCCTTTTCGGCCGCGCCGGTGGTGATCCATCGCGGCCAGGCGCTGCCGACCGAGGACGTGGTGCTGGTCGACGGCCCCTTCTTCGACATGTTCCACTTCCCGTTCAGCGACGGCGACCCCGCCACGGCGCTGCGCGAGCCGGGCTCGGTGGTGCTGAGCGAAAGCGAGGCGCGCAAATATTTCGGCGGCGCCGATGCCATCGGCGAGACGCTGACTCTGGTCATGCAGGGCAACAGGATCGATCACCGCGTTACCGGCGTGATGCGCGATCTGCCGCGCAATTCGCACATGCGCCTCGCCATGGTCGCGCGCTTCGATCCCGGCAGCTACTTCGCCGAAAGCCCCGAATTCCTCACCGCCTGGGGCTGGTACCAGGGCTGGAACTACCTCGCGCTTCGCCCCGGAACCGATCCCGCCGCCATCGCTGCGCAGCTCCCGGCCTGGGAGAAGCGCAACATCCCCGACGACACTAGCGACGGCGGGCGCACCAATTTCGGGGACGAGGGCGATTGGAGCCTGGCCAACATCCGCGACGTCCATCTCGGCGACGTCACCGAAGGCGCCATGAGCCCCGGCAACGACCGCCGCACCATCGTCACCTTCGTCGCCATCGCTTTCCTGATCCTCGCTATGGCGGTGGTCAATTTCATCAACCTCACCACCGCCCGCGCCGGCCAGCGCGCCCGCGAGGTGGCGCTCCGCAAGGTGCTGGGCGCGACCCGGCGCCAGCTCATGCTCCAGTTCCTGGTCGAATCGGTGCTGATCGCCGGTCTGGCGATGCTGGTCGCGCTCGCCATCGTCGAGCTGTCGCTGCCCTGGCTTTCCGCCCAGCTCGGCGCCGAGCTGCAGACCCACTATATCGGCGCTGAGGGAATGTTGCCGACCATGCTGCTGCTGACCCTCGCCGTCGGCCTGCTCGGCGGTCTCTACCCTGCCTTCTACCTGTCGCGCTTCCAGCCCGCCGAAGTGCTGAAGGCGAACAAATCCTCGGCCGAGGCGGCGGGCGCGGGCCGGCTGCGGGCGGCTCTGGTGGTCGGCCAGTTCGCCGTCTCGATCGGCCTCATCATCTGCACCGTCGTGGTCTATGCCCAGACGCTCCACGCGCTGAGCGCCGACCCCGGCTATCGGCGCGAGGGCATCCTCCAGATCGCCGAGCTCGACCGCCGCCAGCTGGTCGACCGCAGCGAGGCGATCGCGCGTGAGATCGCCCGGGTTCCCGGCATCCGCGCGGTCGGCCGCACCGGCATCGGCATCGGCGCCGACAACCAGCTCGCCAACCAGGTCCATGTGCCCGGCCGCGCGCAGCCGGCTGCGATCGGCAGCTACATGATCGACGACGGCTTCTTCCGGACCATGGAGATGAAGCTGCTCGCCGGGCGGCCGCTCGACCGCGCCCGGCCGCTCGATGCCGATCCGCGCGGCTACCCGTCCGATCTCGCCCAGGATCGCGCGCTCGCCGGCCGCGGCCTCAACGTGGTGGTGAACGCGCTGGCGGCGCGGCAGCTCGGCTTCAACCAACCGACCGACGCGGTCGGCGCGCAACTCCGCATGGACATTGCCGAGGAAGCGGCCGGGCTGGTCCCGGTCACCATCGTCGGCGTGGTCGACAATGCCCGCCTGCGCTCGATCCGCGACACGATCGAGCCGACCATCTTCCGGCTCGGCGAGTCCGAGCTCACCCACCTCGTCGCCCGCTATGAAGGCGCCGAGCCGCGCGAGGTGCGCGACCGCGTCGAGCAGACCTGGCGCCGGCTCGTCCCCGACGTGCCGTTCAACGCCGCCTTCGGCGAGGAGATCGTTGCCGAACTCTACGATGCCGAGGAAGCGCGCGCGCAGACCTTCGCCGGCTTCGCCACGATCGCCGTCATCATCGCCTGCCTGGGGCTGTTCGCGCTGGCCGCCTTCACCGCCGAGCGCCGCACCAAGGAGATCGGCATCAGGAAGGTGCTGGGCGCCAACACCCGCGACATCGTCCGCCTGCTCGCCGTGCAGATGCTGAAGCCGGTGGTGCTCGCCAACCTCATCGCCTGGCCGGTCGCCTGGTGGGTGATGCGCGACTGGCTGAATACGTTCGATTCCCGGATCGCATTGGGGCCGGGGCCGTTTATCGTCGCGGGCCTGGCCGCGCTCGCCATTGCTTTCGGCACCGTGGCCGGGCACGCGCTCAAGGTCGCGCGGGCCAATCCGATCCGCGCGCTCAGGTACGAATAGGCGGTATTCCGTGCGCATCCTGCTGATCGGCGCGACCGGCTTCATCGGATCGGCCGTCGCGGCGCGGCTGGCGGGGGAGGGCCATGCATTGGTCGGCACGGCCCGCAATATCGACGCCGCCGCGCGGCGGCTGCCGGGGGGGCTCTGGGTCGAGCTCGACCTGCGCTCCGCCACCACCCCCGAGGCATGGCTGCGGCATCTCGCCGGCGTCGACGCGGTGGTGAATTGCGCGGGCGCGCTGCAGGACAGCCCCCGCGACAGCACCGGCCGCGTCCACCGCGATGCCCCCGCCGCCTTGTGGCAGGCCTGCGCGCGCGCCGGCGTGCGGCGGGTCATCCATTTCTCGGCGATGGGCGTCGACCGCGGCGGCCTCACCGCTTTCTCGCGCAGCAAAGGGGAGGGGGATGAGGCGCTCGCCGCGAGCGGCCTCGACTGGGTGATCCTGCGCCCTTCGGTCGTCGTCGGGCGGCAGGCTTATGGCGGCAGCGCCCTGTTCCGCGCCTTGGCCGCCTTTCCGATCCTTCCGAAAAGCCCCGATGCGGGCCCGCTCGACATCGTCCAGCTCGACGACGTCGTCGAGACCGTCGTCCGCCTGCTCCAGCCCGGCGCGCCGAGCGGCCTCGCGCTGGAGCTGGCCGGGCCGGACCGATTGAGCTTCGAGGAGGTCGTGCAATCCTACCGCCGCTGGCTCGGCTGGCGTCCGGCCCGCATCGTCGCCGCGCCCGGGCTGCTGATGGCCGCCGCCTATCGCGCGGGCGACCTGATCGCCAAGCTCGGCTGGCGCCCGCCGATCCGCAGCACCGCCCGGCGCGAGATCGTGCGCGGTGCCGTCGGCGATCCCTCGGGCTGGATCGAGGCCACCGGCATCCGCCCGCAATCGCTCGCCGCCGCGCTCGCCGCCGAGCCCGCCTCGGTCCAGGAGCGCTGGTTCGCCAACCTCTATCTGCTGAAGCCGCTGGCGATCGGGACCTTCGCCTTGTTCTGGCTGCTCACCGGCCTGATCTCGCTCGGCCCCGGCTACGATCTCGCCGCCAATTACATGCGGCTGGCGGGCGCCGGGCCGCTCAGCGAGCCAAGCGTCATCGCCGGCGGCGTCGCCGACATCATCGTCGCGTTCGGCATCTTGTACCGCCGCACCGCCCGCCTCGCGCTGTATGCGGCGATCCTGCTGTCGCTCTTCTACGTGGTCGCGGGCACGATCCTGCTGCCGCAGCTATGGCGCGATCCATTGGGGCCGATGATGAAGATCTGGCCGATCCTCGCCTTCAACTTCCTGTGCCTCGCCATCCTGGACGAGCGATGACCGAATATTTCGTCCTCAAGTTCCTCCACGTCATCGGCGCGGCCGTGCTGCTCGGCACCGGCGCCGGCATCGCCTTCTTCATGCTGCTCGCCCACCGCACCGGCGACGTGAAGGTGATCGCCGGCGTCGCGCGCATCGTCGTCATCGCCGACTATGTCTTCACCGCCACCGCCGTGGTGGCGCAGCCGATCACCGGCGTGCTCCTCGCGCGCACCGTCGGCTACGACCTCGCCGAAGGCTGGATCGTCGCGTCGATCGCGCTCTACGTCTTCACCGGCCTGTTCTGGCTGCCGGTGGTGTGGATGCAGGCGCGGATGCAGACCCTGTCGCGCGAGGCGGCGGCTTCGGGCGCGCCGCTGCCGCCCGAATATCACCGCCTGTTCCGCTGGTGGTTCGCGTTCGGCTTCCCTGCCTTCGCGGCCGTGCTACTGATCTTCTGGCTGATGATCACCCGCCCGGAGATAGGCTTTTGACCAAGGACGACCCCAAGCTCGGCAGCCGCCTCCTGATCGGCGCCATCGCCGGCATCGTCGGCACCATGGCGATGACCTCGGCGATGCACCGCCTGCACAAAAAACTCCCCCCGCGGGAGCGCTATCCGCTGACGCCGCGGGAGATCGTCGACCAGGTCGGCGCCGAACTCCGTGCCGAGCTCGATTCCGGCCAGGCGAAGGATGTCACCACCGCCGCCCATTTCGCCTACGGCGCCGCGACCGGCGCGCTGCTCGGCGCGGCCAATGTGATGATGGGGCCGGTGACCGGCGGCCTCGCTGGAATGAGCGTCTGGCTCGGCAGCTATATGGGCTGGATCCCCGGCGCCGGCATCCTCAAGCCCGCCACCCGCCACCCGGCGCGCCGTAACCTGCTGATGATCGGAGTCCATGTCGTCTGGGGCGTCACCACGGCTCGGGCGATGCGCGAGCTGGTCGAGGCCCGCGCGACGATGATGCGCGACGGGCCCGACAAGGATGCTCCCGGCTAAATCGTTCGGTCCCGCTCAGTCGATGTGCGGGTTGAAATTGGGCGGATCGCTGGCCGGGAAGCTTTCGTCCGATGCTTCGTCGACCTTGGTCCATTCCTTCGGCGGGTCGCGCGTCGCGTCGGGCCCCGCCGGGCGGACATTGCCCGAATCGCCTACCGGGCCCGGAACGCCGTCGCCACTGAGCGCCGGGGCGCCGCGCTCGCCTTCGCCGCGGCCGCCCATCCGCCGCGTGACCAGATAGCCCAAAGCCGCCGCGCAGGCGGCGCCGACGCCGGTGATGAGCGCGGTCTTGCGGTTCCACTCGGCCATGGCGTCAGGCCGTTTCCATCGTCGCGGTTTTCGCCGGCGGCAGCCCTTGCGTCTCCGCCAGCTGCATCAGCTCGGCCTTGCGCGTCGCCATCTGCTCGCCAAGCGCCTCAAGGTCGACATCGGCCTTGCGCGCCTGAGTGAAGATGTTGCCCTGCTGCTTCTCTTCCTCCTTGACGTGATGCTCGATCTGCTCCTGCAGCACCTTGACCTTGGCGTCGTAATACTGGTCGTCGGAGCTGCCCGCCTCGATCTCGTTGATCAGGAGCTTGGCGCCGTCATGCTCGACCATTGCCTCGTCGAGATCGTCATCCTCGATCTTGCCGCGCAATGCGGGGTAGAAAATCTCCTCCTCGAGCATGGCATGGACCTTGAGCTCGGTGCAGATGCTTTTGGCGATCTGCTCCTTCTCGCCGTCGCCGGCCTTCTCGAACCGCTCGAACAGCGCCTCGACCGTGCGGTGGTCCTCGGTGAGAAGCTCGATCGCGTTCTGCTTGCCTTGGCTCGTCATTCTATGCCTCCTGTTGTGCCTCTGGAACATTCCGGGCAAGGGACCGGTTCCCGCCGGGAAAAGCCGGTTCGAGGAACGACGTGAACGATACCGAGACCCTGTCCCCGCTGCTGCCCGACGAGACCGAGGAGGCGACCCGGCGGCTGCTCGCCAAGGCCTGCGAGCGGGACCTGATGTTCGCCACCGCGGAGAGCTGCACCGGCGGCATGCTGGCCTCGCTGCTGACCGACGTCCGCGGCGTCGCCCACGCCTTCGACCGCGGCTTCGTCACCTACACCAACGCGGCCAAGCACGAGATGCTGGGCGTGCCGCTGGAGCTGATCGACGCGCATGGCGCCGTCTCGCGCGAGGTCGCAATCGCCATGGCAGAAGGCGCGCTGGAACGCTCGCGCGCCCATATCGCGCTGTCGATTACCGGCTTCGCCGATGCCGGCGACGAGCCGGGCCTCGTCCATTTCGGCTGCGCCCGGGCCGGGCGCAGGACCGCGCATCGCGAGGAGCATTTCGGACCGGGCGGCCGCGGCGCGACCCGGGTCAAGTGCATGAAGGTCGCCGTCGAAATGATGAGCGAGATGCTCTAGATGGCCAAGCCGCCGCCCTTCGGCGCGATCCATCGCCACGGCTTCGTCCGCACCGGTGTCGCCACGCCGGTCGCGTCCGCCGGCGACGTGACGCTCAACGTCCGCGAGACGATCGAGCTCGCCCGGCAGGGCCACGAACGCGGCTGCGATCTCATCGTCTTTCCGGAATTGAACGTCTCCTCCTACGCGGTCGACGATCTCCACCTCCAGGAAGCCTTCCTCGACGCCGTCGAGCAGGGCATCGCCGACATCTGCGCCGCCACCGCGGAACTGGGGCCGGTGCTCGCGATCGGCGCGCCGCTGCGCCGCAACGGCCGGCTCTACAATTGCGCGCTCATACTCGCGCGCGGCCGCATCCTCGGCGTGGTCCCGAAAAGCTTCCTCCCCAATTACCGCGAATATTACGAGAAGCGCTGGTTCGTCTCCGGCATCGGCCTCAACGGCATCGACATCGCCGTCGCCGGCCAGAATGTCCCCTTCGGCACCGACCTCATCTTCGCCGCCGAGGACCTCGCCGACTTCATCTTCCACGTCGAGATATGCGAGGATTATTGGGCGCCGCAGCCACCCTCGACGGTGGGCGCGCTCGCCGGCGCGCTCATCCTGTGCAACCTCTCCGCCTCCAACATCACCATCGGCAAGGCCGACGAGCGCAAATTGCTCTGCGCCTCGCAAAGCTCGCGCTGCTGCGCGGCCTATCTCTACGCCGCCTCCGGGCCAGGCGAGAGCACCACCGACCTCGCCTGGGACGGACAGGGCTCGATCTACGAACTTGGCGAGCTCATCGCCGAATCGCGCCGATTCGAGGCCACCCGCGAACTGATCGCAGCCGACATCGACGTCCAGCGCCTCCGGCTCGAGCGCATGCGGATGCCGACCTTCAACGACAATGCCGTCGCCGCCGGCCACCCCGAAAAGACCGCGCGCCGCATCCATTTCGAGCACCGCCCAAACCTCGCCGACATCGGCTTCGAGCGCCGCTACCGCCGCTTCCCCTACGTCCCCAATCGCCCGGAGCAGCTCGACCAGGATTGCTACGAAGCCTTCAACATCCAGGTCCAGGGCCTCGCCCGCCGTTTCCAGGCGACGGCGGGCTCGAAGCTCGTGATCGGCGTCTCGGGCGGGCTCGATTCGACCCACGCGCTGATCGTCGCGGCCAAGGTCTGCGACTATCTCGGCCTGCCGCGCGACACCATCCTCGGCTTCACCATGCCCGGCTTCGCCACCGGCGAGGCGACCAAGGCCAATGCCTGGGCGCTGATGAACGCGCTCGGCATCGTCGGCGAGGAGATCGACATCCGGCCGGCCGCCCGCCAGATGCTCGGCGATATCGGCCATCCCTTCGCGCGCGGCGAGCCGGTCTACGACGTCACCTTCGAAAACGTGCAGGCGGGCCTTCGCACCGACTATCTGTTCCGCCTTGCCAACCAGCGCGCCGGCTTCGTCATCGGCACCGGCGACCTCTCCGAGCTCGCGCTCGGCTGGTCGACCTACGGCGTCGGCGATCAGATGAGCCATTATGGCGTGAATGCGGGGGTCCCCAAGACCTTGATCCAGTATCTGATCCGCTGGGTGGTGAAATCGGGCCAGTTCGACGCCGCCACCAACGACATCCTCACCGCCATCCTCGCCACCAAGATTTCGCC
The DNA here is from genome assembly GCA_036388655.1 of Allosphingosinicella sp. Lineage (GTDB taxonomy): Bacteria > Pseudomonadota > Alphaproteobacteria > Sphingomonadales > Sphingomonadaceae > Allosphingosinicella. The sequence goes on along the minus strand of DASVRK010000260.1, from coordinate 6,666 downwards.
CGAGCTTGTCCCCGCCGATGAGGCTGGCGAGATGCAGTCGACCGAGGACCGGATCGGCCCATACGAGCTGCACGATTTCTTCCTGTTCCACATCCTGCGCTCCGGCCAGCCGCCGTCGAAAGTTGCCTTCCTCGCCTGGCAGGCCTGGAAGGATGCCGGCGAGGGGCTGTGGCCGATCGACTATCCCGACGTGCTGAAGCGCGAATACGACCTGCCGACGATCCGGCGCTGGCTGGAGGTTTTCCTCTACCGCTTCTTCCAGATCAGCCAGTTCAAGCGCTCGGCGCTGCCCAACTCGCCCAAAGTGTCGATGGGTGGCAGCCTCAGCCCGCGCGGCGACTGGCGCGCCCCCTCGGACGGCGTCGCCGGCCCCTGGCTGGACGAATTGAAGGCGTCCTTCGACGGGTGACAATTCATGCTGCATGTGCGATGCCGCAGTGCAGCGATAAACGGGCTCGGGAATCCCCCGTTTCGGCGCTTTCCTTGCTCCCCGATTAACGTGGATCATCGAGTTAGACCCGCCGGGGCGGAACTCGTTACGGCCCTTTGACGTTAATCGGAAGCCTTTCAACCATCAGGGGTTTACATTGATCAGCCTTTCCACCGCCTCGTCGCTGGGGCCCGATAGTCCTGTGTCCCTTCCGGCGTCCGACCATGCGCTGATTTGCTTCTCGCATCTGCGGTGGAATTTCGTCTTTCAGCGCCCCCAGCACCTGATGAGCCGGTTCGCGGCCGGGCGTCGCGTCATCTATTGGGAAGAGCCCGAAGCGGCGCTGCCGGATTGCGAGCCCGCGCTGGGCGTGCGCACCTGCGCCGAGACCGGCGTGATCGTGGTCACCCCCTCGCTGCCCGAAAGCCTTGATGACGAGGCCCGCCAGACCGCGCTCAAGGCACTGCTCGATGACTTCCTCGGCAGTGAGGATCAGCCACTGATCCGCTGGTATTACACGCCGATGATGCTGCCCTTCTCGCGGCACCTCGCGGCGGCGGCCACCGTCTATGACTGCATGGACGAGCTCGCCAATTTCCGCTTCGCGCCGAAGGAGCTGCTCGGCCTAGAGCGCGAGCTGTTCGCCGCCTCGGACGTGGTGTTCACCGGCGGCTACAGCCTCTACGAGGCCAAGAAGGGGCGCCACCCCAACGTCCACCCATTCCCGTCGAGCGTCGACCGCGCCCATTTCGCGCAGGCCCGCGCCACCGACGCCGCGCCCGACGACCAGGCCCGCCTGCCGCGCCCGCGCTTCGGCTTCTACGGCGTGATCGACGAGCGCATGGACCTCGACATGATCGCGAGCCTCGCCGACGCCCACCCCGACTGGTCGGTCGTGATGGTCGGCCCGATCGTCAAGATCGACCCGGCCGATCTGCCGCAGCGCGCCAACATCCATTATCTCGGCAACAAGAAATATGAGGAGCTGCCGCATTATCTCGGCGGCTGGGACGTCGCCTTGATGCCGTTCGCGATCAACGACTCGACCAAGTTCATCTCGCCGACCAAGACACCCGAATATCTCGCCGGCGGCCGCCCGGTCGTATCGACGTCGATCACCGACGTCATCCGCCATTATGGCGACCTCGAGGCGGTGTTCATCGCCGACGGCGCCGAGGCGTTCGTCGCCGGCTGCGAACAGGCGCTGGCGCTGGCCCGCGACGACGACGACTGGCTCGCCACGGTCGACGCCAAGCTCGCCAATCTCAGCTGGGACACCACCTATGCCCGCATGGCAGGCCTGCTCCAGGAAGCGATCGCCGTCCCGAGCGCCGGCCCGCGGCTGGTCACCGCCGCTGGTAAGAAGAAATATGATTATCTGGTCGTCGGCGCGGGCTTCGCCGGCTCGGTGATCGCCGAGCGGCTTGCCAGCCAGCACGACGCCCACGTGCTGGTCATCGACAAGCGCCCGCACGTCGCCGGCAATGCCTATGACCATCTCGACGAAGCCGGCGTGCTGATCCACCAATATGGGCCGCACATCTTCCACACCAATTCGGACGAGATCGTCGACTATCTGTCGCAATTCACCCGCTGGCGCCCCTACGAGCATCGCGTGCTCGCCGACGTCCGCGATCAGCTCGTGCCGATCCCGATCAACCGCACCACGCTCAACAAACTGTTCGGACTCAACCTCGAGACCGACGAGGAGGCCGCCGCCTATCTCGCCTCGCGCGCCGAGCCGGTGGGCGAGATCAAGACGTCCGAGGACGTGGTCGTCTCCGCGGTCGGGCGCGAGCTCTACGAACTGTTCTTCCAGGGCTATACCCGCAAGCAATGGGGCCTAGATCCGAGCGAGCTCGACAAGTCGGTGACCTCGCGCGTCCCGACCCGCACCAACACCGACGACCGCTATTTCTCGGACAAGCACAACATCATGCCGGCCGAGGGCTACACGGCGATGTTCAATGCGATGCTCGATCACCCGAACATCGACGTGCTGCTGTCGACGGATTTCCGCGACGTGATGGACGAGATCGAGGCCGGTCACATCGTCTATACCGGCCCGATCGACGAATATTTCGACTGGCAATACGGCAAGCTTCCGTATCGCAGCCTGCGCTTCGAGCATAAGGTGGTCGACCAGGAAGTGTTCCAGCCGGTCGCGGTGGTGAACTATCCCCACCCACAGGTCCCTTATACCCGGATCACCGAGTATAAGTATCTGACCGGCCAGTCGCATCCGAAGACCAGCATCACCTACGAATACCCGAGCGCGGAAGGCGATCCTTATTATCCGATCCCGCGGCCGGAGAATCAGGAGCTGTTCAAGAAGTACGAAGCGCTCGCCGACGCCACCGAGGGCGTCACCTTCGTCGGCCGGCTCGCGACCTACCGCTACTATAATATGGACCAGGTCGTCGGGCAGGCGCTCGCCGCTTTCCGCAAGCTCGACGCAAAGCGCAAACCCTCGGCCAAGGCCGCCAAGCGCACCGTCTGGACCGAAGCGGCCGAATAGCCGCCTCGGCTCCGGCCGGACTCCTCACGCTCTTGCCTGTCGCCCGTTTTTGCGTAAGCGGGCGGCATGTGGCTGCTCGACCGTACCCTGAAACGCCTGGTCCGCTCCGGCGAACTGATCGTCCGCGAGGCTGACGGACGCGAGACCCGCTACGGCACGCCCGCACCGGGGCGGGCGCCGGTCGCTATCCGCTTCACCGACCGCCGCGTCGTTTTCGATCTGCTGCGCGACCCGCGGCTCGGCGGCGGCGAGGCCTATATGAACGGTCGCATGGTGGTCGAAGAGGGCGAGATACTCGATCTCCTCGATCTGTTCCGCTCCAACACGTCGTGGGAGCGCACGCCCGGCAAGAAGGGCCTGCGCAAGGGCGGCAGCAAGGCCATAGCGCGGCTCAACCGGCTCAATTGGGAGCGGCGCTCGCGCAAGAACGTCGCCCACCATTACGACCTTTCCGACCGGCTCTACGATCTCTTCCTCGACGCCGACCGCCAATATAGCTGCGCCTATTTCACCGATCCTTCGGTGAGCCTCGACCAGGCCCAGGAGGACAAGAAGGCGCATATCGCCGCCAAGCTTTACCTCAAGCCGGGCCAGCGCGTGCTCGACGTCGGCTGCGGCTGGGGCGGCATGGCGCTTTATCTGAACCGCGTCGCCGGCGTCGACGTGCTCGGCGTCACCCTCTCCGAAGAGCAGTTGAAGGTCGCCCGCCGCCGCGCCGAGGAAGCGGGCGTGGCCGACCGCGTCAAGTTCGAGCTGATCGACTATCGCAACGTCGCGGGGCAGTTCGACCGGATCGTCTCGGTCGGCATGTTCGAACATGTCGGGCCGCCCCACTACCGCGCCTTCTTCCGCAAATGCCGCAGCCTGCTCGCCGACGACGGCGTCATGCTGCTCCACACGATCGGCCGGATGGGGCCGCCGGGCACCACCGACCGCTGGATCCAGAAATACATCTTCCCGGGCGGCTACAATCCGGCGCTGTCGGAGATCGTCGGCGCCAGCGAGCGGGTCAAGCTGATCGCTTCCGACGTCGAAACGCTGCGGCTCCATTACGGCTATACGACCGAACATTGGTATCGCCGCGTCACCGACAAGCGCGCCGAGATCGAAGCGCTCTACGACGAGCGCTTCTTCCGCATGTGGCAATTCTACCTGGCCGGCGCCGCGGTCACCTTCCGCCATGGCGGCATGGTCAATTACCAGGTCCAATATATCCGCAACCGCCGCGCGCTCCCCATCATTCGCGACTATATGGCGGAGGCCGAGGCGCGCTACCGTTCCTATTCGGCGGCGATGTCCAGCTGACGCGGCAGCGGCGCATCGTCGCCGAGGCCGGCCAGATACTCGCCGATCGCATCGTCCACCGGCCGCATCATGATGCCGCGCGCGCTGGTCAGCGCCGTCACCGCCGGCTTGTCCTCGATCGGCACCACCAGAGCAGGGTCGTAGCCGGCGCCTTCGGCGACCTGGGTCGCGAATTCGTACCAGCTGAGCTTGCCCTGGTTGGCGAGGTGCCAGATGCCGGTCTCCCCGTCGATCAGCAGATCCAGCGTCGCATGGCACAGATCGGGCACGTAGGTCGGTGACACGGCCGAGTTGCGGCTGGCCTCGACCGGCTCGCCGCGGGCGAGCGCGCTCAGCGTGTTCCAGGCGAAATTATATTTGTCCCACGGCCCGAAGAAGGCGCTCGTGCGGATCACTAGCGCATGGTCCGAAATGCCGAGCACGTTGCGTTCGGCCTTGGCCTTGCTGAGCCCGTAGACGTTGGCGGGCTTGACCGGATCGGTCTCGCAGTACGGCCGGCCGAGCTGGCCGTCGAACACCAGGTCCGAGGAGAAGGTGACCAGCGGCAGGCCGGCTTCCTCGCAGGCGCGGGCGAGCTTTTCCGGTCCGGCCGCATTGGCGCTGAGGCAGGCTTCGCGCTCGCGCTCGGCATCGGCCACGCGGACGAAGCCGGCGGTGTTGATGATAGCCCAGGGCCGGTGATGCGCGATAGCGGCGCGGATCGATTCGTCGTCGCAAATGTCGAGCTCGGCCCGGCTGGTCAGGCAATAAGGCAGGCCGCGTACGTCGCAGATGCGGGCGAAGGCGTTGCCGAGCGTGCCGGTCGCGCCGGTGATCAGGATCTTGCGGCCGCCGCCTTCCAGCCCCTTGCACCGGCCGTTCCACGGGTAGAGCCGCTCGGGCCGCCGCCACCAGCCGGGCGCGTCGAGCACCGGATGGTCGAAAGTCTCGCCCTTCGCATAGGCCTTACCGGCCTTGGCGATGATCGTCGGCCGCGGCGCCCCGCCGCGCACGTCATAGGCGCCGGTGTCGTAGAAGCCGTTCTTTTGGGTCAGCAGAAAGCGCCAGTCGACATTGCCGAACATCGACCAGATGGTGACGGCGCGCAGGTCCATGCCCTCGTCGCGAAGCGTGCCGGCCGTCTCCCAGACCTCGGCGAACCAGCGCAATTGCTCGTCGCGGTGGCAGCCGTGATGGACTTCCGTGATCGCGATCGGAATGCCGTAGCGCGCCCAAGCCTCGCGCAGGCGGGGCCCGAAACCGGTGTCGGCGTCGAGCCTTTTCACCCGCACCGCCTCGGCATCGACATAGCGGTCGCGCCCGTTGCCTCCGATCTCATGGTCCGGATAGAGGCCGGTGCGGTGGTCCAGGAAGCGTTCGCTGGTGAGATAATGGTTGATGCCGAGCAGGTCGGGCTTGGCTTCGCCGCCGGCAAAGGCTTCCATCTCGTCCCAGCCGATGCCGGCGCCGAGCATCAATCGGTGCATCTTGTGGCGCGTGTCGATCCGGCCGCAAAGCAGGTCGAGGCTCAGCCAGCGCCGCTCATTCTCGAAATTGGCCTGGTAACGCAGCGGCGCGGTCGCATAGCATTTGCCGAGATCCTCGGTCTGGACCAGTTGGGCGTCGGGGATGAAGCGGCGGATCGCGCGCATCGCCTCCAGCGTGCCCTTGCACTCGTTGGCCAGCGCGCGGAGGAAGCAGGCATAATCCTTGGTGTGCGGATACCAATGGCCGTAGAGCGCCGAGAAGCGCGCCGTGGTCAGCGGCTCGTTGACCGGGGTCCACATCTTGATCCACGGATAGCGCTCCGCCACTCGCGTCGCATAAGCGCCGAGTTTCCTCGGGAATTCGGGGTCGAGCAGCTCAGTATAATGCGGGCCCGAGCCGTGGTGCAGAAGGCAGCCTATCACCTCGATGCCGCGCTCGCGCAGCAGCGCCAGCCGGTCGTCTTGCCATTCGAAATCATATTCGTCCGGCCGGTCCGGCGCCACCGCCTCCCACAGGATCGGGAAGCGGACGCGCTTGATGCCGAGTTCGGCGAAGCGGTCGATATCCTCGCGGCGGAATTTATGGCCGGTCTCGATCGCCTGGTCGCGCCAGCTGTCGCCGACGCGAACGATCGTGCATTCGGCCCCGCCCCAAAGCTCCAGCGGAGCCCGGTTTGGCACGGGCAAGTTGTTCATAATCAGCTGTTCGGTTCCTAACGGTTTGGTAACGAACGGCTTGTGATGTGGGCAGTTCCGCAGTTTTCCGCGGTTGCTAAAGCAGGTTAGCCATTATTTCGCTTTCGTTGCCGCACCTTCCGGTTCAGTCGGGGGGTTTCCTGGCGCCGGGATCAGCAGGTCGACGATTAGTCGCCAGCCCTCGCTCCGCTTCTGCCAGATGCGCGCATAATGGCCCCAGCGCGCGTCGCCGTCCTTGTCCCAGCGCGCCT
>DASVRK010000259.1:0-14311 GCA_036388655.1 Allosphingosinicella sp. | reverse complement strand
GACGACCGTGCGGACGCGGCCGAGGATGCGGCCGACGATCGCGCCGATGCGGCCGACGATCTGCGCGACGGGCGCAGCGGCTCCGGGCGTGACGGGCGCCACGATGACAATAGCGGCCACGGCTCTGGAGGCGCCGAGGCCGGGCGCGGCGGGGGCGAGTCGCGGGGGGTGGAATATGATCGCGAAGGCTATGCGGTCGCGGCGCGCGAAGTGCTGGCGCTGACCGACGATCCGAGCGACCGCGACACGCTGCAGGCTCTTGGCTTCCGAGTGTCGTCGCGCGAATCGCTGCCCGGGACCGGGCTCGAGCTGCTGAAGATCGCGGTGCCGGAAACCAGCACCGCCGAAGCGGCGCTCGCCCAGCTGGTCAGCCGCAAATCGGATTCGATCTTCGCGCTCAACCACCTTTTCGCCGCCGGCAATGTCGGCAAGACGCCGCCCGGGCGGCGGGCGGCGCGGCGGCCGGGCGGCGGCGGCCCGGTCGGGATCATCGACGGCGGGGTCGCGCCGGCGGCGCTGGCCGGCGTCAAGGTCGAGGCTGTGAGCTTCGCCCCGCATGCCTCGGCGCGCCAGCATCACGGCACGGCGGTGGCCGCCCTGCTGGCGGACGCGGGCGTCGGCACGATCTATTCGGCCAACATCTTCGACGGCCGCAACGCCTCGGCCGCGGCAATGGTGCGGGCGCTCGACTGGATGGCGGCCAAGAAGGTGCCGGTGGTGAACATCAGCCTGGCCGGCCCGCCCAACCCGATCGTCCACCGCATGATCAAGATCTTGCGGCTGCGCGGCCATGCGGTGGTGGCCGCGGTCGGCAATGACGGGCCGGCGGCGCCGCCGCTCTATCCGGCCGCTTATCCCGAAGTGATCGGCGTGACCGCGGTCGACGGACGCGGCTCCATCTACCGGCGCGCCAATCGCGGGCCGCACACCATGCTGGCGGCGGAAGGCGTCGACGTGACGGCGGTCGATTCGACCGGCACGCCGCGCAGCGTCAGCGGCACCTCGTTCGCCGCGCCCAAGGTCAGCGCGCGGCTGGCGCGGCAGTTGCGGGCGCCCGATCCGGCCGCGCGCGAGCGGGCGGTGGCGGGGATGGTGCGGGCGGCGCGCGACCTCGGCGCGCCCGGGCGCGACCCGGTCTATGGCTATGGGCTCGTCGACCCCGAATCATGATCGCCCTGCTGCTGGCCGCGGGCGCGGCCCAACTTCCTTCCTACGAGCCTGGCGACGCCTTCGTGTTTAATGACGGGCGGGTCGAGCGGGTGCGCGGCGTCAGCGGCGAGCGCGTGACCTGGTCGGGCATCGGCCGGACCACCTACGAGCGCAGCGCCAACCCGATCGTGCCGATCCTCGCCTGGAAGGTGGCCGGGGTCGGCGGGCGGCGCGACGTCGGCGAGGCGGCGCGGCGGCTGTGGCCGCTCGCGCCCGGCAAGACGGCGCGCTTCCCGGCGGTGACGATCGTCGACGGCAAAGGCGGCGCCCGCCGCTCGGCCGCCTTCTGGAAGTGCGGCGTCGGGCGGCCGGCGCCGGTGGCGGTGCCGGCGGGGACGTTCGAGGCCTGGCCGATCCAGTGCGAGCGCTATTCGGCCTCGACCATGCGGCTGGTCGAGCGCGTGCAATGGGATTGGGCGCCCGAGCTCGGCCATTATGTGCGGCGGCGGGTGACGCTTTATGCGGACGGGACGACCACCGAGATCCGGCTGGCGGCGGCGCTTTCGGGGGACGGCGCCACCACCCGGCGGCTGCGCGCGCTTGCCGCGAAGGCGCGGGCGGAGCGGCGCTGAGGGGTCGTTCCCCGGCGACGGCCGGGGTCCAGCTTTGGCCGTCCGCTGGACCCCGGCTTTCGCCGGGGGACTGGGCCCCGGCCTTCGCCGGGGAACGGGCGCCGGCTTTCGCCGGGGAACAATTCCGCGCTACGAGAGCGGTTTTTCGTAGATGCGGTAGACGCGGTTGATGCTGCTTTCGATGGTCTCGGCGATCGCGCGCATGGCGTGGTTGTCGTCGAGGATCCAGCCGATCTCGCCACGAGTGGCGTGATAGTCGGCGATCGAGGAGCGGCGGATATATTCGATCAGCATGAAAGCGAGTTGACTGGCGAGCCGGGTCGACTGGAGCCGCTTGACGACGCCCATCAAAGGCACGCGCATCGTCTTCACCTTGGGGTTGCGGAGCCGCCACAGCAATTTCGCCCAGCCGAATGGGAACAGGCGGCCATTGAGATCGCGGGTGAATTCGTTGAGATCGGGCAGGGTGATCATGAAGGCGACCGGATCGCCGTCGACCTCGGCGACGCGGATCAGATCCTCGCGCACGATCGGCTTGAGCTTGCGGCCGGCATAAGCGATTTCGGCGTCGGTCAGCGGCACGAAGCCCCAATTGCCGCTCCAGGCGTCGTTCAAGATGCCGAGGATCAGGGCGGCTTCCTCGTCGAAGCGCGACTTGTCGACCTTGCGGACGTGGATGCGCGGGTTGCGCTCGCCGCTGGCGACGATGCGCTGGACGAGCGGCGGCATGGTCTGAGTGATGTCGAGCTCGTAGGTGAGGAGGTCGCGGGCCTGGCGATAGCCGGCGGCCTCGATCCAGGCTTCGTACGCGGGACTGTTTTGGCCCATCATCACGGTCGGCGGATGATCGTGGCCTTTGACCAGGAGGCCGGGCTCGTCCCAGATGGAGAGGCTGATCGGGCCCATCGCGCGGCGCATGCGGCGGCCGCGCAGGAAATCCTCGGCCCGCGCGATCAAGGCGGCCGCGACCTCGGCGTCGGCGGCTTCGAACATACCCCAATGGCCGGTGCCCTCGCCGCCGCCCTGATGCTGCGGCATCGCCTGGACGAGGCTGTCGACCTGGGCCGAGATGCGGCCGACGGCGCGGCCGCCGCGCTCGGCCAGGAACAGGCGCGCCTCGGCATGTTCGAACCAGGGGTTGGTGCGCGGATCGAGCAGGCCGTGGACCTCGGTCTTCAAGGGCGGCACCCAGTTCGGATCGCCGGAATTCAGAGTCCAGGCGACGTCGACGAACGCCTTGCGATCGGCCGGGTCCTCGACGGGCCGCACGATCAAGGCCTCGGCGGAGGGGGAGGGGGCGGAGGAACTCATGCGCGATTTGGTAGCGGGTCGGCGGGGGGCTGTCACCGATGCGCTTCGCGCCTGCGCCGCGCGGGTTGAGCGGGGGGGCGGGCGCGGCTATCCGGGGGCGGGGCCACCAGGGAGAAGCCGGCATGATCGTTTATGGTTCGTCGCTGTCGCCGTTCGTGCGCAAGGTGCTGGCCTTCGCCGCCGAGAAGGGGATCGAGGTCGAATCGAAGCCGGTCGCCTTATGGTCGGACGAGCCCGAATTCGTCGAGTCGAGCCCGTTCCGGAAGATCCCCGGCTTTCGCGACGGCGACTTCGCCATCTCCGATTCGAGCGCGATCGTCGCCTATCTCGAGGCGGTGAAGCCCGAGCCGAACCTGATCCCGGCGGAGGCCAAGGCGCGGGCGCGGGCGATCTGGTTCGACGAATTCGCCGACACCATCGTCGGCGCGTGCGGCACCAAGATGTTCTTCAACCGCGTGGTCGCGCCCAGATTCCTGAAGCGCGAGGGCGATCTGGCGGTGGCGGAGAAAGCCGAGTGCGAGGAGCTGCCGCCGATCCTCGACTATCTGGAACGGGTGATCCCCGACAGCGGCTTCCTGGTCGAGGACCGGCTGACGCTGGCCGACATCGCGGTGGCGAGCCCGTTCGCCAATTTCCGCCATCTCGGGCTCGACTGCGGCGCCGGCAAGCGGCCGAAGCTGATGGCCTATATCGAGGGGATGCTGGCGCGGCCGAGCTTCGCGCCGTGGGTGGCGCGGGAGAGCGCGTTCCTCGCACGGGCGGCCTGAGGGGCTCGCCGAAGGGGGAGGTCCGCCTTGGTGACAGCGGTCGATCGCCGCTACTTCCTGGCGATGGCGGGCGGGGCCGCGGCGGCGATGCCGTCGCTGGTGCGGGCGGCACCGGCCGCTCCGGACATGATCATCGTCAATGCGCTGGGCGGGCTCGCCAATCCCAATCCCAGCAAGGACTGGGGAGCCGAGCGGCCCGGGTTCGAGGCGCGGGTGATCGCGGACGCGCGGGGCTCGGGCGTGACGGCGATCAACTGCACGCTCGGCTATGTCTCCGGCGACATGGAGCCGTTCGAATATAGCGTCCGCGACATTGGCCTGTGGGACCGGCGGCTGCGCGCGCATCCCGGCGATTTGCTGAAGGTGCTGACCGCCGCCGACATCCCGCGCGCCAGGGCCGAGGGCAAGATCGGCATCATCTACGGCTTCCAGAATGCGGCGATGATGGGCGCCAGGCCGGACCGGGTGGAGATATTCGCCGACCTTGGCGTCCGCGTAATCCAGCTCACCTACAATCCCGCCAATTCGATCGGCGACGGCGCGATGGCGCCGCTCAATCGCGGGCTCACGCCGCTGGGGCGCAAACTGGTCGAGCGGCTCAACGCGCAGCGCATCATGGTCGACCTGTCGCATAGCGGCGAGCGCACCTGCCTCGAAGCCGCGCGGGCGTCGCGCCAGCCGATCTCGATCAACCATACCGGCTGCCGGGCGCTGACCGACCTGCCGCGCAACAAGAGCGACGCGGAATTGCGGCTGGTGGCGGAGCGGGGCGGCTTCGTCGGCATCTATTTCATGCCCTTCCTCAGCCCCGACAGCGTCGCCACCGCCGAGGATGTGGTCGCGCATATCGACCATGCGGTGAAGGTGTGCGGCGAGGACCATGTCGGGATCGGCACCGACGGCGGCCTCACCCGGGTCGACGACATGGCCGGTTATCGCCGGCTGATCGCCGGGGAGATCGAAGAGCGGCGCAAGGCTGGGATCGGCGCCAAAGGCGAGAATCCGGACACCTTGCCGTTCGTCGAGGAATTGCAGGGGCCGAGCCAGTTTCGCGACCTTGCCGAGCGGCTGCGGCGGCGCGGCTATTCGGAGCGCCGGGTGGAGAAGATCATGGGGCTCAATTTCCTCGCTTATGCGCGCGAGGTGTGGGGGGCTTGAGCCGCGGGGCTAGTAGCGGAGCGGCCAGACGGCGAGGATCAAAGGCACGCCGACCAGCACCACCAGCAGCGACAAGGGCGCGCCGAGGCGGGCGTAATCGCCGAAGCGGTAGCCGCCCGGGCCCATGACCAGCGTGTTGCACTGGTGGCCGATCGGCGTGAGGAAATCGCAGCCGGCGCCGACCGCCACCGCCATCAGGAAGGCTTCAGGGCGATAGCCGAGCTCGGTCGCGAAGGTGGCGGCGATCGGAGCCATGACGAGGACGGTGGCGGCGTTGTTGAGGAACGGCGTCACCGCCATGGCGGCGACCAGGATCAAGGCGACCGCGGCCCAGGCGGGGAGGGTGGCGGCGGTGGCGGAGAGCCAGGCGGCGATGAGGTCGGTGGCGCCGGTGGTGCGCAGCGAATCGGAGACCGGGATAAGCGCGCCGATCATCACCAGGATCGGCCATTCGATGTGGCTGTAGGCCTCGCGGGCGGGGAGCGCGCCGGCGAGCATGATCAGCGCGGCGGCGGCGAAGAAGGCGATCGCGACCGGCACCCAGCCGATCGCGGTCAGCGCCATCGCGCCGCCGAGGATGGCTACGGGCACGAGGCCGCGGCGCGCGCTGCCGAGCCGCAGCGGCCGCTCGGCGAGCGGCAGGCAGCCGAGATCGCGGAGGCGCGCTGGGAGGGTCGAGAGCGGCCCCTGCAGCACGATCACGTCGCCGGGCTGGAGGATGAGGTCGCGCAGCCGCTCGGTCAGCCGCTCGCCCTGGCGCGAGACGGCGAGCAAATTGACGCCGTGGCGGTCGTGGAGGGCGATCCGGCCGGCGGCGTCGCCGACCAGCATCGATCGGCTGGCGATCACCGCCTCGATCACGCCGACGTTGGCGGAAGCGGTGTCGGTGGCGGCGCCGCGATGCTGGCCTTCGAGCTGCAGGCCGAGCCCGGCGATGGCGCGCTCCAAGGCTTCCGATTCGCCTTCGAGGATGAGCACGTCGCCGGCGGTGAGGCGGGCGTCGGGCAGCGGCACCGCGCGGCGGCGCTCGCCGCGGTGAAGCCCGGTCACCTCGACCTCGCCGTCGGCGAGCCGGTGGAATTCGGCGATGCTGACGCCGTCGGCGGCCGAATGGGGCGGGATCCGGACCTCCGTGGTGTAATCGGTGATGTCGAGCGCCTCGCCCATGGTCGGCGCGGCGCGGCGGTTGGTGGGCAGCAACTTATAGCCCCAGCGCAGGAACAGCAGGCCGGCGGCGGAGAGGCCGAGGCCGACGGGCGCGTAATCGAACATGCCGAACGGCTGGCCGGTCATCTCCTCGCGCACCCGGCTGACGATGATGTTGGGCGAGGTGCCGACGAGGGTGATGAGGCCGCCGAGCAAGGAGCCGAACGCCATCGGCATCAGCAGGCAGGAGGGCGAGGTGCGCGAGCGCTTGGCCATCTGGAAGGCGGACGGCATCAGCATGGCGAGCGCGCCGATATTCTTGACCATGGCGGAGAGGATGGTGACCGAGCCGACCAGGATGATGAGCTGCGAGCCCATCCGGTTGAAGCGGCCGGCAAGCCGCTGGATGGCGGCCTCGACGATGCCCGAGCGAGCGATTGCGGCCGAGATGACGAGGGCGGAGGCGACGATGATAACGATGTCGTCGGCGAAACCGGTGAACGCCTTGTCGGGCGGCACGATGCCGAGCGCGACCGCGGCGAGCAGCGCGATGATGGCGACGAGATCGTAGCGGATGCGGCCCCAGATGAAGAGGCCCATCATGCCGCCGATTACGGCGAAGGCGAGGATCTGGTCGGTGGTCATCCGAGCCCTCGAAAGTGGTCCTTTCGAGGGGGAAAGGGGGGAAGGCCGCCGCGGCCGGCGGCGCCGGTGGCGAGGTCTGGTCGGTGTTCGGTCGTCAAGCAAGGCCCCTGAGGATGCGCCCCCACTCCACGCGGGCCGATTGCAAACGCGGGCGGAGGGGATTGGGTCCGGGGGGGTGACGCGGCGGGCGCACGGGCCGGCCTCGATCCGGGCTTATGCCGGCCGGCCCGGCTCCGCGGCGTCGCCCGTCGCGGGGGCGGCGGCCTTGCCGCCTATGTAGAGGCCCTGGCTGACGCCGAGCAGCAGCAGGGTTTCGGTGTCGAGCTCTGGAAACACGCCGGAATCGGCGATCCGCCACACCACGAACGCGCCGATCAGCAGGGTGAAGACGAACAGCTGGAGCTTCAACAGATCGAACGTCCCGTTGGTGCTGAGCAAGGCCGCGAAATCGACCTCGGTGCGCGTGGCCGGGGCGCGGACGGCCGGAGCGGCGGGCGCCCCGGTCGAGCCGCGGCTGAGGAAGCGGGCGGCGACGGTGCCGGTCCCGGCAATGCCGAGCAGCACCAGCATCGTGCCGGTGAGGTTCATCAGCTCGCCGGTGACGATGAAGACGTAGATCAGCCCCCAGACCGTGATCAAGGTCCAGAAGAAGATCTGGAACAGCGACAGGCTGGGCTGCGAATTCGCGTCCAGGAAGAGGCCGGACGCCCAGGCGCTCCACGATTTCTCGTCGCCGCGGCGCGCGTTAAGGCAGCCCCAGAGCAGAAGCGCCGCGAGGAGGGTGGCGCCGACACCCGCCCAGCCGCGATCGATGGCGGTGAAGGCGCCGTAGCCGGCATAGCCTCCGTCCGCCGAGGCCAGAGCGACATAGACGGTCTGCGGGACGATGGCGGAGAAGGCCGGCAGCAGCTCGGACGGCATCGCCAGCTGGGCCTTGCCGGCGCCGGGGCTCGCGCCTTCGAGGCTGGCGACCGCGGCAGGCACTGGCGGCGCGCTGTCGGACCAGGCGCAGCCGGCCATGGCGAGCGCGGCCGGATCGAACCTGATGCCCGGATGCCGGACGTCGATGGCGAGGTCGCTGAGCCCGCGCTGACCGGAGGCGCGGACCGGGAAGATATTCTCGCGCTGGCCGAGCAGCCACGGCCGCACCTCGATCGGCTGCAATGCCTGGAGCGCGACCGGCGATCGCAGGCCGACCGTGCCGGAGCTCCCCGCGGGCAGCAGCCGCGCCGCCGCCCCCGGCGCGGGCGGCGCAACCTGGACCGGCTTGATGGCGACCACGTAGGAAGCCTTGGCGGCGTGCCCGAACCGGACCGGATCGGCGGCGTCGAGGAGCATCGCGCCCGCGCCCGTGCCCGAGCGGAGCCGCGCGCGCCCCTGCGCCAGCGTGAACTCGCCCGACGCGACGCGGACCAGGGTTCCGCGCGGCAGCGCCGCGGCCCCGGCCATCGCCCTGAGGCGGATCCGCAGGCGCGGATCGACCGGCTCGAAAGCGACCGGCTGATCGGTGATATAGGAGAGCGATGCCGCCTGCGCGCCGCTGCCCAGGTTCGACAGCGTCACGGGGGCGCCGAGCGGGATTTGCGCGGGCCTGAAGCATGAAGCGAGCGGATCGGCGCTTTTCAAGTCGACGGCAGCGACCGCGGGGCCGTCAACGACCAGCCGCAGAAGACCGAGGACGAGCGACAAGCAGCCGATGACTTTGAGCAGCTTCATCCTGCATTCCCCTGATCGAGCGAAGCCTGCCTACGCAACAATGCAAACGAACGGAGCCGAGTCGCCAGCATAAGAGGGCGGACTGTATTTTGTCGAGATTAGTGCGGGTTTCGGCGGGGGGAGCGGGATTGACCTGCGGTCGTCTCTGGCTCCCGCTTGCGCGGGGATGACGGGCAGTGGCGGCGGCGCGGGCGGGCGCCCCCCTCAGAAGCCGCGGAAGTCCGTGGCGCCCAGCTCGGTGTCTGGATCGACGCGGGCGAACAGGAGTTGGGCCGCGCCGCCCGTGCCGTCGGGGTCGAAGAACAGGCGGCCGGTGGCGGCGTCGTAGATGACGCGGTCTTCGGCATCCTGCGCGCCCGTGCCGAGCACGAAGGCGTCGGCGGCGAGGGTGCCGGCGGGGAGGCCGGCGAAGATCGTGCGCTTCAGGTAGATGGTGTCGTCGGCGCGGGTGAAATCGGTGAGGGTGTCGGCCTGGCCGGGGCCGGGAGCGGTGTCGAACACGAACCAGTCGCGGCCCGTGCCGCCGCCGAAAATGTCGGCGCCGCCGCCGCCGTAGATGCGGTCGTCCCCCATGTCGCCATAGCCGGTGTCGATGCCGACGCCGCCCTTCAATATGTCGTTGCCGGCGAAGCCGAGCAGGGTGTCGCCGCCGCCGCCGCCGAGCAGCGTGTTGGCGTCGACATTGCCGCCGAGGCCGTTGGCCAGCGCGTTGCCGGTGCCGTCGAGGTCGCCGCCGAACGCATCGAGGCTGAGATTTTCGACGTTGGCGGGGAGAGTGATGTCGATCGAGCTGTAGATGCGGTCCGTGCCGCCGCCGGCCGCCTCGATGACGCGGTCGCCGGCCTGGTCGATCTCGAAGCGGTCGTCGCCGGCGCCGCCGAACATGCGGTCCTCGCCGTCGGCGCCGTCGAGCTGGTCGTCGCCGGCGCCGCCGTTCAGAATGTCGTCGCCGCCGGCCCCGCCGAGCCGGTCGCCGCCGGCGCCGCCGATCAAAGTGTCGGCGGCGGCGTTGCCGGCGAGGGTGTCGTCGAAGGCGGAGCCGATCAGCGTGCTCCACAGGGAGATCATGTCGCCCTCGGCCGAGCCGCCGTCGCCCGCGATGCCAACCGCGCCGATCCGCACCGCTTCGGGCGAGTGCGCGTAGCTGACCGTGTCGACGCCGCCGCCGCCCGAGATCCGGTCGGCGTTCATGCCGGGCAGGATCAGATCGTCGCCAGTGCCGCCGTCGATCAGCATTCTCGGTGCGCCGGCGAGGAGCGCGGACAGGTTGATCACGTCGTCGCCAGAGCTGGCGAACATCTGCACCTCGTCGCCCGAACTCATGCCGGCGATCGAGATTGCGGCGGCGAGGCCTGCGATGGTGAGACCCGGGCCGGCCTGGCGGACGACCAGCCGGTCGGCGCCGTAATCGCCGAGCAAATTGACCGCGTCGAAATCCTCCTGCCCCTCGCCCGCGGCGAAGTCGATCTCGACCCGCTCGAGGCTCGAGCCGCCGAGATTGTCGAGAACGACGAAATCGCTGCCTCCGCCCATGTCGAGGCGCAGCCGCTCGACGTCGTTCAAGGTGCCGCCGGCGTCGCGGTGGAGGCTCATGCCGGCGGCCGAGACGCGGAGCTCGAACTCGTTGCCGAAATCGGTGCCGCGCCATTCGTAGCTGTCGAAGCCGGCGCTGCCGTTGACGATGTCGTTGCCGGCGCCCCACGCGGCCCGGAAGATGTCGTCGCCGGCGCCGAGCAGGACCTGGTCGTCGCCGTCGCCGCCGACGACGATGTCGTTGCCACCGGCGGCCTCGATGATGTCGTCGCCGCCGCCGCCGTTGATGATGTCGTCGGCGTCGGAGGGCCTGGCGCCGGGCGGATTGCGGAACACCGAGTCGGTGACGAGGTCGGGACGGATGGTTTCGCCCGCGTCGGATCCAGCGAATACAGCCATGATGCGTCCCCCTCGGTCGCCGGCGCCGGGGCCGTGAAGCCCGGGCGTCCGCAAGCTTGCCCTCGTAAGAAAGGCGAGGGCGGCTCAGCTTAGGCTGCGCGGCGGGGGGCGTCGAATCGGCCGGGCGGGGAAAGTGTCGGGTTGGTCGTTCCGAGCGGGGCTTTGGTCGCGCGCTGGGGCGGGGATGGGGCGCGTGCCCTGCGGGGGTGGCGGGCTTGCTTCGGGTGGATTGGAGGCTGGCGCGGCCGTGGACGCTGAAACAAGTTCAGGGTGACGGAAAGGGGAGCGGGATTGACCTGCGGTCGTCTCTGGCTCCCGCTTTCGCGGGAATGACGGGGCTCACGGCGCGATGGCGAGGCCGTCGCCGTCGCGGCCTGCCTTGAGGCGGCGGAGGAGGCGGCCGGAGGGGAAGTCGAGTTCGGCGACGGTGTCGGGGCCGGTCTCGGCGACGTAGAGGCGGCGGCCGTCGGCGGAGAAGATGATCGTGACCTGGGCGGCGTCGGCGGTGCCGCTGACGGGCAGGGTGCGGATTTTGGCGCGGGTGGCGGCGTCGATCAGGGTGAGGCTGCCGCTCTCGAAATCGGAAGTGACGACGAAGCGGCCGTCGGGGCTGATTGCGACCCGGATCGGGCGCGGCCCGGTGGCGACGATGGCGAGCGGGGCGGCGCCATAAGGGCGAAGCTCGGCCTCGGCGCGGCCCCTGGGGAAGCCGGCGCCGGCGCGGCGGAGGGCGGCGGCGACGAGCGGCGTGGCGGCGGCGAGGTCGGCGCCTGGGCGCAGGGTGGCGGTGACGGAGCCGGCGCCGGCCTCGGCGGTGGTCTGGACGGAAGCGACTTCGGGGAGCGCGCGAAGCTCGCGCTCGAGCGGGGCGATGAGCGCGGTCTCGACCTCGGCGCGGGAGCCGCCGCGGAGCTTGAGCGGGATGGCGATCTGGGGGGTCAGGGCGGCGCCGTCGGGGGCGGCCAAGGCGGCGGCGTCGAACGCCAGGACGCGGGCGCCTTCGAGGTCGGCGACCCACAGGGTCTTCCCGTCGGGGGTGAGCGCGATGCCTTCGGGGGCGCCGCCGATGGGGACGTCGCGCAGCTTGCGCAAGGCCACGAGGTCGATGACGCTGATTGTACCGGCGGCGATGTTGGCAGTGAAAGCGAGGCGGCCGGCGGGGGCGACGGCGACCATGTGGGTGCCCTCCTCGTCGGTGGGCACGGCGCTGACGGCGTCGCCGCGGGCGGGATCGACGAGGGTGAGGCTGCGGCTGCGCTCGGTGGTGGCGACGAGGCGGCCGTCGGCGAGCCAGACCAGGCCGTGCGGGCCCTGATTGGGGGCGAGCGCGACGCTGCGCAGGCGGCGGCGGGCGGCGATGTCGAAAATGTCGAGGCTGGCGCCGCCATAAGCGACCACCGCCGCCTGGCGCCCGTCGGGGGAGATTGCGATTTCGTGGGGCATGCGGCCGGTCGGCAGCCGCGCCAGCTCGCGGCCGGAGGCGAGGTCGATGAAGCTTAAGGTGTCTTCGCCTTTGTTGCCGACGAGGAGGGTGCCGGCGGGGGTCGGGGCGAGGAGGAGGGCGGCGGCGAGGAGGAGGTTCATCGGGGCGGCTCCGTGGGGGCTGGCGGCGGTTTTAGGGGGGTGGGGGTTGGGGGGCAATGTTGGGGATTGGGGCAGAAGGGGGAAGGGAGATCCCAGCTTTCGCTGGGATGACGGTTTTCCTTTTTGGGCTTGGTTCCCGCGTGGGTTGGGTCGACAGGGTGGGGCGCGTGGCTCGGCTTCCGGAGCAGCGGTCGATTGCGCTCCCGGCGGGTGGCCCGTTATGGCGGGGCTCGAAAGGGGAGTGCGGATGGCTGGGGCGGCGGCGGACGGCACGGCGGACGGGGCGGAGCCCAAAGCGAGTGCGCGGAAGATCATTGTGGCGTCGTCGTTGGGGACGGTGTTCGAATGGTATGATTTCTACCTTTACGGGCTGCTCGCGGGATATATTTCGACGCAGTTCTTCTCGGGGGTCAACGAGACGACCGCCTTCATCTTCGCGCTGGCGGCGTTTGCGGCGGGGTTTGCGGTAAGGCCGTTCGGGGCGTTGGTGTTCGGGCGGATCGGGGACCTGGTTGGGCGAAAATATACGTTCCTGGTGACGATGAGCCTGATGGGGGTGGCGACCTTCCTCGTGGGGCTGCTGCCGAGCTATGCCAGCATCGGGGTCGCGGCGCCGGTGCTGCTGGTGACGCTCAGGCTGCTGCAGGGGCTGGCGCTGGGCGGCGAATATGGCGGCGCGGCGACCTATGTCGCCGAGCATGCGCCGGCGGGCAAGCGCGGGCTTTATACGAGCTTCATCCAGACGACGGCGACCTTGGGGCTGTTGGCGGCCTTGCTGGTGGTGATCGGGACGCGCAGCCTGATCGGCGAGGAGGCGTTCGCGGCCTGGGGCTGGCGGGTGCCGTTCCTGATCTCGATCCTGCTGCTGGGCGTATCGCTGTGGATCCGGATGCAGCTTGCGGAAAGCCCGGTGTTCCAGCGGATGAAGAAGGAGGGGACGACGTCCAAGGCGCCGTTGCGCGAAAGCTTCGCGCGCTGGGGCAATTTGAAGATCGTGCTGATCGCTTTGGTGGGCGCGGTCGCGGGGCAGGCGGTGGTCTGGTATACCGGGCAATTCTACGCCTTGTTCTTCCTCGAGCGGATGCTGAAGGTCGATGGGGCGACGGCCAACATTCTGATTGCGGTGGCGCTGGCGCTGGCGACGCCGGGCTTCGTGCTGTTCGGATGGCTGTCCGACAAGATTGGGAGGAAGCCGATCATCATGGCCGGCTGCGCGCTGGCGGTGCTGACCTATTTCCCGTTGTTCGAGGCGCTGACGCGGGCGGCCAACCCGGCGCTGCACGCGGCGCAGCAGGCGGCGCCGGTGAGCGTGGTCGCGGACCCCGAGTCTTGCGCGTTCCAGTTCGACCCGATCGGGCGCAACAAATTCGACCGCAGCGGCTGCGACATCGCCAAGTCGTTCCTGGCCAAAGCGGGGGTGAGCTACGCCAATGTCGCGGCGCCGGCGGGGGCGCGGGCCGAGGTGCGGATCGGAGCCGCGCGGATCGCGGCGCCCGAGCCCCAAGGCGGGGCGGCGCCGGCGGCGGCGATCGCCGGCTTCCAGGCGGAGGCGGGGGCGGCGCTGAAGGCGGTCGGCTATCCGGAAGAGGCGGATCCGGGGCGGATCGAGCGGGTGCGGGTGGTGGGGATATTGTTCCTGCTCGTCCTCTATGTGACCATGGTCTACGGGCCGATCGCGGCGTTGCTGGTGGAATTGTTCCCGAGCCGGATCCGCTACAGCTCGATGTCGCTGCCTTATCATATCGGCAATGGCTGGTTCGGCGGCTTCCTGCCGACGACGGCGTTCGCGATGGTCGCGGCCTCGGGCGATATCTATTACGGGCTGTGGTACCCGATCGTGGTGGCGGGGGTGACTTTGGTGTTCGGCCTGTTGTTCCTGCCGGAGACGCGCGGGCGCGATATCGAGGGGTAAAGTAGCGGGCCGCTTCGAATGATTTCGGGGCGGATGACCGGACTGCCGCTGAAGCGGCAGCCCGGGGCTGGGCCCCTGCCTTCGCAGGGGCACAATTGCCTTCGCAGGGGAACAGGTGCGGCGCTCGTGCCCCTGCGAAGGCAGGGGTCCAGACCAGGCGAAGCCTGTCAGACGAGGGTTGGGTACAGGTCGCGCCAGTCGGGGTTAATCTGCTCGACGGCGCTGAGCTTCCAGAGCTGTTTCATATATCCCGCCTCCATCCGGGGCGGATGACCGGGCCGCCGCTGAAGCGCCGGCCCGGGACTGGACCCCTGCCTTCGCAGGGGAACGATGCTTCGCAGGGGAACGATACTTCGCAG
>DASVRK010000258.1:0-9933 GCA_036388655.1 Allosphingosinicella sp. | reverse complement strand
ACCCGCCCTCCACCGCCTCCTGATGGAGCGCGCCGAGCGGACGCTCCAGGACCCGCTGACCGTGCTAGACTGGGTCAATCTCTGGGCGCTGGCGGTGAACGAGGAGAATGCGGCGGGCGGCCGTGTCGTCACCGCGCCGACCAACGGCGCGGCTGGAATCGTGCCGGCGGTGCTGCGTTACTATCAGCGCTTCACGCCGCGCACGAGCTATGATGGAGTCCACGACTTCCTGCTCACCGCGGCCGCGATCGGATCGCTGTTCAAGGAGAATGCCTCCATTTCCGGCGCGGAGGTCGGCTGCCAGGGCGAGGTCGGCGTCGCCTGCTCGATGGCGGCGGCCGGGCTCACCGCCGCGCTCGGCGGCACGCCCCGCCAGATCGAGAATGCCGCCGAGATCGGCATGGAGCATAATCTCGGCCTCACCTGCGATCCGGTCGGCGGCCTCGTCCAGGTGCCGTGCATCGAGCGCAACGCGGTCGGCGCGGTCAAGGCGCTCGAAGCCTCGCGCCTCGCTCTGGTCGGCGACGGCACCCACCGCGTGTCGCTCGACCAGGTGATCGAGACGATGCGCAAGACCGGGCTCGACATGAACGTCCGCTACAAGGAGACCTCGCTCGGAGGCCTCGCCGTCAACGTGGTGGAGTGCTGAGCGCCTCGGCCTGATGCGACTCGGGCACGCCCGCGCGCTTGCTCCCCCGAATATCCGCCCGTGACCGCGGCCGCGCGCCGCTGATCGAAGCCTCGCGGCGCTTCGTCGGACGCTCCGTCCG
Organism: Allosphingosinicella sp.; assembly: GCA_036388655.1. Lineage (GTDB taxonomy): Bacteria > Pseudomonadota > Alphaproteobacteria > Sphingomonadales > Sphingomonadaceae > Allosphingosinicella. The sequence goes on along the minus strand of DASVRK010000258.1, from coordinate 9,163 downwards.
CTGATCGAACGCGCCCGGCGGCAGGTCGAAGCGGCCGCGCATTCGCCCGCGCTCCTCGCCTATCCAAAGCGTGTCGGACGGGGCGCGGCTCAGACCCCCTCCATCCAGTCATTCAACAGCTCGCCGCGAGCGCAACGCAGAAAGGAGATTGCGACATGAACACCGTGAAACTTGGAGCCGCCGGTCTTGCGATCGCCGTGGCGGCGCTCATCATCCCGGCCACGGTCCAGGCCGCCCAGCACGAGCCGGTGGTCGTCGAAGGCTCGGCCGAGCCGCGCCCGACCATCCGGGTGAGCTTCGCCGACCTCAACCTCGCCAACAAAGCGGGCCTCGCGCGGCTCAACAGCCGGATCGCCCAGGCCGCCGACCGGCTCTGCATCGAGGAGGCCGACCATACAGTCGCCACCGTCATGGCCGGCCACGCCTGCCGCCGCAGCGCCGTCGCCGGCGCCGAGGAGCAGATCAGCCGCGCGGTCTCGACCTTCGGCAACCCCGCTTATGCGGCGCTGACGCAGATCATGGTCACCCTTCGCTAAAGCCCCCAGCGATGCGGTGGGTTGGGCGGCGTCCTCCTCGGCGCCGCCCAATTTTTCGTTAAAATCCGTTGCCGCTCGGATGCTTGCATCCCCCGCCGCGGCGCGCCATGGGCCGCTTATGCCGACCCCGCCGCTTCGCGCCACGATCATCCCGGTGACGCCGCTCCAGCAGAATTGCACCTTGCTGTGGTGCACGCGCACCATGCGCGGCGCCTTCGTCGATCCCGGCGGCGACCTCGACCGGCTGAAGGCGGCGGCCGCGGCGCAGAATGTGACGATCGAGAAGATCATTCTCACCCACGGCCATATCGACCATTGCGGATCGGCCAAGCCGCTCGCCGAAGAGCTCGGCGTGCCCATCGAGGGGCCGCATGAGGCCGACAAATTCTGGCTCGACCGGCTCGAGGAGGACGGCGCCCGCTACGGCATTTTGGGCGTCCCGTTCGAGCCCGACCGCTGGCTGGTCGAGGGCGACCAGGTGACGGTCGGCGACATCGCCTTCGACGTCTATCACTGCCCCGGCCATACGCCCGGCCACGTGATCTTCCACCAGCGGGCATCGCGGATCGCGATCGTCGGCGACGTGCTGTTCCAGGGCTCGGTCGGCCGCACCGATTTCCCGCGCAGCGACCCGCAGCAGCTGATCGACGCGATCGTCACCAAGCTGTGGCCGCTCGGCGACGACACCGCCTTCCTGCCCGGCCACGGCCCGCCCAGCAATTTCGGGCATGAGCGCCGCACCAACCCGTTCGTCGCCGACCGGGTGCTGGCCCGCGCCTAGGAACCCGAGGCCGCCGAGGCGGATGCGTAAGTCATCGTCGGGGGGCGGCCCCGGTCGAGATAGGGGATGGTGAGGGCGTAGGCGGCAAGGCCGAGCAAAGTCAGCCAGGTGAGCGAGATGCCTACCACCCTGAGGGCGTTGGCCCCGGGCCGGTCCATGCCGAACGGATGCAGGATGCGGCCGACTATGAACAGCATCGCCACCAGCCACAGCCAGGTCGCCGACCCCCGCGCCATTTCGACGAGGCCGAGCAGGATCAGGAAGAAGGGCGTATATTCGACGAAATTGGCGTGCGCCCGCATTCGTGCCGTCACCGCGCTCTCGCCGCCGTCGCCCAGCGCCACCTTGTGGCGCCGCCTGAGCAGGCTGACCCTGAAGCCCAGCCAGACGTTGAGCAGGGCGGCGGCCCCGGCGATGGTGAGCGTGATCGGCAGCGTTTCCATGCTTGCATCTCCCTGTGTCGCTCCCCAGCTTGCACGGGCAGCCGGTGCTTGCAACAATGCGGGAATTCGCTATAGGCGGCCCCGCTTCAACGTGAGCGCTCGGCCGCCAGGGCCTGCGGCCGCTTGGCCATTGACCCCTGGCTCGGTGCTCGCCCGCATCACACACTCAAGACTATTGGAACAGGTGCCACAATGGCCGTCCCCAAGAGAAAAACCTCGCCGTCCAAGCGCAACATGCGCCGCAGCCATCACGCGCTGAAGCCGGTGAACTTCCAGGAATGCGCCAATTGCGGCGAATTGCACCTGCCGCACAATCTGTGCGCTGCCTGCGGCCATTATAATGGCCGCGAAATCCGGCCGGTAGAGGCTTAACGGCTGCGATCCGGGAAGGCGGGACCGGTGGGCGCGTCGCCACGGATCGCAATCGACGCAATGGGTGGCGATACCGGCCCCGCCGTGATGGTGGCCGGGGCCGCCTGCGCGCATGAGCGCCGCGACGATCTCTGCTTCCTGCTGTTTGGGGACGAAGCCGCGATCCGCGCCGAGCTCCTCAAGCATCCCCGTCTCGAAGGCTCGACCGAGGTCGTCCACACCAAGGACGTGATCGCCTCCGAGGAGAAGCCGACCCAGGCGATCCGCCGCGCCAAGACCAGCTCGCTCGGCCGCGCCATCAATGCCGTCAAGACCGGCCAGGCCAATGCCGCGCTGTCCGCCGGCAATACCGGCGCGATGATGGCGATGGCCAAGCTCGCGCTCAGGACCATGCCCGGCATCCACCGGCCGGCGCTCGCCGCTTTGCTGCCGACGCTAGGCGAAAACGACCTGGTGATGCTCGATCTCGGCGCCAACACCGAGTGCGACACCCAGAATCTGGTTCAGTTCGCGATCATGGGCGCCGCTTATTCCCGGGTCGTGCTCGATCTCGAAAGGCCGCGCGTGAAGCTGCTCAACATCGGCACCGAGGAGCTCAAGGGCACCGACGAGCTCAAGGACGCCGCGGCGATCCTGCGCGACGCCGATTATCTGGGCATGAGCTTCGACGGCTTCACGGAAGGCGACAAGATCTCCGTCGGCGACGTCGACGTCGTGGTGACGGACGGCTTTTCCGGCAACATCGCGCTCAAGACCGCCGAGGGCACCGCCCGCTTCGTCGTCGATCTCCTCCGCCGCGCCTTCACCAGTTCGGTGCGCTCCAAGATCGGCTTCCTGATCTCGCGCCCGGCGACCGAATTGCTGCGCCACCATCTCGATCCGAACAACCATAACGGTGCCGTCTTCCTCGGGCTGAACGGCCTCGTCGTGAAGAGCCACGGCAGCGCCAACGAAAAAGGGGTGGCGAACGCGATCAAGGTCGCCGCCCGGATGGTGCGGGAGGACCTCACGAGGAAGATCGCCGAGGATCTCGAGAACGTCTCCTCCCATACCCAGCTGGCGGCCGCCAAATGAGCCGCCGTTCCGTGATCGCGGGCACGGGATCGGCGCTGCCGCCACGGCGCGTGACCAATGCCGAGCTTGCCGAGCGGATCGACACGACTCACGAATGGATCGTCGAGCGGACCGGCATCCACGCCCGCCACATCGCCGCCGACGGCGAGACCACCGCGACGCTGGCCACGGAAGCGGCCCGCAAGGCGCTCGACGACGCCGGGGTGCGGGCCGACCAGGTCGGGCTGATCGTGCTCGCCACGGCCACGCCAGACCAGACCTTCCCGGCCAGCGCCACGCGCGTCCAGACCGCGCTCGGCATCGACGACTGCATCGCTTTCGACGTCGCCGCCGTCTGCACCGGCTTCCTCTACGCCCTGTCCGTCGCCGACAATATGCTGAAGGGCGGCATGGCCGATTACGCTTTGGTGATCGGATCGGAGACGTTCAGCCGGATCCTCGACTGGGAGGACCGGACCACTTGCGTCCTGTTCGGCGACGGCGCCGGCGCGATCCTGCTCCATTCGGTCGACGCCCAGGACAAAGGGGTGCTCGCGACCAAGCTCCACGCCGACGGCCGCCACAACGACCTGTTGTTCGTCGACGGCGGCGCCTCGACCACGGGGACGATCGGCAAATTGAGGATGAAGGGCAAGGAGGTCTTCCGCCATGCGGTGGTCAACCTCGCCGCCGTGCTCAACGAAACGCTCGAGGCCGCCGGCCACACTGCCGACGAGGTCGATTGGGTGGTCCCGCACCAGGCCAACAAGCGCATCCTCGACGCCACGGCCAAGAAGCTCGGACTCGATCCGGCGCGGGTGATCGTCACCGTCGATCAGCATGCCAACACCTCGGCCGCCTCGGTGCCGCTGGCGCTCGACGTCGCGGTGCGCGACGGCCGCATCCAGCGCGGCGACCTGATCGTGCTGGAGGCGATGGGCGGCGGTTTCACATGGGGAGCCGCGGTCGTCCGTTATTAATGACGATTTATTGCAATCGATATTGCGCTTACCCTCAAGTTACACTAATCTTTCCGGATTATTCTCGGGGAGGGAATACCAATGGCTGATGCTGGGACAATCAGGAAGCCGGAAGTCGGAACGCTTACGCGGGCCGACTTGGCCGATGTCGTACATCGGGAGATCGGGCTGTCCCGGGCCGAGTCGGCGAACATCGTCGAGCGCATCCTTCATCACATGTGCCACGCGCTGTCCGAGGGTGAGAATGTGAAGATTTCCGGGTTCGGAAGCTTCATCCTGCGTGACAAGGGCGAGCGAATCGGCCGCAATCCGAAAACGGGCGTCGAAGTTCCGATCGCTCCTCGCCGGGTGCTTACCTTCCGCGCCAGTCAGATTATGCGCGAGCGGATCGTAGACGGCGGCTGAGGCTGTGGCCGAGGCTCCCCGCAAGAGCGACCAGGCCTTTCGCACCATCGGCGAGCTTTCGGCCGACCTCGGAATTCCGCAACATATCCTGCGCTATTGGGAAACCCGTTTCCCTCAGCTCCGGCCGCTCCAGCGCGCCGGCAACCGCCGCTATTACCGCCCCGCCGACGTGGCGCTCGCCAATCGCATTCACCGCCTGCTCAACCGCGACGGATATACGATTCGCGGCGTCCAGCAGCTGCTCGCAAGCGGCGTCGCCGACGGCGAGGAGGTGATTCCGCCTGTGGCTCCGGCCAAAGCCGACGGAAAATCCTTCCCCGCCGAGGAACTGCGCTCGCTGCGCAAGAAGCTCCGCACCGCCCTCGACGAGGGCTGACCCGGACATCGTCATCCAGCGAAAGCTGGAATCTCCCTTCCCTACGACGCGGGCCGGCGGGACGAAGTGAGATTCCAGCTTGCGCTGGAATGACGAGAGTCCGGCATGCGAGGAATCTGGACCGGTGGCAGAGACCACCAGGCGATCCCCGCCAATTCGGCTCAAGTCATTCGGCCGGCGAACCGCCCCCGCTATTCCGCCGCGACGCCCATGATCAGCCCGCGGTCGCCGACGCCGGCCGGCTGGGCGGCCATGCGCCAGCGGCCCGGAAGATCGTTGGCCGCGTCGGCGAACCAGGCCGCGGTCGTCTCGAGGCCCTGCGGCAGCGCGACTCGCGGCTGCCAGCCGAGCAGCTCCAGCGCACGGCTGATGTCGGGCTTGCGCCGGCGCGGGTCGTCGACCGGGAGCGGGAGATAAGTAAGCCTGGAGCGTGAGCCGGTGAGGGCGAGGACGCGCTCGACCAGATCGCCGACGGTGAGCTCATTGGGGTTGCCGAGATTGACTGGCCCGTCGATCGCGCTGTCCGAATCCATCAGCCGCATCAGCCCGTCGACCAGGTCGCTGACGTAGCAGAAGCTGCGCGTCTGGGAGCCGTCGCCATAGATGGTGATGTCGTCCCCGGCCAGCGCTTGGCAGATGACGTTGGAGACGACGCGGCCGTCGTCGGGGCGCATCCGCGGCCCGTAAGTATTGAAGATGCGGGCGACCCGGACGTCGGCGCGGCCCATGCGGGCGAAGTCGAAGGCGAGCGTCTCGGCGGCGCGCTTGCCCTCGTCATAGCAGGCGCGCGGGCCGGTGCAGTTGACCCAGCCGCGATAATCCTCGGTCTGCGGGTGGACTTCGGGATCGCCATAGACCTCGCTGGTCGAGGTCAGCAGGAAGCGGGCGCCGGTCGTCTCGGCGAGGCGGAGCAAATTGCGGGTGCCGAGCACGCAGGTCAGCATCGTATGCTCGGGATCGGCCTGATAATGGGGCGGCGAGGCGGCGCAGGCGAGATTGTAGATGTGGGTGAAGTCGCGCCCGGCGATCTCGCGCGGCAGGTCGTCGACCACATCGGCCTCGACCAAGTCGAAGCGCCCTTCGCTTTCGAGATGGCCGAGATTTTGTGGCCGGCCGGTCTGGAAATTGTCGAGGCAGGTCACGCTCGCGCCCTGCGCCAGCAGCGCGTCGATCAGGTGCGAACCGATGAATCCGGCGCCGCCTGTCACCAGCGCCTTTTTGCTCGTTCCGTTCTTCACAGGCGGCTCCCTTGCAGCTTCTTCTTCTACTTCTTGTTCAACTTAGTTAACCGGCTGAACGCGGCTCGTAACAATTGGTTCATGTAAGCAACGACCTAGCTTCCTCCGCGAGTCACGAGGCCTCCACCAGTTCCGGGACGGCGGCGCCGGCCGCTTCGCGCAAAGAGGTTTCGAGCTCGGCGGCGCGGTGGGCGGCGGTGTGGCCCGCCAGGACGCGCGCGCGCGCCGCCTGGCCGACCGCCGCGGCCTCGGCTTCGCTGCGGCCGGTGAGGATGTCGGTCGCCTCGTCCGGGCTTCCGGCGAGCAGGATCTCGCGGCCGGGGGCGAACAGGCTGTCGATGCCTTGCCATGCGTCCGAGATGACCGGGACCGCGCAGGCGGCGGCCTCGAACAGCCGCACCGAGGGCGACCAGCCGGCGGCGATCATGTCGGCGCGGGTGACGTTCAGGGTGAAGCGCGAGGCGGCGTAGAATCGCGCGTGATCGCGCGGCGGCAGGTGCTCGATGCGCTCGACATTGGCGGGCCAGTCGATGTCGCCCGGATATTGCGGGCCGGCCACGACGAAGCGGCGGTCGGGGAGGCGCCGGGCCGGCTCGATCAGCAGCCGCTCCAGCGTCGGCTGGCGGTCCGGGCTGTAGGTGCCGAGATAGGAGAGGTCCCATGTCTTCGGCACGTCGAGCATTGGATAGGCGTCGGGATCGACCGAGCAATAGAGCGCGCGGGCGGCGGGCGACTTGTAGCGTTCCTCGATGAAGCGGAGCGTCGGGCCGCCGGTGAAGGAGAGATAAAGGTCGTAGCCGGGGATGATCTCGGGCGAGAGATATTCGAAATCGCCGCGGGCGAGCTTGGCGAGCGTGACCGGCGTGTCGATGTCGTAAAAGGCGGTGACGCCGAGCGCGGTCGCCTGGACGAAGCGGCCGACGGCGACGCCCTCGGGCACGTAGGAGCCGACGATCACCGCATCGGCATGGGCGATGTCGCTCCGCCAGCGCTCGAGGCCGGCGAGGTCGGCATAATATTCGAGCTGGCAGTAATCGGGGTCCTGAAGGTCGCGGTTGGAGGCGTACCAGGGGACCTCGCGCTCCAGGAACAATATGTCGTGGCCGCGGGCGGCGAACGCCTTCAGGAGCGCCCGGAAGGTGGTGGCGTGGCCGTTCCCCCATGAGGAGGAGAGCGAGAGCCCGAGCACGACGAGACGGAGCGGCTGCTCGCTCATGCCTGCGCCTCCGCCATCTCGCGGGGATGACGATTGGGGAGCGCCGCCCTCAGCAGCGCGTCGACCTGCGCGCCGCGGTGGGCGTAGCTGTTTTCGGCCAAAGTGCGGCGGAGCGCGGCCTGGCCGATCGCGCGGGCGCGCTCGGGGGTGAGGGCGGCGACCAGCTCGGCGACGTCCTGGCCGTCACGGGCGACGAGCACTTCCTCGTCCGGCTTCAGGAACAGCTCGATCCCTTCCCAGGCGTCGGTGATCAGGCAGGCGGCGGCGCCGGCCGCCTCGAACACGCGGGTCGCCGGCGAGAAGCCGATATGCGCCATCGAGTCGCGGGCGACGTTGAGGACGGCGAGCGGGGTGCAGTTAAAGGCGTTGTGCTGGTGGGTGTAGACGTGGCCGATGTGGCGGACGTTGGCGGGCATGGCCTTGGTCTCCCAGCCATTGCCGCCGATCAGGAAGCTGCGTTCGGCGAGCAGCCCGGCCGCCTTCAGGAAGAATTCCTCCACCCTGGCCTCGCGGTCCGGCAGCCGGTTGCCGAGGAAGGCGAGGTCGCAGGCGAAGGCCTCGTCCGGCGCCACCGGATGGTGGGTGGTCGGATCGAGCGCGTTGTAGACCGGCACGCATTGCGCCGCGCCGAACCCTTCATAGGCCTCGACCACCGGCGGACCGCCGCCATAGGTCAGCACCATGTCGAGCTCGGGCAGCATGCGGCGGACCACGTGGCTGTCGTCGGCGCGCATCTCCTCGAGCGTGGCGGCGGCATCGACGTCCCAGAAGATCCGCAGCGCGCCCGGGCGGCTGTGGGCGACGATCCCCTCGAGCAATTCGGCGTCGAACACGCCCACGCCGTTCGCCTTGACGACGATGTCGGCGCCTCCCGCCTGGGCCAGCACCGAGCGCAGCCCCGCTTCGGTGGCGGGGTAGACGACCGAGCGCGCCCATTCCGGCGGATCGATGTCGCGGTGCTGCTGCCGGTCGAACGCGTCGGGCTCGTAGAAAGTGACGTCGTAGCCGCGCCCGGCGAGGTCGCGCAGCAGCCCGCGATAATAAGTCGCCGCGCCGTTCCAATAAGAGGAGAGCAGGCTCGATCCGTAAAAGGCGATCTTCATGCGACGCTCCTCAGCGGCGCGGGCGCCGCGAGTGCTTCGGCGATCGCCAGCAACTCCTCGGCGCGGTGGCCGCAAGTGTGCCGGGCGCGGATGGTTTCGAGGCCGCTGGCGACGAGCGCGCCGCGGAGGGCGGGATCGGCCCGAAGCCGCTTCAGCGCCTTCGTCATCTCCGCGCGGCTGGCGACCATCAGGAAATCCTCGCCGACCCGGAACAGGCCTTCGCTGTCCGCCCAGGGCGCGGAGACCAGCGGGATGCCGCAGGCGAGCGCTTCGAACACCCGGATGGTCGGGATGCCCGGCAGGATGGTCGAATAATAACGGCGCGGCACGTGGACGGTGGCGAGGTGGCGGGCGAAGATTTCGGGCGCCCGGGCGTTGGGGAGCCAGCCGCGATAGCGGACGCCGTAGCGGTCGAGCAGCTCCAGCGCCTCGGGCGGGTAGCGGACTCCGAAAATGTCGAGCGGCAGCGCGGCGTCGCGGGCCGGGCGGAACAGGAAATCCCCCAGCTCCTTGGTGCGCTCGCCCTCGCCCCAATTGCCGATCCAGACCAAGCCGTCGCGCTCGCGTTCATCGGTCGGCGGATGAAACAGCCGCGTGTCAGCCGCCTCGTGCCAGGTCCAGACCCGGCCGACCCAGCCCCAACGCCGATACACTTCGGAC
>DASVRK010000257.1:0-5243 GCA_036388655.1 Allosphingosinicella sp. | reverse complement strand
CTGCGACGTTTCAGCTCGTCGCCAGCATCTCCTCCACCCAGGCGGGCACCAGTTCCCCTGCCCGGCCGATCCGGCTTTCATCGAAGAAGAAGCTGCCCTGGCTCGGCTCGAGGTTGAGCTCGAGCGTGCGGGCGCCGAGATAGCGGGCGGTCTGGACGTAGCCGGCGGCGGGGTAGACCGCGCCCGAAGTGCCGATCGACACGAACAGATCGGCCTTCATCAGAGCCGTGTCGATCCGGTCCATCCCGTAAGGCATCTCGCCGAACCAGACGATGTCGGGCCGCAGCGTGCCGCCCCCGCCGCAGCCGGGGCAGGACGGGCCATCGGCCAGATCCTCCTCCCAGCGGGAGCGGCCGTCGCAGGCGAGGCACCAGGCGGAGCGGAGCTCGCCATGCATGTGGAGCACGCGCTTCGCGCCCGCCCGTTCGTGAAGGTCGTCGACATTCTGGGTGACGATAAAGAGCTCGCCGGGCCATTCGGCGTCGAGCCGGGCGAGCGCCCGGTGGGCGGCGTTCGGTTCGACCGTCCGGAGCTTGGCGCGGCGGGCGTCGTAGAATTTCTGGACCAGCGCCGGATCGCGCTCGAAGGCTTCGGGCGTGGCCACGTCCTCGACGCGGTGGCCCTCCCACAGTCCGTCGGGCCCGCGAAAGGTCGCAACCCCGCTTTCGGCCGAGATGCCCGCCCCGGTGAGGACGAAGATGTTCCGTATCTCTCTCATCGGGCGGTTATAGGGGGCCGCGGCTACAGGACGAAATCCGTCGCCTGAAGCGCGTGGACGCCGTCGAGGCGGATGATGAAGTCGGCAACACCGTTTCCATCCACGTCACCCTCTATGAAGGTGTTGCCCTGGGAGTTGACGTAGCGAAGCTGCCCGCCGGCGCCGTTGCCTGAAAAGGCCTGGGTGCCGATGAAGCTGAACTTGTCGTCCACGTCCGGCGTCGCCGACTTGGCGTCGATCGCGCGCAGGTTGATGCGGTCGCCGTCGGCCCGGGTGAAATCGGTAATCTGGTCGGCCGCCGCGCGGGTCTCGCGGCTGTGGCCGTCGTCGAACAGGAAGATGTCGCCGCCCGCGCCGCCGGTCAGCAGGTCGCGCTGGATGCCGCCGTTGAGGGTGTCGGCCCCGTCGCCACCGAGCAGGGTGTCGGCCCCGTCCTGCCCCAGCAGGGTGTCGATGTCGGCGCCGCCCTCCAGCATATCGTTGCCGGCCTCGCCGATCAGCCTGTCGCCGCCCCCGTCGCCGAGCAGATGGTCGCCGCTGAGCCCGCCATAGAGGGTGTCGGCGTCCGCGCCGCCTTCGAGCCGGTCGATGCCGCTCTGGCCGCGCAGCTCGTCGTCGCCGGCGAGCCCGTAGAGGAAATTGTCGCCCGAACTGCCGAAAATCTGATTGTCGAGCGCGTTGCCGGTGCCAGTGACGGCGGCCCCGGCGAGCCGCAGATCCTCGACATTGTCGGCGAGCGTGTGATCCACCGTGGAGCGCACCCGGTCGCGGCCCTGGTCGGGCAGCTCGACGACCTTGTCGCCGGCATGATCGACATAATAGACGTCGTTGCCGGCGCCGCCGCGCAGCTCGTCGGCGCCCGCATAGCCGATCAACAGGTCGTTGCCGGCGAGCCCGTGGAGCACGTCGTCACCCGCGCCGCCCCGCATCCGGTCGTCGCCGCCGGTGCCGAACTTGTCGGGGAAGCGGAACACCTGGGTGACGGTCTGGCCGGGCAGGTTCCAGGCGAACACCACGCGATCGTCGGCCAGCACGGTGACGGAGGTGACAAGATTGTCGTTGATCTTGACCTGGTCGCCGAGCCGTTCGCCGGTGGACGAGAAGACCTGCGCCACGGTTCCGACGTCGTCGTGCCAGACCGCGATGAAGCGCCCGCCGCTCATGGCGGCGACGGCGGCGTTGCCTTCGTCGCCGCCGGGCGTGGCCGACAGCACGAATTCGTCGCCGATCGGCACACCGTTCGCGCCCATGATGCGCGCGTGGACGCCATAGCCCGGATCGGTGGCGTCGTCGGCGGAGGAAGTGTCCCGCCAGGTCACCACCACCGATCCGTTGGACAGAACGGCTATGCCGTCATTGGCGCTGTTCAGCGTCTGGTAGCCGGCGGTTTGGGTGTTGATCCGGAACTCAGCGCCATCGGCGGCGCCGCCGACAAAACGGCCCCAGAGATCGGCATCGCCTGAGTCTACGTTACGCTGATATGTTACGAAAACACCATCTCCGAAGTCGGTGACCCCGACGCCGTTCAGGCCGATCGCGGTGCCATTGGAATGTAGGCCAGTCTCCAGCACCGATCCGTTGACCACCAACCTGTGCCCGGACACTTCCGTCAGCGATTGAACAAACGCATAATGATAGCCGCCGTCGCCATCGCCCGCGATCGCGCTGACCCAGATCGTGTTGGCCTGCTGATCGTCGTCCGGATCGGGCCGGCCGAACGGGGTTGTCTGGGCGCCGATCGTCCCGCCGGCGGTCATTTCGGCCACCCACATCCAGTAAGCCCCATAAGGCGCGCCATTCGAATATCGGGTTACATCGCCGAGATCGTTATACTCGACCGCGAAGGCGCCGTTATCCAGCGCCGCGATCGACGGCCGGCCGGTGCCGTTGCCGGAGAGCGGGTCGCGGTCGGTGCCGTCGAGCTTGACCATGTCGCCCACCGCGGCGAGCGACCCATCGTATTTGCGCGTGAACACGCGGTAGGAGCCGGATCCATTCTCCTCATATTCGCGCCAGGCGATTGCGAAGCCTCCGTCGCTCAGCGCCTGGACGACGACCTGACTGTCATTATGACCGCCGCCGAGGCCTTCCTGGTCGACACGGACGATGTCGGTGATGCTGATCAAAGCCATGGCTGGTCCCCCCTTTGCCTTGCCCGCTTATCCGGGCGCGCGATCGCCTCGCTGATGATGTGGGCGCGCCGCTGCGGCCTGCCCGATGCAAGCGGCGTTCGAAGCGCGATCCTGATCCCGGCAGATGGCCCCGGCCATGCTCGCCCCCAGCGTTACCCCATAACGCGAAAGCGCCGCCGAGACTCGCGACGCCGGCGGGGAAGGTGCCACTCGGACCGCGCCTTGTCGAGGCCGGAAACGGGAGCCGCAACCTGCATCATGTTGATTTCCGGCAGAGGACGCCCTCGACGAAATAGCGGGGAGCACGGGGATCACAATGTTGCGAATGTCGCGGACCTCGCCCATGGAGCGGCAAAGGCAAGGCTAAGGTCATGACAGGCATAGGGCTGTTCGGCGCCAGCGGGCGGATGGGCAAGGCGATCGCGGAGGTGCTGGCCGACCGCGACGACGTCAGCATCGTCGAGGATCGCTGCGACGTTTACATCGACTTCTCGGCGCCCGACGGGCTCGACCATCATCTCGACACCGCCGTTTCGGCCGGCAAGCCGATCGTGATCGGCACGACCGGGCTCGGCGAGGAGCATCGCCGGATGATCGAGCGCGCCGCGAGCGAGGTGGCGGTGCTGGAGGCGGCCAACATGTCGCTGGGCGTCAACCTCATCGCCCATCTCGTGCGCGAGACGGCGGCGCGGCTCGGCGAGGATTGGGACGTGGAGATCGTCGAGATGCACCATCGCCACAAGGTCGACGCTCCCTCGGGCACGGCGCTGCTGCTCGGCCGGGCCGCGGCGGACGGGAGGGGCGTGGCGCTCGACAGCGTGAGCGACCGCGGCCGCGACGGCATCACCGGCGACCGCGGCAGCGGCCGGATCGGCTTCGCGTCGCTCAGGGGCGGCTCGGTGGCGGGCGACCACCAGGTGATCTTCGCCGGCGAGGACGAGCGGGTCGAGATCGGCCACCGCGCCGAGAGCCGGGCGATCTTCGCGCGCGGCGCGGTGCGGGCGGCGCTGTGGCTGGTCGACCGCCCGCCCGGCCGCTACGCCATGGCCGACGTGCTGGGGCTGAGGTGAAAAAGGCCGACGTCGCGGAATTCTACCGGCGGCTCGCCGACCGCACGCCCAACCCGAAGACCGAGCTCGACTATGTGAACCCCTATACCTTGCTGGTGGCGGTGGTGCTGTCGGCCCAGTCGACCGACGCGGGCGTGAACCTGGCCACGCGCGAGCTGTTCGAAACGGTGCGTACGCCGGAAGCGATGGTCGAGCTCGGCGAGGAGCGGCTGCGGCAGGCGATCAAGACGATCGGCCTGTTCAACACCAAGGCCAAGAACGTGATCGCCTTGAGCCATAGGCTGATCGAACAGCATGGCGGCGAGGTCCCGGCCGACCGCGACGCGCTGGTCGCGCTGCCCGGGGTCGGCCGCAAGACCGCCAACGTGGTGATGAACACCGCCTTCGGGGCCGAGACGTTCGCGGTCGACACCCACATCTTCCGGGTCGCGAACCGCACCGGCCTCGCGCCGGGCAAGGACCCGCTCGCCGTCGAACTCGCGCTCGACCGGGTGACGCCGCCGCCCTACCGGCGCGACGCCCACCATCTGCTGATCCTGCACGGCCGCTACGTCTGCAAGGCGCGCCGCCCCGAATGCTGGCGCTGCGTGGCCGCCGATTTGTGCCGCTATCAGCCGAAGACGCCGCCACCCGGCGAGGATCCAGGCAAGGCTGCGCGGGGCGCCGGCGCCAAAGCGCCACGCTGAAAGGCTCTAGCCCCCTCACCCGGGCTTTGCTAAGCGGCTCGCCCAGGCACCCGTAGCTCAGCTGGATAGAGCGCTGCCCTCCGAAGGCAGAGGCCACAGGTTCGAATCCTGTCGGGTGCGCCATCTTTTCAATGACTTAGCCAATTCCTGTCGGGCTCGTACGGAAAAGGTACGGAAAAACTCCTCGGCTTTCGTTGAACATCCTGGGACGAGCATCCGGGCCGAAGCGGGCGCCAACCTTCACCCTCGATCGGTGCGTCCTAGGTTGGCCGAGTGGTGTCCGCCACCTTTTCAAGTACTTAGCCGCCCCCTCCCCTCCTGCCGAAAATAGGCAGGGACCAGGCGAGTTAGCGGGCGATATGTAGCGTGACCGGCGTCACGCCTCCACCGAGAGCCGCGGGCTAGGTTTCCCAGTAAACGTAGTCGGAAGTTCCTGGCTGCCATGTGAGTCGCGGACCTGGGACTGGACGGACCGGACGACGAAAAGCGTTTCGAAGCCGGACCTAAGGAAGAGGCCATAGCTGTCCGAATGAGCGCTCTCACGACCTTGCCGGCAGCCAGCGTAGTGACGGCCGCAACTATTACTGGGCTGACCTTCATCGACGGCCTCGTGCTGGTGGGGTTGGTGATCAATGGA
>DASVRK010000256.1:0-7675 GCA_036388655.1 Allosphingosinicella sp. | reverse complement strand
GAGATTTTCGAACAGCGAGCTTTCGGTAATCTCGACTTCGAGGCGCTCGGCCGGGAAGCCGGTTTCGACCAGCAACTTGACGATCTTCTGCGACAGCCACGGATCCTTGAGCTGTGTCGGCGAGATGTTGACCGACAGCGTCAGCGAAGAGTCCCAATTGCGTGCCTCCTGGAAGGCCTGCCGCATCACGGAAAAGGAAAGGTCGCCGATCAGGCCCGATTCCTCGGCGACGCGGATGAACTCGTCGGGCATGACGATGCCCTGCTCGGGATGGTGCCAGCGGGCGAGCACTTCGAAGCCGTGGAGGCTGCCGCTGACGAGGTCGACCTGCTGCTCGAAATAGGGGACGAACTCGCCCTGCGGGATGCCGCTACGCAGGCCGACCTCGATCGCGGTGCGCTTGTGGAGCTCGCGCTCCATGCTCGCGTCGAACCAGATGTAGCGGCTGCGGCCATGCTTCTTGGCCGCATACATGGCGATGTCGGCGCGGCGCAGCAGCCCGTCGACACTGGTGCAGTCGCGGTCCGAAAGCGCGATGCCGACCGAGGCGCTGATATGGACGTGGACTCCGGCCAGGTCGAACGGCTTGCCGAGCCGCTCGACGATATAGGCGGCGGTGGCATCGACGGTGCCGGGCGAGTCGGTATCGATGGCGAAGGCGGCGGCGAATTCGTCGCCGCCGAGGCGCGCGCCGATCGCGCCGGGGGGCAGCGCCTTTTCGATCACCTCGGCGGTGGTCCGCAGCAAGGTGTCGCCGGTGAGGTGGCCGTGGACGTCGTTGATGGTCTTGAAGCCGTCGAGGTCGATGATCAGCATCGCGACCGAGCGCTTGCGCTGCTCGCAGCTCGCGAGCAGCTCGTCGACGGCGTGGCCGAGCGTGCGGCGGTTGAGGAAGCCGGTCAGCGGGTCGGTCGAAGCTAGCGAATGGGCGCGCTTTTCGGCGGCGGTGCGCTCGACCACCTCGCGCCGGACGTCGGAATAGCGGCGGAAGCCGTAGATGCTGAGCGCGACGTTGAGGAGCAGCAGCCCGAACACCAGATTGCTGTTGTCGGCGCCGATCCGGACGAGCTGCTGCCGGAGCGATTCGAAATAGAGGTTGCCGACTGCGGCCAGCGCCAGGAGGGTGCTGACGGCGATGCTGATGATGATGAAGTCGCTGCTCTCCGCGGACCCGCCGCGAGGCCTCTCCTTCTTGAACAAACTCGCCATCGCTGCCGTCAATCTCCGCGCGCCGGACCGGAGCCTTGATCTAAGTGAGCGGGCGTGAAGATGCCGTTAAGGCGCTCCGGCTTGCCAATCGCGGGGGCGGGCGCTATGTGCCGGCCATCCCAGTGATGGGTTTTGAGCAGCGTCCGAGGGCGCGCGCTGGCCGGCGAGGTTTCGCCCGCCGGCGCTTTTGCGTTTGGACGTAGAGGCAGGGAAGACGGAATGTTCGACAGCTTGAGCGATCGTCTGAGCGGCGTCTTCGACCGGCTGCGCGGCCGCGGCGCGCTCAATGAGGCCGACGTGCGCGCGGCGATGCGCGAGGTCCGGATCGCTCTGCTCGAAGCCGACGTTGCCCTGCCGGTGGTGCGCGAGTTCGTCGAGCGGGCGACCGAAAAGGCGGTCGGCCACCAGGTCCTGAAGTCGGTCACGCCCGGCCAGCAGGTCGTCAAGATCGTCCACGATGCGCTGGTCGAGATGCTCGGCGCCGACGCGTCCGAGCTCGACATCGAAGTGACTCCGCCCGCCATCGTGATGATGGTCGGCCTCCAGGGGTCGGGCAAGACCACCACCACCGCCAAGATCGCCAAGCGCCTCAGCGAAAAAGGCCGCAAGAAGGTGATGATGGCCTCGCTCGACGTCGCCCGCCCGGCGGCGCAGGAGCAATTGGCGGTGCTCGGCACCCAGGCCAAGGTCGCGACGCTGCCGATCGTCCCCGGCCAGCAGCCGGTCGAGATCGCCCGGCGCGGCCTCCAGTCGGCGCGGCTGCAGGGCTATGACGTGCTGCTGCTCGACACCGCCGGCCGGCTCCACGTCGATCAGGCGCTGATGGACGAGATGAAGGCCGTGGCCGAAGTCTCGCAGCCGCACGAGATATTGCTCGTGGTCGACGCGCTGACCGGGCAGGACGCCGTCAACGTCGCCCAGAGCTTCGCCGGCCAGGTCGATCTTACCGGCGTCGTCCTTACCCGCATGGACGGCGACGCGCGCGGCGGCGCGGCCTTGTCGATGCGCGCCGTCACCGGCAAGCCGATCAAGTTCGCCGGCGTCGGCGAGGGGATCGACGCGCTCGAAGGCTTCCACCCGAGCCGGGTCGCCGGCCGCATCCTCGGCATGGGCGACGTGGTCAGCCTGGTCGAGCGCGCGTCCGAGACGATCCAGATCGAGGAGGCCGAAGCCCTCGCCAGGAAGATGGCGAAGGGGCAGTTCGATCTCAACGACCTGCGCAGTCAGCTGATGCAGATGCAGCGCATGGGCGGCCTCGGCGCGCTCGCCGGCATGCTGCCGGGGATGAAGAAGATGGCCGGCGCCGCCAGCGCGGCCGACGAGAAGACTTTGGTCCGGCTCGACGCAATGATCGGCTCGATGACTCCGAAGGAGCGGGCGAAGCCCGAACTGCTCAACGCCAAGCGCAAGATCCGGGTCGCCAAGGGCTCGGGAACGACGGTGCAGGAGGTCAACCGGCTGCTCAAGATGCACCAGGAAATGGCCAATGCGATGAAGAAGATCAGGAAGATGGGCGGCCTCGGCAAGCTCGGCGCCCTGCTCGGCGGGGGCGGCGGCGGCCTCGGCGGGCTGCTCGGCGGCGGCATGGGCGGCATGGGCGGCATGGGCGGCCCCGGCGCCGGACCCCCGGCGGGTCTCCCCGGCCTTCCCGGCGGGCCGGGGGCTCAGCCGTTCAATCTCCCGCCCGGTTTCGACAAGTTCATGAAGAAGTGAGTGACCCCGGCGGAAGCCGGACCCGAAGCAGAACAACTGGACCCCGGCCTTTGCCGGGGAACGAAGAAAGGAAAATACCATGGCAGTAGCAATCCGGCTCGCTCGCGGCGGCGCGAAGAAGCGGCCTTATTACAAGATCGTCGTCACCGATGCGCGCAATGCCCGCGACGGCAAGTTCATCGAGCGGATCGGCAGCTACAATCCGCTGCTCCCCAAGGACAGTGAAGAGCGCGTGAAGCTCGACACCGAACGCGCCCGCCACTGGCTCTCGGTCGGCGCGCAGCCGTCGGACCGGGTCCACCGCTTCCTCGACCAGGCCGGCCTGCTCGAGCGCCCGGCCCGCTCCAACCTCAAGAAGGGCGAGCCCGGCGAAAAGGCGAAGGAGCGCGCCGAGGAGCGTGCCGCGCGCGACGCCGAGGCCGCTGAAGCCGCCGCCGCGGCTGCGGAAGCTCCCGCCGCCGAGGAAGCCCCGGCTGCCGAGGAAGCTCCGGCTGCTGAAGCGGCTCCGGCCGAAGCGGCTCCCGCTGCCGACGAGGCTCCCGCTGCCGACGAGGCTGCGCCGGCTGAGGAAGCCGCCGCTCCCGCTGAGGAGGCTCCGGCCGCCGAGGAAGCCGCCGCTCCCGCCGACGAGGCTCCGGCTGCTGACGAAGCCGCTGCTCCCGCCGACGAGGCCCCGACCGCCGCCGGCGGCGACGAGGGCGAGGCGACGCCGGCCGACGAGGCTCCCAACCAGGGCGAGTCGACCGACCAGCCCGCCGAGGGCGCCGAGGAAGCCGCCCCGGCGGAAGGCGCCGACAAGGCCGAATAAGCTTGGCCGAGCCGCAGGTCACCCTCGCCGCCATTGCCGGAGCCCATGGCATTAACGGCGAGGTCCGGCTGAAACTGTTCGCCGAGACCGTCGAGAGCCTGAGCCGGTATGAGACCGTCCAGGTGGGAGAGCGCCGGCTGACGCTTAAGTCGGTGAAGGCGGGCGGCGGGGCTCCGATCGCCCGCTTCGCCGAGATTGCCGACCGCAACGCGGCCGAGGCGCTTCGCGGTAGCCTCGTGATGGTGCCGCGCTCGGCGCTGCCGCCGCTCGAGGAAGGCGAATATTATCATGCCGACCTGATCGGCCTCCCTTGCGAGAGCGCGGCCGGCGAGCCGCTCGGCACCGTCGTGGCGGTCGAGAATTTCGGCGCCGGCGACATTCTTGAGATCGAGCGGCCCGACGGCCGGCGGGTGATGGTGCCGTTCCGGGCCGGCGTCGCCGACCTCGCCGGCGCCGCGATCCAGGTCGACCCCGCTTTCCTTACCTGATCGAATTGCCCTTGAGCCGCTCGCGGATGATTGGCTTCTCCTTGGCGAGGTCGTTGCGGATCGTGGTCGCCGCGACGCCGCCCTCGCCCATGGCGTGGCTGATCTGGTCGAGCCCCTTCACCACGTCGCCGGCCGCGTAGAGCCCTGGCACGCTGGTCCGCTGATGGTCGTCGACCAGCAAAGTGTCGTCCTCGTGAAGCTCAGCGCCGACCTGCAGGGCCAGCTCGATATGAGTGTCCGAGCCGAGCGCCGGATAGACGCTGTCGAACACATGGTCGCCATAGGGCGTGGCGATGGTGATGCACTTTCCGGCCGCGGCGACCGCCTGGCACGGGCCGTCGACGCACTTGATCCCGAACTCGTCCATCCGCGCCCGGTCCTCGTCGCTGAGATCGTGCGCGCGGTCTGGCGCGATCAGCGTGATGTCGGTCGTGAACCCGCGGATGAACACGGCCTCGGCCACGCCATGCCCGCCGCTGCCGATCACGCCGACCCTTTTGTCGGTGACTTCATAGCCGTCGCAGACCGGGCAATAGCGGATCAGCCCCTGGGCCAGCGCCTCGTTATGGAGGTCCTCGTCCATCGGCGGGCGGCGGTTGGTGACGCCGGTGGCGAGCAGCACCTTTTTCGCGGTCACCGATCCCGCGCCCCATTCGGCCATGAAGCCGCCCTCGATCCGGTCGAGCCGGCCGACCCGGTTGGTTTCGATGGAGGCGCCGTACATCTGCGCCTGCTCGCGCATCCTGGCGAGCAGTTCCTTGCCGGAAATGCCGCCGGGGAAGCCGGCATGATTATGGGTGCACGGGATCCAGCCGGCGCGGCTCTTGCCCGAATCCACCACCTTCAGCGAGAGATGGTAGCGGGTGAGGTAGATGGCGGCGGTAAGCCCCGCCGGCCCACCGCCGATGACCAGGCAATCATAGTCCATTTCGTCCATGCGCGCTGAGCGATCCGGCGCGGGGCGGGTTCCGGCGCGGATTGAATTTTGGCGGGGAGGCAGGTATATACATGCCGTATATACGGAGGTGAGGGTGAAGACGACCAAGACGTTCAAGTCGGGCAATTCGGTCGCGGTCCGCCTCCCCAAGTCGCTCGGCGTGGATGCGGGCGTCGAGATGATCGTGCGCGAGGAACGCGGCCGCTACATCGTCGAGCCCGTCGCGAAGCCCCAGGAGCGCATCGACCTCACCGGCATTTACGGGTCGTGCCCCGGCCTTAAGCCCGTCGAGAGGCGGGACATGGCGCCGCGCGAACTCGACTGGCAAGGAAAGCTGCTGCCGCGTGACTAAGCCTTCGTTCCTGCTCGACACGAACATTCTGGTATATCTGGTCGCGGGCAACTCCGAACCGTTGCGCGATCAGGTGGAGCAACGGCCCCCCGGCAGTCTCGTCACCTCGGCCCTCTGCGTCGCGGAAGCCTTGTACGGGATGGGAGAGTCGGTTGCGGTAAGAAGCAGCTTCGACCGTCTGCTCCAGGTGGTGGAACCGCAGCCATTCGGCCTTGCTGCGGCGCGGGCGTTCCCATCCGTGCCGTTTCGGCGAGGGAAGCTCGACCGGCTTATTGCGGCCCACACCTTGGCACTGGGGCTCACGCTCGTCACCAACAACGAAGCGGACTTCGAGGACATACCGGAGCTAAAGGTCGAGAATTGGACCAGGAGGCGGTAATGAGATTGCTGAAAGCCTGGTTTGCGGCGCTGCTGCTGATCGTCCCTGCGCTGGCTTCGGCGCAGCCCGCGCCGCCGAAGGTCGAGACCGCCATCCCGGAGATCGACCGCATCTTCGCTGCCTTTCAGGCGGAGACGCACGCGCCGGGGCTAGTCTACGGCATCGTCCAGGATGGGCGGCTGGTCCATGTGAAGGCGCTCGGCGTCCAGGATCTGAAGGCGCGGCGGCCGGTGACGCCGGACAGCCTGTTCCGCATCGCCTCCATGTCGAAGGCCTTCACCGCGCTCGCCATCCTCAACCTGCGCGACGCTGGCAAGCTTTCGCTCGACGCCCCGGCCGAGACCTACGTCCCGGAAATGCGCGGCTGGACCTATCCGACCGCCGACTCGCCGAAAATCCGCGTCCGCGACCTCCTCAATCATAGCGCCGGCTTCGTCACCGACGACCCTTGGGGCGACCGCCAGCAGCCACTGTCCGAAGCCGCCTTCACGCGCATGCTCAAGGCGGGCGTGCCCTTCACCCGCACGCCGGTAACCGCGTTCGAATATTCCAACTTCGGTTATGCCTTGCTTGGCCGCATCGTCACCAACGTGTCGGGCGAGCCCTATGACCGCTACATCCAGCGCACCATCCAGCGCCCGCTCGGCATGGCCTCGACCGGCTACGAAGTGCGCGACTGGCCGCTCGCGCGGCGGGCGCTCGGCTATCGCTGGGAGAATGAGCGCCACAGCGAAGAGCCGACCATGGCGCACGGCGCGTTCGGCGCGATGGGCGGCGTCCAGACCAGCGCCAACGACTATGCGCGCTGGATGGCGTTCCTGCTTTCCGGATGGCCCGCGCGCGACGGCGCCGAGGCGGGGCCGGTGCGCCGCGCGACCGTCCGCGAAATGGCGCAGGGGTCGAATTTCGTCCGGGTCCGCCCGCGCTTCGGCAGCACCGGCGAGGCGGCGTGCCGGCAGGCGGCCGCCTATGCGATGGGCCTCATCGCCGCCCAGGATTGTGAGCTCGGCCTGACGCTTAGCCATGGCGGCGGCTATCCCGGCTACGGCTCGCACATGCTGCTGCTCCCCGATCACAATGTCGGGCTCTTCGTCTTCTCGAACCGCACCTATAATGGCGGCGCCGGCGCCGTGTGGGACGCGGCCATCGCGTTCCATCGCGCCGGCGCGCTCGAAAGCCGCACCGTTCCGGTAAGCCCAGCCCTGGCCCGCGCCTATGCGGCGGCCACGCGGATCTGGAGGGCGCGCGACGTCGGCGCGGCGGCCGATCTCCTGGCGATGAACTTCCTCATGGACCGCTCCCGCGAGAACTGGCGCGCCGAGCTGGTCCGGCTCCAGGGAGAGGTGGGCGATTGCCAGACCTCGGCCCCGATCGAGCCGAACGGCGCGCTTGCCGGCCGCTTCCGCTGGACCTGCGAGCGCGGAGCCGTCGAGGGCCAGTTGCTGCTTGCGCCCACCGCTCCCCCGGGCATCCAGGGGCTGCGGCTGGCGGCGGTCGCTCCTTGAGCTTCGCCGCCACCATCCTGACGCTCTACCCCGAGATGTTCCCGGGTCCGCTCGGCCACAGCCTCGCCGGGCGCGCGCTGGCCGACGGGCTGTGGTCGATCGAGACGGTCCAGATTCGCGACTTCGCGGCCGACCGGCACCGCTCGGTCGACGACACTCCGGCCGGGGGCGGGGCAGGAATGGTGATGCGGGCGGACGTGCTCGCCGCTGCGGTGGACGATGTGCTGGAGCGTCGGCCAGAGGCACCAATCGTGGCGATGACTCCTCGGGGAGAGCCGTTGACG
>DASVRK010000255.1:0-4837 GCA_036388655.1 Allosphingosinicella sp. | reverse complement strand
CCGGTCGAGATCGACGGCAAATATTGGTGGGACGGCGGCATCGTCTCGAACACGCCGCTCGCCCATGTGCTCGACCGCCAGGGCTGCGACGCCCTCGTCTTCCAGATCGACCTGTTCCCCGCAGCAGGCGCGCTGCCGAAGACCCTCCTCGACGTCCACGAGCGCGAAAAGGAAATACGCTATTCGAGCCGCACCCGGCAGATTTCCGACACCCTGCTGCGGCGCCGCCAGGAGCGCGAGCTGATCCGCAAGGTGCTGGCGAAGCTGCCGGCCAGGCTCGCCGCGGACTCCGACGTGGCCGCGCTCGGCGAGCTCGCGCACGAGCATGCCGTGAGCCTGGTCCAGCTCATCTACCGCGCCAATGCCTGGGAGGGCGGCAAGCGCGACTATGAATTTTCCGCCCGCGCCATGGCCGAGCATTGGCAGGCCGGCCGCGCCGCCATCGCCGAGACGATGACCCGGTCGGAGCTGATCGCCCGCAACATCCACGACGGCGCCACCGCCGCCTTCGACCTCACCCGCCGCTAGCATAAGGACCGCCCATGTTCCTCAAAGGCAAGACCGCGCTCGTCACCGGCTCGACCTCCGGCATCGGCCTCGCTTACGCCCGCGCGCTGGCGGCCGAGGGGGCCAAGGTCACCCTGAACGGCTTCGGCGATCCGGGCGAGATCGCGAAGCTAAAGGAGGAGCTCGGCGCCGGCTACAGCAATGCCGACCTGACCAAGCCCGAGGCGATCGAGGCGATGATGGCCGAGGCCGGCCCGGTCGACATCCTCGTCAACAATGCCGGAATGCAGCATGTCGCCCCGATCGACGAATTCCCGGTCGCCAAATGGGACCTGCTGATCGCGCTCAACCTCAGCGCCGCCTTCCACACCATCCGGCTGGCTTTGCCGGGGATGAAGGCGAAGGGCTGGGGCCGGGTGATCAACACCGCCTCCGCGCACAGCCTCGTCGCCAGCGCCAACAAGGCGCCCTACGTCGCCACCAAGCATGCCATTGCCGGCCTCACCAAGGCGGTGGCGCTCGAGATGGCGACGGCCGGAGTCACCGTCAATTGCATCAGCCCGGGCTATGTCTGGACGCCGTTGGTCGAGAACCAGATACCCGACACGATGAAGGCGCGCGGCCTCACCCGCGAGCAGGTGATGAACGACGTGCTGCTCGCCGCCCAGCCGACCAAGCGCTTCGTCACCCCGGAGGAAGTCGCCGCCTTGGCCTTGTTCCTGTGCCGCGATGAAGCCGGGTCGATCACCGGCGCCAACCTGTCGATGGACGGCGGCTGGACGGCGCAATAGCCGCCTCAATAATCGCCCCAGAAAACCTTGGACAGCGGCAGCGACAGCGTCCGGCCGACTTTGGCCGCCGCCGCCCGCACGGCCGACCGGCGAGCAACGGCGAGCCCCCGCTCCTGGAGCAGCCGCCGGGCGGGCGACTTGAAGCTGCCCAGTTGATAATCGTGCATCCGCAGCAGCAGCTCGGCCGCGTGCCTGCCTCCCAGCCGCGTCAGCATCAACTGCTCGGCCCGATCGAGCTGGTTGGCGCAGAGTAAAGCGCGCATATGGGCCGCCTCATTGTCGGAGCTTCGCTTTTCGAGCTTCTCCAGCCACGGAGCCGCCGCCGCGGGATGCCCGGCCAGGGCATGGCCGCAGGCGGCGGCCGACCACATCCACATGCGTCCATAAGGACTGTCGAAGCCGTCGCCCTTCTTCATGAGCATGGTCTCGTAAGCGGCCGCCTCCCGGTGGCGGCCAGCGGAGTTCAGCAACTCGCCATGGTTGATCGCCATGCTGATCAGATAGGGATGCTTCTTCATGTCGAGGGCGATCAGCCTCTCCATCAGGGCGATCGCCTCGGCGTTGCGGCCCAATGAGGTCAGCGCATAGGCGGCTTCGTTGACGATCCAGAAGGCCATCTCGCCGCCCGCTTCGACGGCCGCCATGTCCCGCGTGGCCGGCAGGAGCACGGCCAGCGCCTCCTGCTCCTTGCCGACGCCGCGCAGGAACTGGCCGCGGAAGAGCCGGGCGCCAAGATCGTCCGCCTTCATCTCGGCGCGCTTTTTCGTATCCGCGTCATAGGCGGCGGTCGCCCGGTCCAGCCGGGCCAGCCGGTCCGCGTCCCCCGCGAACAGCGGGTCGTAACGGTGCGCGCCGATCAGCCTCAGCGTCGCGCCGGTTTCGATCACGCGATCGGCAAGCGCCCTGGCGCCCGCGACATCGCCCGCCGCCAGCCGGCCGTCGATCGCCAGCACCCGGTAGCGGTCGGCCTCCACCGCATTGTCGAACACGGGGGAGCCGATGATGAGCAGCGCCTCCGCCAGCCGCTGCGTCGCACGGTCGTTGCGCGCCTGGGCCAGGGGCCGGATAATCCCGTCGAGGAGATCCTGGTCCAGGGCCGACCGCACCTCCTCGAGCGGCTCCGGGCGGGTCACGTGCCGCGCGGCCGATTCGAGCATCGGCACCGCGGCGTCCGACTTGCCCGCGAGCACCGCCGCCCACAGCGCGAGCGGATAGACCATCGGCTCGGACGGCCGCTGCGCGATCAGCTTCACGCCGAGCTCCGCCGCATCGGCATTGCGCACGGCCCCCAGGAGGGCGACCAACCGCAACGTATCGAGTGCGAACAGCGCATCCGGCTCCGTCCGCACCGTCCTCAGCGTTTCGACATGAGCGAGCATCTCGCCGGCATAGTCGCGGTCGGCGAGCAGGCGCTCCTGGTCGATGCCGGCAATCGCCGCCTCCGCCTTCGCCACGGCCGCCGCCCGCTGCGACTCGTTCGGGATGAC
Organism: Allosphingosinicella sp.; assembly: GCA_036388655.1. Classification (GTDB taxonomy): domain Bacteria; phylum Pseudomonadota; class Alphaproteobacteria; order Sphingomonadales; family Sphingomonadaceae; genus Allosphingosinicella. Next base: position 2,052 of record DASVRK010000255.1, on the reverse strand, counting down.
GGCCTTGGTCGCAGCCACAGCCTGGGGCGCGATGCCGAGCGCCAGCAAAGCGCCTGCGAGATAATGTCGAACGGTCACTGGAACCCCCACTTGAACGGTCAGAATGGCCGGAGATCGGCCCCGGCACAAGCATCGGAAAAGCGATCGGGCGACTTGGCGACAGCGGCTCCACTTGTGCTAAGAGCCGCCGGCATGCCGACCATCAAGACCATCGCCTGGATCGCGGCCGCGGGCGCCGCGCTGCTCGCGGGCAGCGGCTCCGCGGCGCAACCCGATTGTCCGCCCGGGGCGCGGATCCCCGCTGCCGCCAACTGGCGCACGCTCGCGACGGCCAACGACCGCGCCCGGCTGCGCGAATGGCGCGAGGCCTGGGTCGAGGGGCTGGAAAAGGCCGCGGTGGCCGGCCATGCGGCGACGATCGGCGGCGAGGGCGCCTTGCTCGACCCCGACGCGGCCGTCGCTTTCGCTCCGCCGCTCCCCGGCGCCTATCGCTGCCGCACGATCAAGCTCGGCGGGCAATCGGAGGGGCTGCTCGATTATGTCGCTTATCCGTGGTTCGAGTGCCGCGTCGGCGCGGCGGCGAACGGCGCGCTCCGCTTCGAGAAAGTGAGCGGCTCGCAGCGCCCGGCCGGACGCCTGCTGGCCGATTCCGACCGCCGCATGATCTTCCTCGGCTCGCTGGTGCTCGGCGACGAGCAGCGCCCGCTCGATTACGGCCACGACCGCGAGCGCGACCTGGCCGGCATCCTGGAGCGGATCGGCGACACGCGCTGGCGGATCGCCTTCCCCCGCCCCGCCTTTGAATCCACCATCGATGTAATCGAGTTGGTTCCCGCCTCCTGACCCGCTAGGAAAGGCTCATGAAAAACAAGCTCTTCGCCGCAGCCCTGCTGCTCGCCGCCGCCTTCCCCGCCGCTCCCGCCCAGGCCGACGCGCTGAGCGAGGCGGTTTCCAAGGACATGCCGTCCCTGCTCGCCCTCTACCGCGACCTCCACGCCAATCCCGAGCTGTCGATGCAGGAGGTGCGGACCTCCAAGAAGCTCGCCGCCGAGGCGAAGAAGCTCGGCTTCAAAGTGACCACCGGGGTCGGCAAGACCGGCGTGGTGGCGGTGATGGAGAACGGCCCCGGCCCGGTCGTGCTGCTCCGCGCCGACATGGACGGGCTGCCGGTGGTCGAGCAGACCGGGCTTCCCTATGCGAGCAAGGTGAAAGGCACCAGCCGCGCCGGCGGCGAGACCGGCATCATGCATGCCTGCGGCCACGACACCCATATGACCGCATGGGTCGGCGCCGCCCGCCGGCTCGCGGCGACGAAGGACCAATGGTCGGGGACGCTGGTGATGATCCTCCAGCCGGGCGAGGAAACCGGCGAGGGCGCGCAGGCGATGCTGGCGGACGGGCTCTATACCCGCTTTCCCAAGCCCGCTTCGGTGATCGCCTTCCACGATGCCGCGGCGCTGCCGGCGGGCGTGATCGGCTATTCGAACGGCTATGCGCTGGCCAATGTCGACAGCGTCGACATCCTGGTGAAGGGGGTCGGCGGCCACGGCGCCTATCCGCACACCACCAAAGACCCGATTGTGCTGGCGAGCCGCATCGTCTCCGCGCTGCAGACGCTGGTAAGCCGAGAGAACGACCCGCAGAGCCCGGCGGTGGTGACGGTCGGCAGCTTCCACGCCGGCGCCAAGCACAACATCATCTCCGACGAAGCGACGTTGCTGCTGACCGTCCGCAGCTACAAGGACGAGACCAGGAAGCTCCTGCTCGACGGGATCAAGCGCGTGGTCCGCGGCGAGGCGATCGCCGCCGGCATGCCCGAGGACCGGATGCCCATCGTGACCATCCGCGAGGCCGAATATACGCCGGCCACCTTCAACACCGAAAAGCTCACTACCAGCACGGCCGCCTTGTTCACGCAGCGCTTCGGCGCGGAACGGGACAAGGAGACGCCGGCGGTGATGGGCGGCGAGGATTTCAGCCGCTTTTACCTGGCCGACAAGACGATCCAGAGTCTGATTTTTTGGGTTGGCGGGGTGCCCAAGGCGCAATGGG
>DASVRK010000254.1:0-24449 GCA_036388655.1 Allosphingosinicella sp. | reverse complement strand
GCCGAAAGCCGCCGCGCCCCTTACTCCACCACCGGCACCTCGGTGATCCGCGCGAGCTCGTCGCCGTGGCACAGGATCACGACCGCCGCATATTCGCGCCCCAGCGCCTTGCCCTGCGCGCGGATCTCACGCCAGCCGTCCGGCGCGCCGGCCTCTTCCACCAGGTTGAGTTCGAGATACTGCGTCGGCGGCTTCCTCTTGTCGGCGATCCCAAAGCGAAGGCGGCCGGTATAGCCTTGCGGCGCATTCACCTCGCCGATCACGATCAGCTGCGCGTCCGCGCCGGGCATGGCGTTGACCCAGGCCTTCCAGTTGCGCGCGCCGCCATCGCCGAAGGGGCAGGGGATGCCCTCTTTGCCGTCATCCGATTGCCGTTGGTCCGTCATGGCTCGCTCCACTGTCTGAGTTGCACCGGACGCGCGATCGCCCACAGACGCCGCCGCCGGCCGAGCCCCTTTCTTGGCACCAAGAGGCCGGGGTTGCCGTGACGAGGATCACGGCTGGCTAATTCGCCGCCACCGCCCCCCCCAAAAAAACCATTTTCCTACAGCCCCTTTCTCATCATATTTGTTCCGGCTCTGTTCCCTAACCGATTCGAAAGGAACCGAGCCATGGATATCCCCCTCCCGCCGCCATCCGGCGATCCGCCGCCGAACGACCCCTCCGCCGGCACCCCCCGCGCCGCCATCCCCTTCGATCCGGTCCCGGTCCAGCCGCGCCGCGACGGCTGGACCGCGGAGCGGCAGCGGCGGTTCATCGGCGTGCTCGCCGAGACCGGCGTGGTGCGGTTCGCCGCGGCGGCGGCGGGGATGAGCGAGAGCTCGGCGCACCGGCTCGCGCAGCGGCCCGATGCGCAGCAATTCTGCAACGCCTGGGACGCGGCTTTGCGCATGGCGGCGCGGCCCGCGGCGGCCAAGCTCTACGAATATGCGCTTGACGGGATGACCGAAACCGTCTGGCGCGACGGCGAAATCGTCTACCAGCGGCGGCGCCCCTCCGAAAAGGCGCTGATCTTCCTGCTGTCGCGGCTCGATCCGGTTCGCTTCGGCCGCCCGCCCGCCGCCGCGCCGGCCGCGACCGACCGCGACGGCCTGCCGCTCGACCCGCTCGCCGAGACCGCCGGCCTGTTCGATCTGTTTCTCGACAATCTGCGCGACCTGCCGCCGGAGGAGGGCTACGAAGCGGAGGCGAAAGGGCTCCGGCCGGACCCGCCGACGAACCCGCCGAACCCACCGCAGCCGCCGGAGCCCGGCCATGGCTGACCTCGCGCGCGCACGAACCCCGCTGACTTTCCTGAACTTCGTCCGATTTCGGACAGCCGCCGCCGCCATGGCAACCGCGCCGCGCGCCTGCTAGCATCCACCCGATGCGCAGGACCCCGCCCTTCCCCCGCCTTTGCCTGCTGGCCGCCGCCGCCGCTTTGTTCCAGCTGCTGGCCGCCCCGGCCCAGGCGTGCAGCGTCGCCGACAGCTATCGGGTGCCGACCAATGTCGAGCTCGCCGCCGACGCCGAAATCATCCTGCTCGCGCGGGTCGAATCCGGCACCACCGGCACCGCCCATCCGAACATCACGATGACCGTCACCCCGATCGAGCTGCTCAAGGGCCGGCTCCCCATGGACAAGCCGCTGACCTTGCCCGGCGCGATCGCGGAGCCGCGCTTCGCCCTGCTCAGCAGCCCGCTGGAGCTCGAGCAGGCCCACCCGCTCGCTTACATAGGCAGCTGCACGCGCTTCATGTTCGTTCGCGGCGCCACCGTCCTGTTCTTCTTGAACCCGATCGAAAAAGCCATGAAGGGCAGGCAAGTGCCGGCCCCGATCCGAGGCATGCTGGTGCCCGCCGGAAGCGCCTTTTCGCGATGGGCCGAGGATGTCCTGTCGGCCGGCTCGCCCTGGGTCCGCGCGACCCGCACCTACATCGCGGCGGCCGCGCTCCCGGCCGATCGGCAAAAGGCGATGCTGGTCGCCGAGCGCGACAGGTTTCGCGCTGCCGCCGATCAGGAATCCCGTGTCGTCGCCGACGATATCGACCGCCAGCTCGCCGGCCCCAACAAGCCCTGGAACCAGCTGATGCAGGAAGCGATCAGCAAGCGGAAAAGCCGCGGCCAAGGGTCGCCGGACCCGTTGCGCGGGAACTGAACGCGATGCCGCCGCCACGGCCCCCGGCCGATCACGGCAATCGGGGGGCGAGGTGCCCGCCGCCGCCTCCCATTTACTTCGCCCCGCATCGCGCCCATCCTCCCCTGAACGGCAAAGGGGAAGCGGGGATGTCTATTTCCAAACCGATCGCGGCCACTCTGATCGCGCTCGCGGCCGCCCTCGCCGCCGCGCCGGCGCAGGCCGAGATCCTAACCTTCCAGGCCAAGCTCGACGGCAAATATGGCGACGCGCCGACCGGCTCCGCCGCGACCGGCAGCGCCCGGATCAAGGTCGACACGGAGAGCCGGCGCGTCTCGGTCGACATGATTGTCGACGGCATCACCACCGAGGCCTTGTGGGACAAATTGGTCGCGGGGCCGATCGGGCCGATCCACTTCCACAAATATGCGACCCCGGCCGGCGGCGATTCGGTGCTGGTCCTGCCGGTGGCTTTCGGCCCGGGCTACACCTCGACCAAGAGCGGCATGCGCGTGGCCATGAAGGATTACGACTATTCCGCCGGCGCCGCGCTGCTGAAATCGACGCTGACCTTCGACCAGTTCGTGGCGGCGATGCGCGGCGGCCTCGTCATCCTCAACGTCCACACCGACGCCTTCAACCCCGGCGAGATAAGCGGCCGCGTCACCGAGGGCTGAACCCGGCGCGGCGAGGGTTGGGGATGGGGGGCTTGCCTCCGCGACTATGCGGGCAGGAGCCTCAGTCGCGCCAATAATCCTTGCGCTCCGCCCCGTCGAAACCGGCCGGTGCTAAGGCAGCAGCGCTTGAAAGCTCTTTCCGGAGCCGCACGGGCAAGGGTCGGCGCGGCCGAGCTTTTCGACCAGCTCCTTCTCGCCGCCGTGCACGAAGCGGAGACCCCGCTTCACCCGCGTCTCGGACGGGAAGCCTTTACGACGCTTGGAGGTGACCTCGAAAGCATGGGAGGTCGTCGTTGCGGTTATGTCTCACTGTCGCCTCCTCTTCGATCGCGCCGCGTTGCGCGGGAGCGGGCCGATAGCGGCGATCGGCGCCGGAGTAAAGCCTCGGCCGAAGGCCCGGGCGAGCGATGCCAACTCGACCCCCGCCCGCCGCGCCTGTAGGCGTAGGCGGAATGGAGACCCGCATGAATCGAGACCAGTCCGGCAATTCGTCCCGCGACCGCCTCATCGCCTTGCTGATCGATGCCGACAACGTGTCGCACGGCAAGATCGCGGCGATGCTGGCCGAGCTGTCCAAATATGGCGTCGCCAACATCCGCCGCGCCTATGGCGACTGGGCGAGCCCGTCGATGAAGGGCTGGACCGCGCGGCTGCACGAGCATGCCATTCGCCCGATCCAGCAATTCAGCTATTCCAAGGGCAAGAACGCGACCGACATGGCGCTGGTGATCGACGCCATGGAGCTGCTCTACACGCAAAAGCCCGACGCTTTCTGCATCGCCTCGAGCGACGCCGATTTCACGCCGCTCGTCATGCAGCTTCGCGCCAACGGCCATGAAGTCTATGGCTTCGGCGCGCGCAAGACGCCCGATCCGTTCGTCAACGCCTGCTCGACCTTCCTCTATCTCGAGAACCTGGTCGAGGAGGCCCCCGCCGCGGCCGCTCCCGCCAGGGAGCCGAGGCCCGCGCCGGCGGCCAGGCCCGCCCCGGCGTCTTCGTCCAAATCCGCGCCCGCGCCTGCGGCCAAGCCGGCGCCCGCGCCCGCGGCCAAGCCCGCCGATGCGGCGTCGAAGCCGCCGCTCGCGCAGGACGCCAGGCTGGTCGCGGTGCTGCGCGGCGCCGTCGAAGCGACCGCCGGCGACGATGGCTGGGCGCCGCTCGACGCCGCCGGCAGCGCGGCCCGCCGCCAGGCGCCGATCGACCCGCGCAATTACGGCGCCCGCAATTTCCCGAAGCTGTTCGAGGCGGTCGGCCTGTTCGATATCGTCAAGGCGGAGGAGACCGGCCACAGCTATGTCTCCGACAAGCGCAACAAGGACCGCACGCCCCGGCCGCGCTTCTAGGCGCGGCCGGGGTCGCGGCCAGGCCGGGTACGCCGCCGGCTGCAACGGGGCTTCAGCCGCCTTCCTCGCAGTAGGTCGTCTCCTCCGGCGCCGGCGCCCGGGCCGCCCAGGTGGCGGCTTCGAAGCCGTCCCTCCCCATGAACACGCCCCGGACGCGGCCGGTCTTCGCGTCCAGCGCCGCGAGCAGCGCCGCCCGGCCGGCGAGCGAGCAGGTGGCCCAATCCTCGTTCGGCTCAAGCTTCATCCGGTGCGTCTCGAGGATGCGGCTCGACAGCATCCCGCCGCGGGCGTCGCGGGCGACCGGCTCCACAATCGCCAGGATCGAAGCGCTGCCGGACCGGAACAGGTCGAAGCAGCATTCATCCCGGTTGGCGTCGCCCCAATAGCCGCCGCCCAGATGGCGCCAGCCGGAGACGAGAACCGGCTGGGAGGCGTTCGTCCTCCGCTCGAAGACGGTGCCCGGGCGCGGCTCGTCCGCGGGTGCGGTTGCGAGGAGCAGCAGCAGGGCGAGCCATCCGGCTGCTTGGGCGGGCTTGCTCATGACGGTCTGCCCTGCGCCGGACGAAGGTTGATGCGCATCCGCTCCTTATGCTCGCGCGGATGGTCGCCAAGATGGCGATTGCAGCCGACATGGCAGAGCCGGAGATTGTCGAGCGCCCAGGTGCCGCCCTTCGAGAGCGGCGTCAGATGTTCGATCGTGGCCGCCTTGCCGCAATTCGGCAGGCCGCCGAAGCGCATCGGCTTGTTGCAGCGCCAGCAATCGTCGCCCCACAGCGCCCTCACCTGCGCGAACTTTTCGCGCTGGCGCAAACGCCTGTGCACCCACCCGGGCAGGAACCACTTGGGGTGAGATTTCTTCCGACCCATCGCGGCAGGATCGCACCATTGGGTTGCCGACCGGTAAAGCCCCGCCTCCGTACCGCCCCGGCGTCGGTCCGCTTTCGACCGGACCTCGCCGGAGCCCGCGATCCTCTTAACCCGCCGTTGGCGGCGCCGGCGCTAAGGCGGCGCGATGGAAGACCCTCTCGACGGCCATACCGACGGGCTGATCGCCTTGCTCGATCTGCGCGCCCGCTACGTCGCGCAGCAGGTCGCCGACCGTTACAAGCCGAAGGTCGCCCGGCGCTATCTGCCGGAATTCATGGCGCTCCACCGGCAGTTCACCGGTGCGCTTCGTCGGGGCGCGCTGGTCGAGGCGCCCGCGATCGAGGACCGGATATTCGCCTTGTCGCAGGCGGCGGGGCTGAGCAACGACAGCTGGGCGTCACGGAGGCTGCTGAAAGCGGCCTGGGTCGTGGCCGCCGAGCTGGGGATCGGCCAGCGCCTCGTCGACTTCATGCTGCGCCGCCAGCGTTACGATCCGGTCGCCGAGTCGTTCGGCGGGATCATCGGCCGGGAATATCTCCAGCCGGAAATAACCGACACGATCGCACGGGCGCTCCCCGACGCCGAGTCGCCCCGAACGGAGGCGGGGCTGAAGCGCCGCTACCTTGCCATGCTGTCCGAGGGGCAGCGGGTCGGCTACAAATCCGCCCAGGCGCTGCTCCGCAAGGCCGTGGCCGGCCGCCCCGCCGCCTGATCCCCCCGCCCGCCGCCGGAGCTTCGCCGGCATCGGCTTTTCCCAAGTCCGGCCGGGCCTTGCCCCTGCCCCCTTAGGGCGCATATAGCGCCCGCGACCAAGCCGACGGCGCCGTCCTGCCGTCCGCGCCAGGAGCCTACCCTATGAACGCCGACATTGTTGCTGGATCGGGAGCGCCTTCCGCCGGAAGCGCCGTCAGCGACAAGCCAGCGGGCGCCGCCGCAGCCGCCGACCTGCCCTACATCCCCGCGCTCCGCGACGCCCTGGTCCGGGGCGCGCTCAAGGACGAGATTGCCGGCTTCAGCGACGAGGACCGCCTGGAGGCGGCGCGCTTCGTCGCCGCCTGCGCCCAGCGCCGCCCGCCGGGCATCGCGCTGGTCCGGCTGGAATCGATGGGCGTCCAGCTCGGCAAGCGCCGGATGCGGATCGGCATCGTCAACGACGACATGCCCTTCCTGGTCGATTCGATCGCCGGCGCGATCGCCGCGCGCGGCATCACCATCCACCGCCTGCTCCACCCGGTCTTGTGCGTTGAGCGCGACGCGCAGGGCTGTCTGCTTTCGGTCGGCCCGCTCTGCGACGATCTCTCCAAGCGCGAATCGATCATGTATATCGAGGCCGACCGCACCGACGCGCGCGGCCGCCACGAACTGGTCGGCGAGCTCCACCGCGTCCTCGCCGACGTCCGCGGCTCGGTCACCGACTGGCGCGCGCTCCAGGCCAAGATGCATGCCGACGCCGAAACCCTCCGCGACGAGGAGGGTGCGGCTTTGCTCCACTGGTTCGCCGACGGCGCCATGACCTTGCTCGGCTATCATGTCGAGCGGCCGGGCGAGGTGCCTTCGGAGGGGCTCGGGCTGTTCAGGATTCCCGGCGACCCGACCGACGAGGGCGGCTGCGACGGCGCCATCGCCTGGTTCGAAAATGGCGGGGCCGAGCCGCTCGTCGCCAAGGCCGACCGCATGTCGACCGTCCATCGCCGGGTGCCGTTCGACCTTGTCGTCGTGCCGGTCCGCGAGAATGGCAGGATCACCGGCGTCGGCGTCCATGCCGGGCTGTGGACCAGCCAGGCGCTGACCGCCCCGGCCGAAGACGTGCCGGTGATCCGCCGCCGGCTGGGTGAGCTCGACCGCGAATTCGGCTTCGATCCCAACGGCCATGCCGGCAAGGCGCTGCGCCACGCCGTCGCCTCGCTGCCGCGCGACCTGCTCGTCAACCTCGACCCCGATGCGGTGCGCGAGCTGGTGATGACCGCCATGTCGCTGGCGGACCGGCCGCGGCCGACTTTGGTGCTGCTCCGCAGCAGCCTCAAGGGCCATGTCTTCGCCTTCGTGTGGCTGCCCCGCGACGAGCTCACCACCCGCCGCCGCGTCGCCATCGGCGCCATGATCGAGGAAGCCGCGCAGGGGCGGATCACGAGCTGGTCGGTCGAGCTCGGCGACGGGGACCTCGCGCTCATCCGCTACACGCTCAGCGTCAGCCCGGCGACGCCTTTGCCCGATGTCGACGTGCTCGACGAGCGGCTCGACGCCATGGTGCGGGGCTGGGAACCGAGCGTCGAGGAAGCGCTCGGCGCGCTGGTCGGTCCGGCCCGCGCCACCCGGCTGGCGATCGGCTTCGTCGACGACTTCCCCGAAAGCTACCGGGTCCGCACAGGCCCCGACGAAGCGGCCCAGGACGTGCTGCGCATCTGCGAGCTCGAAGGCGCCAGCGCCCGCGACGCCCGGCTCTACCGCCGGGTCGGCGACGGGCCGAGCCGGCTGCACCTCAAGACCTATCGCCTGGCCGGTATCATCCCGCTCTCCGAAGCGGTGCCGGTGCTCGAGAATTTCGGCTTCCAGGTGCTCGAGGAGCTGCCGACCCCGCTCGACGGCGGCGACCTCGGCTATATCCACGATTTCGCGCTCGAAATGCCGCGCGGCGGCGATGCCGGCGAGGTCATGAGCCGCGCCCAGGTGGTCGAGCGCGCGATCGGTGCCGTGCTCGAGAACCGCGCCGAAAATGACGGCTTCAACCAGTTGCTGGTCGGCGCCGGGCTCGGGCCGCGCGACGTCGTCCTGTTCCGCGCCTGGTTCCGTTATCTGCGCCAGACCGGGATCGCCTACAGCCTCGCCACCGTGGTCGACGCCCTCCGCCACGCCCCGGCGGTCGCGCGCGGGCTGATCGCCCTGTTCGACGCCCAGCACGATCCCTCGCTCGAATCCAGGCGCGCCGACGCGGTGCGGGCGGCCGAAGAGACAATCAACCGCGGCCTCGCCCAGGTCGCCGCGATCGACGAGGACCGTATCCTGCGGCTGATCCGCGGCATCGTCACGGCCACGTTGCGCACCAACGCCTTCGCCGAGTCGAGCCGGGAGGCGCTCGCCTTCAAGTTCGATTCCTGCCAGGTGCCGAACCTTCCGGCGCCGGTGCCGTGGCGCGAAATCTGGGTCTACAGCCCGCGCGTCGAGGGCATCCACCTGCGCGGCGGCCCGGTCGCCCGCGGCGGCCTCAGATGGTCCGACCGGCGCGACGACTTCCGCACCGAGATCCTCGGCCTGATGAAGGCCCAGGTCGTCAAGAATGCGGTGATCGTCCCGACCGGCGCCAAGGGCGGCTTCTATCCCAAGCAGCTGCCGCCGACCTCCGACCGCGACGCCTGGCTCGCCGAGGGCACCGAAAGCTACCGCATCTTCATCCGCGCCCTGCTCTCGATCACCGACAATATCGTCGAAGGTGCCATCGTCCATCCGGAAGGGGTCACCATCCGCGACCGCGCCGATCCCTATTTCGTGGTCGCCGCCGACAAGGGCACCGCGACCTTCTCCGACGTCGCCAACGGCATCGCCGTGTCGCGCGGCTTCTGGCTCGGCGACGCGTTCGCCTCGGGCGGCAGCCAGGGCTACGACCACAAGGCGATGGGCATCACCGCCCGCGGCGCCTGGATTTCGGTCCAGCGCCACTTCGCCGAAATCGGCATCGACGTTCAGTCCCAGCCGATCCGGGTCGTGGGCTGCGGCGACATGTCGGGCGACGTCTTCGGCAACGGCATGCTGCTCTCCAAGGCGATCAAGCTGGTCGCGGCATTTGACCACCGCCACATCTTCATCGATCCCGATCCGGACCCCGCCCGCAGCTGGGAAGAGCGCGACCGGCTGTTCAGGCTGCCGCGATCGAGCTGGGACGATTACGACAAGTCGCTCATCTCCGCCGGCGGCGGCGTGTTCCCACGGACGCAGAAGGCGATTCCCCTGACCCCCGAGGTCCGCGCCGCGCTCGACCTCGACGTCGAGACGATCGACCCGGCCGGACTGATCAGCGCGATCCTCAAGGCCCCGGCCGATGTTATCTGGTTCGGCGGCATCGGCACCTACATCAAGGGCAAATCCGAGAGCAACGCCGAGGTCGGCGATCCCGGCAACGACGTCCTCCGGGTCAACGGCGGCGATCTTCGCGCCAAGGCGATCGGGGAGGGGGCCAACCTCGCCATCACCCAGGCCGGCCGGATCGAGTTCGCCCAGGCGGGCGGGCGGATCAACACCGACTTCATCGACAATTCGGCCGGCGTCGACTGCTCGGATAACGAGGTCAACATCAAGATCCCGCTCAACCGGGAGATGGCCGAAGGTCGATTGTTGGAGGAAGACCGCAACGCCCTGCTCGTCGCAATGACCGACGACGTCTCGGCGATCGTGCTCGAGGACAACCGGCTGCAGACGCTGGCGCTGTCGATCGCCGAGCGCGGCGGCGCCGCGGCGCTGCCGCCTTTGGTCCGCGCGATCGAGATCCTCGAGGAAAGCGGGCGGCTGAACCGTGTCGTCGAAGGGCTTGCCAGCAACGAGGATTTGCTGCGGCGCTCGCAGGACGATCGCGGCCTCACCCGGCCCGAGCTGGCCGTGTTGCTGTCGACGTCCAAAATGGCGCTGCAGGCGGCGATCGAGGCTGGCACGCTCACCGAGGACGCGACGCTGACCCACGAATTGTGCGGCGCCTTCCCGCCGCTGATCCAGGAGCGGCATGGCGAGGCGATCCTCCAGCACCGCCTGCGCCGCGAGATCATCGCCACCAAGGTCGCCAACCGCTTCGTCAACCGGCTCGGCATCACCGCCGTCTTCTCGCTGACCGAGGAGGAGGGCGCCTCGTTCGGCCAGGCGGCGGCAGCCTTCGTCGCGGCCGAGCGGCTGTTCGGCATGGACGATCTGTGGCGCCGCCTCGACACCATCGCGGTCCCCGAGCAGCTCCGGCTCGAGCTGTTCGACCAGGCGTCCAAGGGCCTTCAGCTGCACATTGCCGACATGCTGCGCTGCGTCCCCTCGGCGATGAAGCTGCAGCAGATCGTCGACCTGCTGACCCCCGGCATCCGCAAGCTCAGCGACAAGCTCGACGATTTGCTGCGCGAGGAGACCCGCAACGAGGGCAGCGCCCAGCGCGCCCAGCTCATCGCCATCGGCGCGCCCCACGACCTGGTCGACCGCATCGTCCGGCTGTTCGAGCTCAACGGCGCGATCGGCATTTCGATGCTCGGCCAGAAGCTCAGCATCGACGAGGTCGCGCTCACCGAAGCCTATACCAAGCTCGGTGAGGCGCTCGGGCTCGACTGGGCGCAAGGTGCCGCCAACCGCTTCGAAGCGCACGACCAGTGGGAGCGGCTGCTGACCGCCGGCCTGGCGCGCGACTTCGAGCAGCTGCGGCTCGAATTTCTCGAGCGCCGGCGCGGCGGCGACCCGCGCGAGGCGGTCGAGCAATGGGTCGGCGTGCAGGGGCCGCGCATCGATCAGTTCCGCCGCACCGTCGAACGGGCGCGGACGGCGTCGACGACCACCGCGCCGATGCTGGCCCAGATCGCCACCCAGGCGAGGGTGCTGCTGGCGCGCTAGTCGCGCGCGGCAAGCCGTTCGAACAGCCAGACCCGGATCGCGCTGGCCAGGTTCGGAGGGTCGCGGCCGAGGACACGCTCGGCATCGATGCGGGCGACCAGCGCGTTGAGCGGCAGCCCTTCGGCCTCCGCGGCCGCGCGAAGCGCCTCCCAGAAGATCGGCTCGAGGCTGATCGAGGTCGCGTGACCGGCGATCATCATCGATCGTTTCACCGGTCCCGCCACGCCCGCATTGGCCTCAATACATGTGCTGGCCGCCGTTGATCGAAAGCGTGCTGCCGGTGACGAACCCGGCATCTTCGCCGCACAGGAAGACCACCCCGCGGGCGATCTCCTCGGCCTTGCCGAGCCGGCCGACCGGAATCCGCGCGACGATCTTCTGGAGCACGTCTTCGGGCACGGCCGCCACCATCTCGGTGTCAATATAGCCAGGCGCGATCGCGTTCACCGTAACCCCTCCGCGCGCGCCCTCCTGCGCAAGCGCCTTGGTGAAGCCGTGGATGCCCGATTTGGCGGCGGCGTAATTGACTTGGCCGTACTGGCCGGCCTGCCCGTTGATCGAGCCGATATTGACGATCCGGCCGAACTTCCTCGCCTGCATGCCTTCGAACACGGCCTTGGCCATGTTGAAGCAGCCGCCGAGATTGACGTCGATGACGTCGTCCCACGCCTGCCGCGTCATCCGCTTCATCGTCCCGTCGCGGGTGATGCCGGCAGTGTTGACCAGCACGTCGATCGGCCCCAGCTCGCTCTCCACCTGCTGGACGCCGGCCATGCAGGCGTCGATATCGGACACGTCCCATTTATAGGCCTTGATGCCGGTCCGCTCGGTGAACTGCCGCGCCTTCTCCTCATTGCCGGCATAATTGGCGGCGACGGTCATGCCGATGTCGCGGAGCGCGAGGCTGATCGCCTCGCCGATGCCGCGGGTTCCGCCGGTGACGATTGCGACGCGTGCCATAGATGCTCTCCTTTATGGTTTCGCCCGCCCTTATTGCGCGGGCAGCCAACCTTCAAGTTCGCGGTCCACGATCGTGCGCAGCATCGCGATGCCGGCTTCGCTGTCGTTGAGGCAGGGGAGGTAGGCGAAGTGGGTGCCGCCGGCGGCGAGGAAGGTCTCGCGGCCGCGAATGGCGAGCTCTTCCAGCGTCTCCAGGCAATCGGCGGAAAAGCCGGGTGCGAAGATGGCGACCCGCGTGACGCCGCGTCCGGGCAGCGCCGCCAGCGTCGTGTCGGTGGCGGGCTCCAGCCACTTGGCCCGGCCGAAGCGCGACTGGAAGGCGACGGTCAGTTCCCGCCCCATCGCCGCTTCGAGCAGCCGCGCGGTCTTGCGGCAGTGGCAATGATAAGGGTCGCCGAGCTCGAGCGTGCGCTGCGGCATGCCGTGGAAGCTGGCGACGATCGCCTGCGGCTCGAAATCCAGCGCCGCGAGGCTGGCGGTCAGAGTCTCCTTCAACGCCTCGATGTAGGAAGCGTCGTCATGATAAGGCGGCAGCGTCCGCATCGCCGGCTGCCAGCGCATCGTCTTGAGGTGCGCGAAGGCGGCATCGTTGGCGGTCGCCGTCGTCGCGGCGCAATATTGCGGATAGAGCGGCGCCAGCAGGATGCGCTCGCAGCCGCGCGCCTTCAGCGCCTCGATCCGCTCGCTAATGGCCGGGCGGCCGTAGCGCATGGCATGGTCGACCAGCAGCCGATCGCCATATTCCCGCTGCAGCGCTTTGGCCTGGCGCGCCGTGATCGCGGCCAGCGGCGAGCCTTCCTCGCTCCACACCTGCTTATAGGCATGGGCCGACTTCTTCGGCCGGGTGTTGAGGATGATGCCCCGGAGGATCGGCTGCCACACCAGTTGCGGGATCTCGACCACCCGCGGGTCCGACAGGAATTCCTTCAGATAGACCCGCACCGCCCCGGGCTCGGGCGCATTGGGCGTGCCGAGGTTGATCAGCAGCACGCCGATGCGGGGCGCCGGGATTGCGGGATGATCGGGGGGAGGGATCATCGTCCGCCCATCACCAGCGGCAGCGCGCGCAACCGCTGCCCGGTCGATGCGAAGATTGCGTTGGCGATGGCCGGCGCCACCGCCGGCACGCCGAGCTCGGTGGCGCCGCCCGGCTCTTCCTCGCTCTCGATGATCTCGACCGTGACTTCGGGGCTGTCGCCGAGCCGCGGCAGCGCGAGCTCGGCGAACCCCTGCGCATTCGGGAGCCCGCGCTCGAAATTGATCGGGTTGCCGGTGGCGCCGGCAATGCCGTGAATGATCCCGCCTTCGACGAGCTGCTTGACGATGTCGGGATTGATCACCCGCCCGCAATCGACCGCGCAGACCGCCCGGCTGACGCGGATCCGCTGGGCCTGGTCGACCGCGACCTCGACCAGCAAGGCGGCGTGCGAGCCGAACGCGCTGTGCACGGCGATTCCCATCGCGCTGCCCGGCACGCCGCCGTCCCAACCGCCCAATCCGGCCGCCGTCGACAGGCAGCGGGCGAGGCGCGGATTGTCGCCGAGCATCTGCATCCGGAAGGAAAGCGGCTCGACCTTGGCCTGCCGCGCCAGCTCGTCGACGAAGCATTCGGTGAAAAAGGCCGTGTAGCTGTGCGAGCCCGACCGCCAGATGCCGGTCCGGATCGGCAGCTCGGCCGGCGCATAGTCGACCGCCAATGCGGGGATCGCATATGGCGGCACCGCGCCGCCGACCATCGAAAGGTCCGGCGCCGCCGGCTTCCCGCCGGCCTGCAGCCGCCCGATCAATTGCGCGGTCGTCGCCGGCGCCGCGATCCGCGCCTGCCAGCCCATGATGCGGCCGCCGTCGATCATGCTCGCGCTCATCGCCGCATAAGCGGGCGGGCGGAAGCTGTCCTGCATCGTCTCCTCGATCCGCGACCAGACCAATTGCACCGGCCGCTTCATCCTCACCGCCATCGCCGTCGCCTGCTCGATCGCTTCGGTCTCCAGCTTGCGCCCGTAGCCGCCGCCGACCAGCATCGGATAGACGGTGACCTGCCCTTCGGCGAGCCCGGCCGCGCGCGCCGCCGCCGCCCGCGCGAACGACGGCGCCTGGGTCGGAGCCCATATTTCGAGCCGCCCCCCGCCGAGCCGCGCGGTCGCGGTCAGCGTCTCCAGCGGCGCGTTCGGCGCGAGCCCGGCAAAGTAGCGCGCGCGAAAGCCCGGCACGAGCCCGAACGCCGCGCCGATCTCGCCGCGGCTGAACGCGCGCACGCTCTCGCCGCTCTCCATGGCGGAGGAAAGCGCCGCCCGGATATCGGCGCTGCCGGCGAGGCCGCCACGCGTCTCGAACACCGGCCGCATCGCCTCCACCGCGCGGTTCGCCGCCCACCAATTGGTCGCCGCCGCGCCCACCCAGCCGGGATTCTCGAACGTCGCGAGCACGCCGGGAATGCGGTCGGCGGCGGCGCGGTCGGCGCGCAGCAGCCGGGTCGCCCCGAACGGCCCCTGCCGGACCGAGGCGAACACCATGTCGGGGAGGCGCACGTCGCCGGCGAAGCGCGCCGAGCCGTCGACCTTGCTCGGCAGGTCCAGCCGCGGGAGCTCTTCGCCGACCAGCCGGCCTTCGAGCCCGCCCCGGACCGGCAGGTCGGCGGGCAGCTCCTGCCGCGCCGCCGCCTCGGCCAGCTCGCCGAAGCTCAGCTTGCGCTCGCCGTCGACCACGAAGCCGCCGCGCGTGTCGAGCATTTCCCAATCCACGCCCCAGCGTTCGGCGGCCGCCTTGCTGAGCAGGGCGCGGGCCGCCGCCCCGGCCTCGCGATAGGGCGTCTCGAAGGCGCGGATCGAAGTCGATCCGCCGGTGATCATCAGCGCGGTTCGCGTGGCATGTTCCTGCGCGGCCCAGCGCGCCACGCTCTGCAGGCTCGACGGCAGACCTTCGGCCGATTCCTCGCCGGCGAGGAAGGTGTTAGCGTAAAGCGGGCCGAGCGGCGCCGGCTCCACCGCGACCGTGTTCCAGTCGGCGCCGAGCTCGTCGGCGAGGATTTGCGGCAGGCTGGTGTAGACGCCCTGGCCGAGCTCGGCCTGCGGCACCGCCACCACCACGCGGCCGTCATTGCCGATCTTGAGGAAGGCGTTGAACACCGTCTCGCCGGGGGCGGCGCGAAGATTGGGCGAATAGCTGCGCGGCCAGACCGCCCAGGCGATCAGCAGGCCGGCCCCGACGCCGCCGCCGATCAGCAGGGTCCGCCGGTCGATACCTTTTCCTATGTCGCCGGCGCCCATCGGCGGGTTGATAAAGACCTCGCTGCCGCACCGCTAGACCGCTGGAAAGATTGGCGGCTCACCCGGCGCGGCTCAGCTCGGCCGTGTAGCGCTCGCGCAGCACCACCTTGTCGATCTTGCCGGTGCCGAGCTTGGGCAGCGGCGCCTCTTCGAACCAGATGAATTGCGGAAGCTTGAAGCGGGCGAGGCGAACTTCGAGAAAGGCGGTCAGCTCCTCCCGCGACACGCCGTTCTCGCTGTGGACCACCGCCGCCGGCTGCTCGCCCAGCCGGTCGCACGGCACTCCGAACACGCTGGCTTCTCCGACAGCGGGATGGGCGTAGATCGCCGCCTCCACTTCCTGGCAGCTGATATTCTCGCCGCCGCGGATGATTATGTCCTTCTTCCGGTCGACGATGAACAGATATTGGTCCTCGTCGAAATAGCCGATGTCGCCGGTGCGGAAGTAGCCGTCGGCGGTGAAGGCGGCGCGGCTCGCCTCGGGATCGCGCCAATAAGCGCGGATGTTGGCGGCGGTGCGGATCGCGATCTCGCCGCGCTCGCCCGGCGGAAGATGCGCGTCGCCGGCGCCGAGGATCGCCATCTCGACGATCGGCGCCTGCGGCCGCCCGGTCGAGGCGGGCTTGTCGGCATAATTGGACCAGAAGTTGCTGCAGCCGACCGCATTGGTCTCGGTGAGCCCGTAGCCGAGCGCCGGCTGGGCGGCGGTGAAGCTTTGCTTCAGCCGCTCGACATGGCTGACCGGCCTGGCGGCGCCGCCCGCCGCGATGTCGGTCATGGTCGAGAGATCGTACTTCTCCCGGTCCGGGTGCTGCATCAGCTCAAGGCTCATGGTCGGCACACCGACGAAATAGGTGATCTTCTCCTCCTGGATGAGGCGCAGCGCCTCGCCGGCGTCCCATTTCGCCATCAGCACCATGCCGCGCCCGACGACGAAGCTGTTCAGCATCACCGGGACTTCGCCGGTGACGTGGAACAGCGGCACGTTGACCAAGGTCCGGGGCGGGTTGGCGGGAGGGCGGCCTTCGCTCTCCAGGATGCCGAGCAGGGTGACGAGGCCGAGCCCATAGGCATAGGTGCCGGTGGTGACGGCGCGGTGGGTAGAGACGGCGCCCTTGGCCGCCCCGGTGGAGCCCGAGGTGAACAGGATCGTGGCGTCGTCCTCCGGCCCCACTTGCGGCAACGGGTGCTCGGTCGAGCCGCGATCGAGCAGCGGCGCCAGCGCCTCATCGAGCGGCCGCGCCACCGCCAGCGTCACGGTCTCCAGCGCCAGCCCGGTGCCCTCGATCCGATTCGCGCGCTGGCTGTCGGCGATCACCAGCTTCGGCTCGGTCAGCTCGATCCCGTGCCTCAGCTCCTCCGGCTGCCACCAGCCGTTGACCAGCACCGCCACCCCGCCGGCCTTCAGCACCGCCATATAGCTGACGATCCAGGCCGGCGCGTTGCGCATCGCGATCGCGACCCGGTCGCCCTTGCCGATGCCGAAGCCCCCCGCCAGCGCCTTGGCCAGCCGGGTCGCCTGCGCATTGAGGTCGGCGAAGGTCAGCCGCTCCCCGTCCGCGACCACCGCCACCGTCTGGGCGTGGAGCGCGCAAAAGGCGTCGAACAGGCCCGGCAGGGTCGGCGGCAAATTGGTGACAATCGCCCGGCCGGCGTCATCGCGGCCGATCGCGATCCGCCCGCCCGGCCCGGTCACCGCCGCCAGCACGGCGTCGAACTTGCGGTCAAGCTCGCTCGGCATCGAATCTCCCGCTCTTTCCGTTTCTTTTCGCCACCACTATGAGGGCGGAAAGCCTGGGGGAAAAGCCTTGATCCTGCCACAACTCGCGAGCCTCGCGGCTGACGCTACGGCAGCCTTGCGCTGGGACAGTCTCGGCCTCCACCCGGTCGCCCTCGACCTCGGCTTCTTTCAGCTCCGCTGGTATTCGCTCGCCTATCTCGCCGGCATTGTCCTCGGCTGGTGGTACCTCCTGAAGCTGATCGAGCGGCCCGGCGCCCCGATGGCGCGCCGCCATGCCGACGACATGGTCTTCTACGCGACGCTCGGCATCCTGCTCGGCGGGCGGCTCGGCTACGTCCTGTTCTACCGGCCCGGCTTCTACCTCGAGAACCCCGCCGAGATCGTGCAGCTCTGGGACGGCGGCATGTCGTTCCACGGCGGCGTCATCGGCGTCAGCCTCGGCATCCTCTACATGGCCCGCAAGCACAGCCTCGATTGGCTGAGGATCCACGATTACGTCGCCTGCTGCGTCCCCTTCGGCCTGTTCTTTGGCCGCCTCGCCAATTTCGTGAACGGGGAGCTGTGGGGGCGCCCGACCGATGTGCCCTGGGCGATGCGGTTTCAGGAGCGCGTGAACGACCTGCCGGTGACGGGGCCGCCCCGCCACCCGAGCCAGCTCTACGAGGCGGGCCTCGAAGGCCTGCTGCTCGGCCTCATCCTGTGGTACATGTTCTGGAAGACCGACGCCCGCTACCAGCCCGGCCGCCTCGTCGGCACCTTCATCCTCGGCTACGGCGTCAGCCGCTTCCTGGTCGAGCTGGTGCGCCAGCCCGATGTGGGTCTCGAGAACCTTCCCTGGGGCCTCTCCATGGGCCAGACCCTCACCGTCCCCATGATCGCCGGCGGCCTCTATCTGGTCGCCACCGCCAAGGCCCGCCGCCAGCGCGTCGAGCCGATCGCCGGCTCGGAGAGCGTGGCCTAAGTGCCCTCACCCTCCCACCGCTTCGCGGCGGGCCCCTCCCTCTCCCTAAATGGGAGAGGGGTTCTAGCAGGCGCCCCGACTTCCCCTCTCCCTTTAGGGGAGAGGGAGGGGCCCGCCTGCCGCAGGCAGGTGGGAGGGTGAGGGCACGATGTCCCCCGCCGATCGCCTCGCCCGCCTGATCGCCGCCGCCGGCGCGATTTCGGTCGCCCAGTATATGGCCGAGGCCAACGCTTATTATTATGCCGCCCGCGACCCGTTCGGCACGGCGGGCGACTTCACCACCGCGCCGGAAATCAGCCAGATGTTCGGGGAGCTGGTCGGGCTGTGGCTCGCCGACCTGTGGGCGCGCGCCGGCAAGCCGCCGGCGCATTATGTCGAGCTCGGCCCCGGCCGCGGCACGCTCGCCACCGACGCGCTCCGCGCCATGCAAGGCGCCGGGCTCGATCCGGATGTCCATCTCGTCGAAACCAGCCCGGTCCTCCGCGCCGCCCAGGCCGAGCGCCTGCCGCAGGCGCGCTGGCATGACGATCTCGCCACCGTTCCCACGGACAAGCCGCTGCTGGTCGTCGCCAACGAGTTCTTCGACGCGCTCCCGATCCGCCAGCTGATCGCCACCGAAAGCGGCTGGCGCGAGCGGCTGGTCGGCCATGACGGTGAGCGCTTCTTCCCTGCCGCCGGTCCGCCCGTCCCTGCGGAGCGCATTCCGCCCGACCTGCGGCGCACCCCTCCCGGCACCATCGTCGAGACCTCTCCCGCCTCGGCCGCCATCGCCCGCGACCTCGCCGGCCGGCTCGCCCGGCAGGGCGGCGCCGCGCTCGTCATCGACTATGGCCACGTCGCCACCAGCGCAGGGGAGACGCTGCAGGCGGTCGCCGGCCACGCCTTTGCCGATCCCTGGCAGGCGCCCGGCGAGCGCGACCTCACCGCCCATGTCGACTTCCAGGCGCTGGCTGAGGCAGCGCGCGGGGAGGGGCCCCGGATTTCGGGCCCGGTCCCGCAAGGCGCCTGGCTCGATGCCTTGGGCATCGGCCTTCGCGCCGCGGCCCTTGCCAAGGCCGCCCCGTCCCGCGCAGGGGAAATCGCCGCCGCCCGCGCGCGGCTGACCGCACCCGATCAGATGGGAGAGCTCTTCAAGGTGATCGCCTTCACCGCCGCGACCTGGCCGGAACCCGCCGGCTTCGCATGACCGGGCTGACCTTCCGCGACGCCGGGCCGGCCGATGCGGCCCGGCTTGCCGAGCTCGGACGCCGCACCTTCACCGACACTTTCGGCCACCTCTACAAGCCGGAGGATCTCGCCGCCTTCCTGCGCTCCCACAATGAAGCCGGCTGGCGCGCGGAGCTGTCCGACCCCGCCTTCGCCGTCCGCGTGGGCGAGGCCGATGGCGAGTTGGCGGCTTACGCCAAGCTCGGCCCGCCTTCGCTTCCGTTCGAGGCGGTCCGGCCGTCGATCGAGCTGCGCCAATTCTACCTGCTGAAACCCTGGCAGGGCAGCGGCGCCTCGCACGCCTTGATGGGCTGGGCGATCGAACAGGCGCGGGCGCGCCGCGCCCAGGACCTTTATCTGTCGGTGTTCGTCGACAATCAGCGCGCGCGCCGCTTTTACGAGCGCTACGGCTTCACCTTCGTGCAGACCTATGCGTTCATCGTCGGCACCCACGCTGACGAGGACCATATCATGCGCCTGTCGCTGGAGGATTGAGATGGCCGTCGAAGCGATCCGCGCGGCCCTGCTCGGCGATCTCCCGCACGGCTTCCTCGGCCGGCGCGGCGGCGTGTCGACCGGCCTTTGCGCCGGTCTCAACGTCGGCCTCGGCTCGGGCGACGACCGCGATGCGATCCGCGCCAACCGCGCGCTGGCCATCGCGGCCGTCGCGCCGGGCGCCGAGCTGGTGACGCTGCACCAGGTGCATTCGGCAGATGCCATCGCCGTCACTAGCCCTTTCGCCGACGATGCCCGCCCGCATGCCGACGCCATGGTGACGGACCGGCCGGGGCTGGCGCTCGGCATCCTCACCGCCGACTGCACGCCAATCCTGTTCGCCGACCGCGATGCGGGCGTGATCGGCGCCGCCCATGCCGGTTGGAAGGGCGCGATCGGCGGCGTCGTCGCCGCGACCGTCGAGGCGATGGAGCGGCTCGGAGCCGACCGGGCGCGGATCGTCGCCGCCGTCGGCCCGACCATCGCGCGCAAATCCTACGAGGTGGACGAGGCCTTCTTCCAACGCTTCACGGCCGAGGATGCGCGGAACGAACGCTTTTTCTCGGCGGGCAAGCCGGGCCGCCACCAGTTCGACCTCGAAGCCTTCGTCCTCGCTCGTGTCGGCGAGGCCGGGATCGGCCGTGTCGAGGCGCTCGGCGAGGACACGTATTCCCAGCCGGACCGCTTCTACAGCTACCGCCGCGCCACCCATCGCGGCGAGCCGGACTATGGCCGCCAAACCTCGCTGATCGCGCTGCCCTAGTAAGCCAGCCCCAGCCCGTCCGCGCGCACGTCGGCCGCAGCGCCGTAGACGCGTTCGCCGCCGCTTTCCCGCCGCTCCACGCAGGAATAGCGGCCGAAGCCGCCGTCCGACGGGCCAAGCCGCCAGCCCATTGCCGCCAGCGCCCGCTGGGTCGCCTCGGGGACGCCGGTCTCCAGCCGCAGCAATCCGGTGCTGCCGATGCTCTTGTCGTCCTCGCCCATCGCTTCGGAAGAGCCCTCATGGTGCCAGCGCGGCGCATCGCCCGCCTCCTGCGCGTCGAGGCCGTAGTCGGTGCGGTTGAGGATCACCTGGGCCTGGCCCTGCGGCTGCATGTCGCCGCCCATCACTCCGAACGAAAGCCACGGCTTGCCGCCGCGGGTGGCGAAGCCGGGAATGATCGTCTGGAACGGCCGCTTGCCGGGCGCATAGAAATTCGGGTGCCCCTCCTGCAGCGTGAAAAGCTGGCCGCGGTCCTGGAACATGAAGCCGAGCCCGTCCGCCACCAGTCCCGATCCCATGCCGCGGAAGTTGGACTGAATGAGGGACACCATCATCCCGTCCTTGTCGGCGACGGTGAAATAGGTCGTGTCGCCGCGCGACGGCGCCTGGCCCGGCCGGACATTCGGGTTGATCCGGTCGGGCCGGATCAGCTTCGCCCGCTCGGCGGCATAGTCCTTGGAGACCAGCCAGTCCGTCGGAATCCGCGAGAAATTCGGGTCGGCATAAAAACGCGCGCGGTCTTCGTAGGCGAGCCGCTTGGCCTCGGCCTGGAGGTGGATCGACAGCGGCGACTGGAAACCCGCCTGCTTCATGTCGAACCGCTCGAGGATGTTCAGCATCTGCAGCGTCGCCAGGCCTTGCGTGTTCGCGCCGATCGCGTGGACGCGGACGCCGCGATAGTCGGTCGCCAGCGGCTCGGTCCATTCGCTCTCGTGCGCGGCCAGGTCCGCGCGCGTCATCCAGCCGCCGATCCGCTTGAAATAGGCCTCGATCGTGCGGGCGATGTCGCCCTCGTAAAAAGCGTCGCGGCCGCCCGCCGCGATCGCGCGGTAGGTGCGGGCGAGATCCGGGTTGCGGAAGATCTCGCCGGCTCTGGCGCGCTCGCCCGACGCATAGGTCGCCTGCGCGTTGACGATCTCCTCGATCCCTGCGCCCTGCTTGGCGTAATTGGCCATCGCCCGGTTCATGTAATAGGCGACCACCGGCGACAGCGGCACACCGCCCTCGGCATAGGCGATGGTGGGCTCGAACAATTCGGCCCACTTGAGCTTGCCGTAGCGCTGATGCAGCCGCCACCAGGCGTCGACCGTTCCCGGCACCGACACCGTCACCGCGCCATAAGGCGGCAGCACGCCATTCTTCGCCCGCGAGCGCACCGTCTCCAGGCTGAGCCCGCGCGGCGATCTGCCCGAGCCGGCGATCCCCACCACCTTCGCCGCCTTCGGGTCCCACAGCAGGGCGTATAGGTCGCCGCCGATGCCGTTGGCGGTCGGCTCGAGGAAGCCGAGGCTGGCGTTGATCGCGATCGCGGCATCGACCGCGGACCCGCCCTTTTTCAGCGTCTCGATCCCGGCGAGCGTGCCGAGCGGGTGCGAGGAAGCGGCGGCGCCGTTGCGCCCGAACACCTCGGACCGGGTGGCGAAGCTCGCCCCCACCGGCCGGTCGCCGGCCTCGACATCCGGATAGAGCCGGGTGGCGGGCAAAGCGGGGCTGACCGGTTCGCCCGGTCCGCTTTGCCCGGCCGAGCGGGCGGGCAGCGAAAGCCCCGCCGCCGTCAGCGGCAGCGCGGCAATGAAGGTGCGTCTTTGCATAACGATCTCCGTGGCTTCGCCTCCAGTGGCGAAGCCGGTGGAAAGGTGCAAGCGTGCTCCGCGGTCTGTGCCAGTTGCCGCCGCCGCCGCTCCGGTCTAGGCAGCGGGCAACCTGCCCTGGGAGCCTCATGATGGAAGACGAATCCGACCTCACCGGCGCCGCCCCGCGCCGCCGCGCCAAGCCGGACGTGCTCGAGATCGGCGGGCGCAAGCTCAATCCCTCGACGCTGATGATGGGCCATGGCTATGACCCGGCTTTGTCGGAAGGGTCGCTGAAGGCGCCGATCTTCCTCACCTCCACCTTCGTGTTCGAGAATGCCGCCGCCGGCAAGCGCCACTTCGAAGGCGTCACCGGCAAGCGCCCCGGCGGGTCCGAGGGCCTGGTCTATTCGCGCTTCAACGGCCCCAACCAGGAGATTCTCGAGGATCGCCTCAGCGTCTGGGAGGATGCCGAGGACGCGCTCACTTTCTCGAGTGGCATGTCCGCCATTGCCACCTTGCTGCTGACCTTCGTCCAGCCCGGCGACGTCATCGTCCATTCGGGCCCGCTTTATGCGGCGACCGAGACGCTGATCGGCCGCATCCTCGGCCGCTTCGGGGTGAGCTGGCTCGATTTCCCGGCCGGCGCGGAGCAGGCCGAGATCGAGGCGGTGATGGAGCGCGCCCGCAGCCTGGGCCGGGTCTCGCTCATCTATCTCGAAAGCCCCGCCAACCCGACCAACGTCCTCGTCGACGTGCAGGCGGTGGCGGCCGCGCGCGACGGTTTGTTCGAAGCCGATCAGCGCCCGCCGATCGCGATCGACAACACCTTCCTCGGGCCGCTCTGGTCGAAGCCGCTCGAACATGGCGCCGACCTCTCGGTCTATTCGCTCACCAAATATGCCGGCGGCCACAGCGACCTCGTCGCCGGCGGCGTGGTCGGGGCGAAGTCGCTGATCACCCCGATCCGCATGATGCGCAACACGATCGGCACCATCACCGACCCCAACAGCGCCTGGATGCTGCTCAGGAGCCTCGAGACGCTCGAGCTTCGCATGACCCGGGCCGGCGAGAATGCCGCCAAGGTCTGCGCCTTCTTCCGCGATCATCCCAAGGTCGAAAGCGTCGGCTATCTCGGCTTCCTCGCCGACGACCGCCAGGCCGACATCTACCGCCGCCACTGCACCGGCGCCGGCTCCACCTTCTCGCTCTATCTTCGCGGCGGCGAACGCGAAGCCTTCGCCTTTCTCGATTCGCTCAAGATCGCCAAGCTCGCTGTCTCGCTCGGCGGCACCGAGACGCTTGCCAGCGCGCCCGCGGCGATGACCCATTTGTCGGTGCCCGACGAGCGCAAGGCGGCGCTGGGCATTTCCGACAATCTGGTCCGCATATCAATCGGGGTCGAGGATGCGGGCGACCTCATCGCCGACTTCGACCAGGCGCTGGCGGCGATCTGACCTGACGGGGCCGGATCACCGGCTCCAGTCGAGCACTTCCCAGCCTTCGGCCCGGGCGAGCTTGACCAGCCGCTGGTGGGCGTTGGTCGCCACCGGCTCGTCCGACCAATGGTGGACGACGGAATCGGAGATATGGTCCGAATAGAAGCGGATGTGGACCGTTTCCCGGTCCAGCCCTTCGCGCAGCAGCCATTGCTCGATCATCGCCAGCTTGGCGTCGCCATAACAATTGCTGCCCTCGATCCGGGCGACGATACGTCCCTCGGCGTCGAGCCCGGTCTCGGTCGCGATCACGTCCTTGAAGCCGAGCCGCTCGGCGATGGCGGCCGCGTAGATGCGGTAGCTGGCCGTCGCCATCACCAGCCGCCGGCCAGCGGCGCGGTCGGCGGCGATGCTCGCCCGGGCGCCGGGCATGATGTTCGCCGCCACCTGCCGCTCGGCGAAGCTCTGGATGACCGGATCGAGGCGGGAGGGTTCCACGCTCCCGCCGATCAGCAGCCGGTAATTGACTTCCTTGAGCCGCGCCCGGTCGATCAGCCGCGCGAGATAGGCCAAGGCCGCGAGCACCGCCACCGGCACCAGCGCTAGCCGCCACGGTGCCAGCCGCAGCGCCGCATGGATCAGGAACGGCGTGTAGGTGGCGCGCCGGGTGATCGTGCGGTCCATGTCGTAGATGGCGAGCGCGGCCTTCATCGCTGCCCGGCAAGCACAGCCGGCCGGGCTTGTCCACCGCCCTCACGTCTTGCCGCCGCCCGTGAATTGAAGCAGTGTCGCGCCGCGATGTACCGGCCGGCCGATTTCACCCAGACGCTTGAAGGCGATACTTCGGTTGTCCGCTTCACCGGCGGGATGACCATTGCCGGCATTGACGGCTTGCCCGAGCGGCTCGACCAGATTCACGGCGAGCGGCTGATCCTCGATCTGTCGAACGTGGAGCGGATGGACACGGTCGGCGCGTGGCTGGTCCACCGGCTGGCGCGCGACCGCGACGCCCGCCTGGTCGGCGTCGGCCATGACGAGGCGGTGTTGCTGGAGCAGGTCGGCCAGGCCGACCAGCCGGTCAAGATGCGCCCGGATCGGAGACCACCGCTCTACCGGGTCATGGACGAGGTCGGCGAAGCCACCGCCCTCGCCGCCGGCACCATGCTCGGGCTGCTCGGCTTTTTCGGCGAGTTGCTGGTCTCGGCCTGGAACGTGGCCACCCATCCGCGCCGCTTCCGGTTCAACGCGGTCGTCCAG
>DASVRK010000253.1:0-6146 GCA_036388655.1 Allosphingosinicella sp. | reverse complement strand
GGCGAGGGCTGAAGTCGTGACGAGCGTGATGATTTTCATGGAGGAGCTCCCTGAATGGATGCCGAGTAACGATGGCGGAGCGAAGGCAATGAACCGCAATTTTCCAGACTCTTAGTCTTGGTTAACTGTTCCGGGAAAGCTGGCGGGGATCAGGTTGAGTACGGTAACGTACTTTGCTTGTCTAATCTAAGTTACAAGACTGCACTAATCTAAGTTACAAGCGCATGTTGCTGTTTGTTCGCCGAGAAAACGGAGATGCGACGAATCGAAACGGCACGTCGGATGCGTGCCGGTCGGGAGCGAAGCGGCCGCTTGCGCGCCGGCGGTCGTGAAGGTCCTCCCGTGGGTGATCGCGCCCGCCGGGCCGGTCGGGGGTTGAACCGCCGCCCGGAACGTCCGATGTTGCCTGGGCAGCTCCCACTTCTAGGATTCCCAGCACATCATGGATCATCAGGACATTCTCGCCGGACTCGTGCCGATCGTCATCGAGCAGTCGAATCGCGGCGAGCGCAGCTTCGACATCTATTCGCGGCTGCTGCGGGAGCGGATCGTGTTCGTGACCGGGCCGGTCGAGGACCATATGGCGACGCTGATCACGGCCCAGCTGCTGTACCTCGAATCGGAGAATCCCAAGAAGGATATCTTCATGTACATCAACTCGCCGGGCGGGGTGGTGACGGCCGGCATGGCGATCCACGACACGATGAACTACATCCGGCCGCGGGTCGGCACGGTCTGCATCGGCCAGGCCGCCTCGATGGGCGCGTTCCTGCTCGGCGCCGGCGAGCCCGGCATGCGGGTGGCGCTGACCAACGCGCGAATCATGATCCACCAGCCGTCGGGCGGCGCCCAGGGCATGGCCTCGGACATCGAGATCCAGGCCCGGGAGATATTGCGCATCCGGCACCGGATGAACGAGTTGATGGCCAAGCATACCGGCCAGCCGATCGAGGCGATCGAGACCGCGGTCGAGCGCGACAAATTCTTCAGCGCCGAGGAGGCCAGGGCGTTCGGCATCGTCGACGAAGTTTTCGACAAACGGCCCGCGGCGTCGGAAGAGGATGCGGCGAAAAACGCGGCCTAGCGTTTAGGCCGGACGGTCCGCGTGAGCGGACTTAACGATTATACCATTGTGATCGTGGTAAGAAGCGGTCAGGATGGCGGCACTGACAGGCGGGCCTCGCGCCCGAAGGACGAAGCATGACGAAATTGAGCGGCGGCGATTCGAAGAGCACCCTTTACTGCTCCTTCTGCGGCAAATCGCAGCATGAGGTGAGGAAGCTGATCGCCGGCCCGACCGTGTTCATCTGCGATGAGTGCGTCGAGCTGTGCAACGACATCATCCGCGAGGAGACCAAGTCCGCGCTGGTGAAGACCCGCGACGGGGTCCCGACCCCGGGCGAGATCTGCAAGGTGCTGGACGATTATGTGATCGGCCAGATGCACGCCAAGCGGGTGCTGTCGGTGGCGGTGCACAATCATTACAAGCGCTTGAACCACGGCCAGAAGGGCGCGGACGTCGAGCTCGCCAAGTCGAACATCCTGCTGGTCGGGCCGACCGGCTGCGGCAAGACCTTGCTCGCCCAGACGCTGGCGCGAATCCTCGACGTGCCGTTCACGATGGCCGACGCGACGACTTTGACCGAGGCCGGCTATGTCGGCGAGGATGTCGAGAACATCATCCTGAAGCTGCTCCAGGCGTCCGACTATAATGTCGAGCGGGCGCAGCGCGGGATCGTCTATATCGACGAGATCGACAAGATCAGCCGCAAGTCGGACAATCCGTCGATCACCCGCGACGTTTCGGGCGAAGGCGTGCAGCAGGCCCTGCTGAAGCTGATGGAAGGCACCACCGCCTCCGTCCCCCCGCAGGGCGGGCGCAAGCATCCGCAGCAGGAATTCCTGCAGGTCGACACGACCAACATATTGTTCATCTGCGGCGGCGCGTTCGCGGGCCTCGAGAAGATCATCGCCGACCGCCTGCAGGGCAAGTCGATCGGCTTCGGCGCCTATGTGGCGGCTCCCGAGGAGCGCCGCACCGGCGAGGTGCTGCGCCAGGGTGAGCCCGAGGATCTGTTGAAGTTCGGCCTGATCCCCGAATTCGTCGGCCGCCTGCCGGTGATCGCGACGCTGGAGGACCTCGACACCGAGGCTTTGGTCAAGATCCTCAAGGAGCCGAAGAACGCGCTCATCAAGCAATATGCCAAATTGTTCGACATGGAGGATGTGAAGCTCTCCTTCACCGATGAGGCCCTGGTGGCGATCGCCAAGCGGGCGATCGAGCGCAAGACCGGCGCGCGCGGGCTGCGCTCGATCCTCGAGAACATATTGCTCGACACCATGTTCGACCTGCCTTCGATGGACGGGGTCGACGAGGTGATGATCGACAAGGACGTGGTCGAAGGCCGCAAGGAGCCGGTCCGCGTCTATGCCGAGAAGAAAGGCGAAAGCGCCGCCTGACCGGGCGGCGGCTGCCCACGGCCGGCTTTTCCTGATATAGGATTCGACTGCTTCGGCAGCGGGAGAGTCGCGCCGTGCGGGGGGCGGGGCCCTGGGGCCTTGGGGACGCAATTCCAACGCTGGCACATACGGTGGCGCCCACGGCCCGCCGCTAGCGGGACTGCGTCTCAACCAGGGAAGGCCACGAACATGAGCACCGATATCGACATTCTCGAGCAGGAAGCTCGCACGGAGGCGGCGGCCGCGGCGGCCGCGCCGGACCCCGCCAAGCTCGAAGCCTTCATGGGCAAGATGGTCGGCGACATGGGCGCCGCCAATGGCGGGGCGCTGGTGATGCTCGGCGAGCGGCTCGGGCTGTACAAGGCGCTGGCGGCGATCGGGCCGGCGAGCCCAAGCGAGCTTGCCGAACGCACCGGCACCCATGAGCGCTATGTGCGCGAATGGCTGAGCGCGCAGGCGGCGGCGGGTTATGTCGACTATGATGGGCCAAGCGGGCTGTTCGCGATGTCGCCCGAGCAGGCGATGGCGCTCGCCGACGAGAATTCGCCGGTCTACGTCGCGAGCGCGTTCCAGCTCACCCGGTCGCTCTATCTGGACGAGCCGAAGATCGCCGAAGCGTTCCGCAGCGGCGCCGGGGTCGGCTGGCACGAACATTCGGATTGCCTGTTCTGCGGCGTCGAGCAATTCTTCCGCACCGGCTACCGCGCGCACCTGGTCCAGGACTGGCTGCCGGCGCTGGACGGGGCCGTCGAGCGGCTGAAGGTGGCGGCGAAGGTGGCGGATATCGGCTGCGGCCACGGCGCCTCGACGATCATCCTGGCGCAGGCCTTTCCGGACAGCGACTTCGTCGGGCTCGATTATCACGAAGCCTCGATCGAGCGCGCAAGGCAAGCGGCGCGGGAGGCCGGCGACCCGGCCAATTTGCGCTTCGAGGTGGCGACGGCCAAGGACAGTCCGGGCGAGGGCTACGACCTCGTCACCGTATTCGACGCGCTCCACGACATGGGCGATCCGGTCGGCGCGGCGCGGCGCGTGCGCGAGATGCTGAAGCCGGACGGCCTGTTCATGATCGTCGAGCCGGCGGCGGGCGATACGCTGGCCGACAACCTCAACCCGGTCGGGCGGATGTATTATGCCGCCTCCACCATGATCTGCACGCCGGGGAGCTTGGCGCAGGAAGTCGGGCTCGGGCTCGGCGCGCAGGCGGGGCCGAAGCGGCTCGGCGAAGTGCTGGCCGAGGCCGGCTTCACGCGGGTGCGGGTGGCCGCCTCGACGCCGTTCAACCTGATCCTGGAGGCGCGGCCTTAATCCAAGGTCGTGCGGTAGCGGGCGAGGGCGAGGGCGGCGACGGCGCAGACGAAGATCGCCAAGGCGAGCAGGCTCGGGCCCATGTCGGCGAAGCTTTGCCCCTTGAGGAGCGCGCCGCGGACGATGCGCAGGAAATGGGTAACCGGGATGACGGTGCCGAGCGCCTGCGTCCAGTCGGGCATGCCGCGGAACGGGAACATGAAGCCCGACAGCAGGATCGAGGGCAGCATGTAGAAGAAGGAGAGCTGCATCGCCTGGAGCTGGGTGCGCGCGAGGGTGGAGATGAGGAAGCCCAGCGAAAGCGAGCCGATGATGAACAGGAACACGCCCAGCGTGAGGCCGCCCCAGCCGCCCGCCATCGGCACGTCGAACAGCAAGCGGGCGAGGACGAGCACGATCACGGTCTGGATCACCCCGACGACGACATAGGGGGCGAGCTTGCCGGCCATCACTTCGAGCGGCTGGACCGGGGTGGCGAGCAGGCTTTCCATGGTGCCGCGCTCCTGCTCGCGGGTGACGCCGAGGGCGGTCATCATCACCAAGGTCATCGACAGGATCACACCGAGCAGCCCGGGCACGATATTGTAGGCGGTGATATTCTCCGGATTGTAGCGGCGGTGGACGATGATCTCGAACGGCTGCGCGGCGGCGGCAGGCCGGGCGGCGCCTTCGAGATCGTGGCGGAGCGCTTCGGCGGGGAGGGCGGCCAGAGCGGCGACGGCGCCGCCGGTGGCGGCCGGATCGGAGGCGTCGGCCTCGACCAGCAATTGCGCGCGGTCGCGGCGGATGACGCGGCGGGTGAAGTCGCCCGGGATGGTGATGGCGAACTGGACGTCGCCCTTGCGGACGAGGGCGTCGAGCTCGGCGGGCGTGCGGGCCTGGGCGACGATCTCGAAATAGCCGGTATTGGCGATCGCCGCGAGCGCCGAGCGGGCGAGCCGCGAATTCTCCTGCACCAAGACGGCGGTGGGGAGCTGGCGCGGATCGGTGTTGATCGCATAGCCGAACAGCAGGAGCTGCATGACGGGAACGCCGAGCAGCATCGCATAGGTGATGCGGTCGCGGGTGAGCTGGATGAACTCCTTGGCGAGCACCGCGAACACCCGGGTGAACGAGAAAGCGTTGGAGGCGCGCGCCGACGTCACTGGAAATTGTCCTTGGCGCCGCTCATCAGGTGGATGAACACGTCCTCCAGCGTCGGCTCGACCCGCTGCCAGCGGAAGGGCGGCCGCTGCCACGGGGCGAGCGCGGCTTCGAGACCGGCCGCGTCGCTGCCGCTGACGTGGAGCGCGAGCCCGAACGGAGCGGCCATCTCGACCGCCGGCTGGCGGAGCAGTTCGGCCGAGAGCCGGTCGACGCCGGGGCCCTCGCCGCGCCAGGTGAACAGGCGCGCGCCGGCGATCACCTCGTCGGCGGTGCCGCGCGCCATCAGCTCGCCATAAGCGATATAGGCGATGTCGTGGCAGCGCTCGGCCTCGTCCATATAATGCGTCGAGACGAGCACGGTGAGGCCGCCGGCGGCGAGGGCGTGGATCTCGTCCCAGAAGGTGCGGCGCGCCTGCGGGTCGACGCCGGCGGTGGGCTCGTCGAGCAGCAGCAGGCGCGGCTCGTGGAGGGTGGCGGAGGCGAGCGCCAGCCGCTGCTTCCAGCCGCCCGAGAGAGTGCCGGCGAGCTGGCGGCGGCGCTCGGCGAGGCCGAGGTCGGCGAGGGAGGCATCGACCCGCTCGCGGCGGCGGTCGAGGCCGTGGATGCGGGCGGAGAAGAGCAGATTCTCCTCGACGGTGAGGTCTTCGTAGAGCGAGAAACGCTGGGTCATGTAGCCGGTCTGGCGCTTGATCGCGGCGGCGTCGGCGACGATGTCGAGCCCGAGCGCGGTGCCGCGGCCGGAATCGGGCGTGAGCAGGCCGCACAGCATGCGCAAGGTGGTGGTCTTGCCGGAGCCGTTGGGGCCGAGGAAGCCGGTGATGCGGCCTTCTTCGACCCGGATCGAGAAATCCTTGACGACGCGGCGGCCGGCGAACGCCTTGTTGAGCCCCTCGACCTCGATTGCGACGGTCATGACGCCGGCTCGACGTCGACCGGCAGGCCGGGCGTCAGCGCGGCGCCGGGCTCGGGGCGGGCCTCGACCATGAACACCAGCCGGTCGCGCGCCTCGCGGCTGTAGATGATCGGCGGGGTGAATTCGGGGCGGGGGCTGACATAGGCGATAGTGGCGGCGCGGGGCGCTCCACAGCCGTCGCAGCGGAAGGCGATGCGGCGGCCGGTGCGGTAGGCGGCGACCGACCCCTCGGGCACGAAGAAGCGGATGAAGACGCGGTCGTCGGGGATCAAGGCCACTACCGGCTGGTTGGCGCCGGCCCACTCGCCGCGCTGGAAGA
>DASVRK010000252.1:0-12032 GCA_036388655.1 Allosphingosinicella sp. | reverse complement strand
GGCAGCCTGCAGCTTCGTCGTCCCACGGGGCAGGTTGGGCGCGCGCCGCTGTCGCCGCCGCGCGCCCTCGTCTAGGCGCCCGCCCCGAAGAGGAGCCAGGCCGATGAACCTCAACAAGGCGCTTTGGGAAAAGGGCGATTTCACCCGGATCGCGGAGTCCATGCGGGAAAGCGGCGAAGCGCTGGTTGACGCGATCGGCGTCCGCCCCGGCATGGCCATGCTCGATCTCGGCTGCGGCGACGGCACCACCGCGCTCCCGGCCGCGCGCCGCGGCGCCGACGTGCTCGGCGTCGACATCGCCGCCAACCTCGTCGCCGCCGGCAACGCCCGCGCCGCCGCGGCCGGCCTCGGCAACCTCCGCTTCCAGGAGGGCGACGCGTCCGACCTCGCCGGCATCGCCGACGCAAGCTTCGATCTCGTCCTCAGCATGTTCGGCGCCATGTTCGCGCCCCGGCCCTACGACGTCGCCCGCGAGATGGTGCGGGTGACGCGGTCCGGCGGCCGCATCGTGATGGGCAATTGGATCCCCGGCGATCCGACCCTCGTCGCGCAAATCCTCAAGATCAGCGCCGCTTACACCCCGCCGCCGCCCGAAGGCTTCGTCAGCCCGGTGACCTGGGGCGTCGAGGACCAGGTCCGCGACCGCTTCGGCGCCGCCGGCGTGGCGCCTGAAAACATCGCCTGCGAGCGCGCCACCTGGGTCTTCCGCACGCCCCGCCCGCCCTCGGAGCAGCTCAACATCTTCCGCACCTATTACGGCCCGACCATGAACGCCTATGAGGCGGCGGCGAGGGACGGCCGGGAGCAGCAGCTGCACGCCGAGCTCACCGACTTGTTCGAGACGCAGAACCGCGCGCGCGACGGCGGCACCGAGATCGCCGCCACCTTCCTCAAGGTCACGGTGTCGAAGGAGTGAGCGCGGCCCGCGCTCCATGCGCCGGCTGAATGGGGCAATGTCCTTTCGGCTGCGCATCGTTGGCAACGCCGTCCCCTCCCGCACGTTGACCTTTGGACCGGTCCCGACACGCGCGGGCGGCCCCACCCCCAATCTCGAAGGAAACGTCCATGGGCATCTTCACCAGCGACATCAAAAGCTTCGACGACCTGTTCGTCAGCGTCCTCCAGCAAATCTATTATGCCGAGCGCAAGATCGCCGAGCAGCTCGAGGTGATGATCGGCAAGGCGACCTCGCCGGAGCTTCGCGCCGGCTTCGAGCAGCATCTGGGCGAGACCCAGAACCAGTATAAGCGCGCCGAAGAGGCCTTCCGCCTGTTCGGCCGCGAGCCCGAGGAAGCGACCTGCCCGGCGATCGACGGCATCCTCAAGGCGGGCAACAGCCTCGCCGGCGAGATCGACGACAAGGAAGTGCTCGACGCCGGCCTCACCCACGCCGCCCAGCTGGTCGAGCATTATGAGATCGCCCAATATGGCACGCTGATCGCCTGGGCCAAGGAAATGGGACGCCAGGAGATCGCCAGCCTGCTCCAGCAGACGCTGGACGAGGAATATGCGACCGACAAGAAGCTGACCGGCCTCGCCGAGGCGCGGATCAACCGCAAGGCCGAGCTGCAAACTGCCTGACCGGACCTCAGTCCCCGCGGCCGCACGGCCGCGGGGGCCGGCGACAAATCGCTTGACCCCCTGACGATCCCACCGCAGCTTCCGCTGCTGGGCAGGGGGACAAATATGATCAAGCCAATCTTTCTCGCGGGCGCGCTGTCGCTTGCGCTCTCCGGTTGCGGCGGCACCGCCGCCGGCGACGCCCAGGCGAACGCGGCCGCCGCCACGCCGGCCGCCGCCGCCGGCGACGATCATGGCGAAGAGGGCGGCAGCCCCAGCCTGCTGCTCGCCGCCGACGGAATCATGCCGGGCGGCACCGAGGAAAGCATGGTCAAGTTCGGCGCCAACAGCCTCGACACGATCGAGAAGGTCACGCCGCTCGTCGGCGAAACCTATCAGAAGGAGGAATCGGGCGAATGCGGGGCGGGCCCGATGGAGTTCGCCAAGTGGGAAAATGTCGTGCTCAATTTCCAGAATGGCGAGTTCGTCGGCTGGTCGCTGCAGGCGGCGTCGGACAAGCCGTTCATCGGCACGCCCGGCGGCCTCACCATCGGTTCGCCGCGCTCCGATCTCGACGCCGCTCTGCCCAAGCCGCTGACGGTCGAGCAGACCTCGCTCGGCACCGAGTTCAACGCCGGCGGCTTTTCCGGCCTGCTCAGCGACGCCACCCCCGCCGCCAAGGTGACCGCGCTCTGGGCCGGCACGAATTGCGCGATGCGCTGAGCGGCCTGACACAGGAGGCGACGGGAGGGGCCATGAAAATCTCCAGGATCGCCGCTTTCTCGTTCGGCGAGCGCGGCGGCAACCCCGCCGGCGTCGCGCTTTGCGACGCGCTCCCCGCGGCCGAGACCATGCAGCGCATCGCCGCCGAGATCGGCTATTCCGAGACCGCTTTCGCCGCGCCCGAGGACGGCAAGTGGCGGGTCCGCTATTTCGCCCCCGAAGCCGAGGTCGACTTTTGCGGCCACGCCACCATCGCGCTGGGCGCCGCTTTGGCGCTCGACCGCGGCGGCGGCCGCTTTCCCTTGCTCATCAACAAAGGCGAGATCAGCGTCGAGGCGGCCGGGGAGGGCGCGGCCATCACCGCCGCGCTCCAGTCGCCGCCGACCTCCAGCCGCCCCGCGCCGGACGCGCTCGTCGCCGCCGCGCTGGCCTTGTTCGAATTCGCCCCCGAAGACCTCGACCCGCGCATTCCGCCCGCTATCGCCAATGCCGGCGTCGATCACCTGATCCTCGCCCTCCGGACCCGCGCCGCGTTGGCGGCGATGCGCTACGAGCTGGACGCCGGCCGCGCGCTGATGAACGCGGCCGGTCTGGTCACGATCAGCCTCGTCCATGCCGAGAGCGAGCGCCGCTTCCACGCCCGCAACCCGTTCGCGTCGGGCGGCGTCTACGAAGACCCCGCGACCGGCGCCGCCGCGGCCGCGCTCGCCGGCTACCTGCGCGACCTCGCCTGGCCGCACGGCGGCGCCATCGAGATTATCCAGGGCGAGGACATGAACGTCCCCAGCCGGCTCCTCGCGGAGCTCGGCTCCGAGCCCGGCTCCAGCATCCGCGTCTCCGGCACCGCCCGGCTGATGTGATCCTCGGCGCCGCGGCCGACCTCACTCGGCCCGCCGCGCCGTCACGATCGCCACCGGCTTGGCGATCATCTGCCCGCGCATCGCGCCGCGCCCGGCATTCGGTGTGGTCGGCGCGGCGAGGATGCGGCGGACCGTGTCCATCCCCTCCACCACCTTTCCGAACACCGCATAGCCCGGCTCGCCGTCCTTGGCGTCCATCGACGGCATCGCGCTCGCCGCGATGAAGAATTCGCCCATCGCGCCCGCCCCGGTTTCGCTGCGCGCCATCGAGATCGCGCCGGCGACGTGGCTGAGCCCGGTCTCGCTGGTCGGCTCGTGCGCGATCGGCGGCAGCATCTTGCGATAATTGCGCCGGATCCCGCCCTGGATGAAGCCGCGCGCCTCGCCCTTCGCCGCCCCCTTGGTCTGCGCGGCGCGATAGAAGCTGGTGCGGTCGAGCCGCCCCTCGTCGACGTAGCGCAGGAAATTGGCGGCGGTGACCGGCGCCCTCTTGCCGTCGACCTCGACCAGGATCGGCCCCGCTTCCGTCTCGAGCCGCACCCGGGCCTTGTCGGGGACAAGGGCGGGCGGGGACGGAGCGGGGGAGGGGGGTGCCGCGGCGGACCCGGCGGCAGCCGAGCCGTTGGCCGGTGCCTCCGCGGTGCCGCCATCGCCGCAACCCGCCGCGAGCAGGGCCATCAAGGCCAGACAGGGAAAGCGAATCATGTCACGCTTAAGCTGACAGGATCGGGGCGGGGGCGCACCCCCATTGATCGGGCCGCCGCCGCGGCTGGGCCGCTCTTCGGCTAAAGCGGCTTGGCCGGCGGCAGCTCCGCCGGCGCGCCGGCGCGGTACGTATAGGGCAGGACCCGCCCGTGGCGGGCGATCGCGGCGAGCAGCTTGGGGTCCGCCCGCAGCGCCTCCCACCGCGCCCTCGATTGCCGGCCATAGTCGCTCATCATCGGCACATCGTCATTCTTCTGCATATAATTCAGCACCTCCGCGCGCTTGCCCGGATCGTCGAGCGCGGCGATCAGCATGTCCCGCGCCCCTTCCGGCTTGTCGAGGCACACGTAGAGCTCGGCCGTGGAGCCCGGCCCCTCGCCGCTGATGCCGCGGGCGCGGGACAGCACCGATTCCTCGGCCCTTCCCAGGGCATGGAGCATGCAGGCCCGGTAACGGTGCATGGCGGCAAGGGCATTGCTATTGATTTCGCCGCCCCATCGCTTCGCGTCCGCGATCACCGCGTCCATCAGCGTGAGACCCTCCTGCGTCTTGCCGCGGAAGAACAGGTAGCGGGCCCGGTTCGCCGCCAGGTTCAGCGCATTGGCATGCTCGCCCATGACCCATACCTTGCCGGCGCGCTGGTACATGGTTTCGATCTCATCCCACCGGCTTTTCCGAGCCAGCGCCCCCGCGACCAGTCCGGCGACATAGAGCAGGTCGTAATCTTCGATCTTGTCGAGCGGCTTGGAGAAGAGCGGCAGCAGCTCCCGGATCAATGTGTCGTAATGGCCGGCCGCGTCCAGCGCCCGCGCATAGCTGAGCGCGCTCGCCATGTCCTTGCTGGCGTCCCATTGCGCGCGCGTCTCGCTGAGATAGACCCGCCACTGGTCGCGAAGCTCGGCGCCCGCCCAGCGCTCGATGTCCGGCCACAGCTCCCGATACCGGCTCTGTATCAGCAGCTCGATCGAATCCGACGGCACCAGCAGCTTCGGCACCAATTTTCTCGCGCCCGCGGCGTCGCCTTCCGCCATCCGCGCTTCGATGGCGCGCAGGGCGAGCTTTGAGCGGCTCGAGAGGCTCTGGGACAGCCAGCCGATCTCGAGCAGCCGCTCGCTGACCAGCCGGACCCGGCGCTGGTCGTGCTGGGCGGTCAGGCGGTGGATCAAATTGTCGACTTCATATTCCGGCATCTTGGCGACCACGGCGGGATCGATCCGGCTCGCGCGCATCAGATAGTCCGCCGCCCGTCCGGGCTGGTCGCTATAGACGTAGATGCCGGTGCCGAGCAGCAGCGGCGCGCTATATTCCGGCAACAGGCGGATGCTCTCCTCGACCGCCTCGCGCGCCGGGGCGCCGCGTTCCTGATGGAACAGGGCCTGGGCGCGCATGAACTGCACGAAGCCGCGCAGCCGGGTCGGCTGGCCGAGACGCGCGAGCGCCTTGTCGAGCGCCGCCATCCCCTCCGCCACATCGGTGCTCGGCTCGGTCAGCAGCGACACGATCTCGGTGAGCAGCGCCTTCTCGCCCGGCAGCGCGATCTCGTCCGGCCGCGGCAGCAGCTCCGCCTGCGCCGGCGCCGACCCAAGCCCCGCCGCCAGCACGGCGACCGCCATCAGAACCCGCTTTTGCCGCCGCATTCTCTTCTCCCGCTGCGGCAACAGGTTAGCTACGTCGCGGCCCAAGTCAAAGCCGGCCGAGGCGGAGGTAAACGGTGGGAGCTGATTGGATATGCAATCAACCGCCATGCCAGCGAAAGCTGGCATCTCACTTTCCCTTGGGAGCCCGAGAAGAAGAAGAAGCGAGATTCCAGCTTCCGCTGGAATGACGGATCACCTCTTACGGCTCCGGGTATCGCCTGCCCGAAATCCTCCCCGTCTTTGCCGCGTCAGCCGCTCCCCAGCAGCTCGAGCGTCGCCTCGTCCCGGTCGCCCTCGTAGAAGGTTTCGAGCGCGCTGGCGAACGGCTCCGGCGTCTCCGCCACCGCCTCGAACAGCGTCATCGACGACCGGAACTTCATCGCGTCGACCGACCCGAAGATCATGTTCGCGCTGGTCCCGCGGTGGCGCAGCACGGCCGCGGTGCATGCGCCAAGGCGGGCCCCGAGCACGGGATGGGCGAGATAGGCGCGCGCCTCCGCGGCCGAGCCGATGCCGTAGAAACGCGCATTCTCGCTCCGCCCGAGCCCGGCCAGCTGCGGGAAGACGAACCACATCCAGTGGCTCAGCTTGCGGCCGTCCTCGAGCTCGGCCAGCGCCTGCGCGTAGACCGGCGCCTGCGCCGCGACGAACCGCTCGAGGTCGAATTCGCTCATGCCGGCACGTCGCTCCGCTCCTCGATCTGGAGCGCGTCGCTCTCGGCTTCGGTGAGCTCGCCGCCGCCGCCGGCGAAGGCGGCGCGCAGCCGGTCGAGGTCCACCGCCCGCTCCCAGCGCGAGACCACGATCGTCGCCACCGCATTGCCGGTGAAGTTGGTGAGCGCGCGGCACTCGCTCATGAACCGGTCGACGCCGAGGATCAAAGCCATGCCCGCCACCGGCACCGCCGGCACCACCGACAGGGTGGCCGCCAGCACGATGAAGCCCGATCCGGTCACGCCCGCGGCGCCCTTGGAGCTCAATATCGCCACCGCCATCAGCAGCAACTGGTCGCCCAGCGTCAGCGGCGTGTTGGTCGCCTGGGCGATGAACAAGGCGGCCAGCGACATGTAGATGTTGGTGCCGTCGAGGTTGAACGAATAGCCGGTCGGCACGACCAGGCCGACGATCGGCTTCGGGCAGCCGGCCCGCTCGAGCTTCTCCATCAGCAGCGGCATCGCGCTTTCGGACGAGGAGGTGCCGAGCACCAGCAGCAGCTCGTCCTTGATGTAGCGCACCAGGCCGAGCAGCGAGAAGCCCGCGACCCGGGCGACGAGCCCGAGCACGACCACCACGAACAGCAGCGAGGTGACGTAGAAAGTGACGATCAGCCCAGCCAGGTTGGCGAGGGTGCCGATGCCATATTCCCCGATCGTGAAGGCCATCGCCCCGAACGCGCCGATCGGCGCGGCGTACATCAGGATGTGCACCATCCGGAACACGATCGCGGTCAGCGTGCGCAAGGAGCCGAGCAGGCGCTCGCCCTTGTCGCCGATCAGGGCGAGCGAGACGCCGAACAGGATGGCGACGAACAGCACCTGCAATATCTCGCCCGAGGTGAAGGCGCTGATCGCGGTGTCGGGGATGATGTGGAGCACGAAGTCGGTGATCGACTGCTCCTTGGCCTTGGTAACGTAGCTCGCCACCGCGCCCTGGTCGAGCGTCGCCGGGTCGATGTTCATGCCCGCGCCCGGGCGGGCGACGTTGGCGACGACCAGACCGACCGCGAGCGCGAGCGTCGAGAAGGTCAGGAAATAGGCCATCGCCTTGGCGCCGACCCGGCCGAACGCCTTGAGGTCGGCCATGCCGGCAATGCCGGTGACGACGGTGAGGAAGATGACCGGCGTGATGATCATCTTGACGAGCTTGATGAAGCCGTCGCCGAGCGGCTTCAGCGCCGATCCGAACGCCGGGAACAGCCAGCCGGTGAGGATGCCGAGCGCGATGGCGACCAGCACCTGGAAATAAAGCGTCCGCCAGAACGGCTTGCCTGCTTGCCGCATTCCATGTCCCCGTTGCCGGCCTTGGCCTTAACCCGGCTTCAGTATCCGGCGCCAGCGCCGCTCGGACACAATCGTTCCCCGCGGCCGTTCCCCGGCGAAAGCCGGGGCCCAGAAGCAGTCCGGCCTGGAACCCGGCTCCCACCGCGGAGCACCCAGGGCTTGGCAGCCCGCCGCCCGCTGTGACAGAGAAGCTTCCGTGAGCGATGCCCTCCTCAGCTCGGCGATCCTGCTGCTGGCATTGGGCCTGTTCGTCAGCGATCGCATCCGCCCCGACGCGGTCGCCCTCATCGTCCTCCTCATCGCCTGGCTCACCGGCCTGCTCAGCATGGACGAGGCGCTGGACGGCTTCTCCTCGACCGCGGTGCTCACCGTCGCCGCGGTGCTGGTGGTCGGCCGGGCGATCGAGTTCACCGGGGCCGCGGCCACCATCACCCGCTTCATGGTGCCGCGCGTGCCGTTCGTCACCGTGCGCCTGGCGGGCGTGCTGGCGATGGGGGTGCTGCTCTCCGCCTTCATGAACAATATCGCGGCTTTGGTCATCACCATGCCGGCCGCATTGGCGATCGCGCGCGAGCATAAGCTGCCGCCCGGCGCGGTTCTGATGCCGCTCTCCTTCGCCACCATCCTCGGCGGCATGACCACCCTCATCGGCACGCCCGCCAACCTCATCATCTCCTCGGTCCGCGAGGACGAGCTCGGCGCGCCGTTCGGCATGTTCAGCATGACGCCCGTGGCCGGCGCGGTGGCGGTGGCGGGGATCGTCTATCTGATCGCGATCGGCTGGCGGCTGACGCCGCGCCGCCCGACCGCCCCGGACGCGCCGGACAAGATCCCGGTGCTGGTGTTCGAACTCGGCCTTCCGATCGGCGCCATCCAGGGCCGCACCACCGTCGCCACCGCGCGCCAGGCGCTGCGCGGCGCCGGCGCGGTGCTGCTCGCGGTGCTTCGCGATGGCCAGCGGGCGCGGCTCGACGCCGACGCCATCCTCCACCATGACGACCGGCTGCTGGTGATGAGCCGGCAGGACCCCTGGGCGGTCGCCGCCCGCGCGCGGCTGATCGCGCTCGATCCGCCCGGCGAAGGGGAGGGGCTGGTCACCGCCCGCGTCTCGGTCGTCCACGGCTCCTCGCTCGAAGGGGAGAGCTACGGCGCGATCGAGGCGCGCACCGAAGGCGCCGTCCGGGTGATCGCGGCCGGCCCGCGCGCGGCCCGCGAGAAGCGGCCGCTCGCCTCGATGATCATCGGCGCCGGCGACCAGCTTTTCCTCCACGGCCGCGCCGACGAGGTGCAGACTTTGATCCGGCGGGGGCGGCTGCTCGAGATCAGCCGCCAGGCGCCGCCGGTCCGCCCCGGCCGCGCGGCGATGCTGGTCATGCTAATCTACGGCGCGGCTTTGTTCCTCTCGACCGTCTTCGGGATCTCGACCACCGCCGCCTTCATCGCCGCCGCGCTTGCCATCTGCATGCTCCGCCTGCTCCCGGCCGAGGAGGCTTATCGCTCGATCGACCTGCCGGTGATCGTCCTCATC
Organism: Allosphingosinicella sp.; assembly: GCA_036388655.1. Taxonomy (GTDB): domain Bacteria; phylum Pseudomonadota; class Alphaproteobacteria; order Sphingomonadales; family Sphingomonadaceae; genus Allosphingosinicella. The sequence goes on along the minus strand of DASVRK010000252.1, from coordinate 3,020 downwards.
GCCGCCCTGATCCCGATCGGCCGCGCGTTCGACGAGGCCGGCGGCACCACCGCCATCGCCGGCGCGATCGGCTGGGCGCTCTCAGGCGCGCCCTTGTTCCTGATGCTGGCGGTGATCTGCGCGCTGTCGATGCTGCTCTCCATCTTCCTCAACAACGTCGCCACCGCTTTGGTCATGGCTCAGGTCGGGCTCGGCGCCGCCGCCACGCTCGGCATCGATCCCGACGCGGCCTTGCTCGCGGTCCTGATCGGCTCCTCCTGCGATTTCCTGACGCCGATCGGCCACCATAACAATCTGCTGGTGATGCGCCCCGGCGGCTATCTGTTCCGCGACTATCCGCGCGTCGGGGCGCCGCTGTCGGTGATCGTCATCCTCATCACCGCCTATGTCCTGAGCCGGACCTATGGCGCTTGACTCGGCCGCGCGGGGCGAGCTGTCTCAATCCTTCCGCGCCAGCTCATGGGAGGCGAACATGCAGGCACCGGACATCGTATCGCGCGAGGCATGGCTGGAGGCGCGTCGCAAGCTGCTCGACCGCGAAAAGGCGCACAGCCGCGCGCACGACCGCCTGATGGAGGAGCGCCGCGCGCTTCCCTGGGTCAGGATCGACAAGGAATATGTCTTCGAGACCGAGCAGGGCCCGCGCACGCTCGCGGATCTGTTCGAGGGGCGCAGCCAGCTCATCGTCTATCATTTCATGTACCCGCCCGGCGCGGCGGAAGGCTGCGGCGGCTGCTCCTTCATCTCCGACCATATCGACGGCGCCAACCTCCATCTCGCCCATCACGACGTCACCCTGCTCGCGGTCTCGCGCGCGCCGCTCGCCGATTTCCTGCCGTTCAAGCGGCGCATGGGCTGGCGCTTCGACTGGGTCTCGTCGGCGGGCAGCGACTTCAACTATGATTTCGGCGCCTCCTTCACGCCGGAGCAGGTGGCGGGGCAGGAGCTGCTCTACAATTTCGGCACTTTGCCGGCCTTCATGGAAGACCTTCACGGCGAGAGCGTCTTCTACCGGAACGAGGCCGGCGAGATCTTCCACACTTATTCCAGCTACGCCCGCGCCGGCGACATATTGATCGGCGCCCACAATTTCCTCGATCTGACGCCCAAGGGCCGCAACGAAGGCAGCATTATGGATTGGGTGCGCCTCCACGACCGCTACGAGCAGCCGGCGGCCGCCTGCTGCCACGCGGCCGAGGCGGCGGAATGACGGGGAGGAGGCCGAACGGTGGCGCCGCCTACTGAACCAGGCCGGATCCGGGTGGGCATCGGCGGCTGGACTTACGAGCCGTGGCGCGGCGCCTTCTACCCGCCCGGCCTGCCGAAATCGCGCGAGCTCGATTTTGCCGTCGCCCACGTCACCGCGATCGAGATCAACGCCACCTATTACGGCCGCCAGAAGCCGGAAAGCTTCGCCCGCTGGGCCGAGGCCGCGCCGCCCGGTTTCGTCTACGCAGTCAAGGCCTCGCGCTTCTGCACCAACCGCAAGATACTAACCGAGGCCGAGCAATCGATCGGCATATTCTGCAACCAGGGCTTCACCCAGCTCGGCGACAAGCTCGGCCCGATCCTCTGGCAATTCGCCCCCACCAAGCAATTCGACCCTGACGAGTTCGCCGCTTTCCTCAAGCTCCTGCCGGCCAGCCAGGACGGCATCGCCCTCCGCCACGCGCTCGAGGTCCGCCACGAAAGCTTCCGCGACCCGCGCTTCGTCGCCCTGGCGCGCGACGCCGGCGCCGCCATCGTCTTCGCCGACTCCGCCGACTATCCCCAGATCGCCGACCTCACAGCGGGCTTCGTCTATGCCCGCCTGCAGCAGGCCCGCGAGGAGGAGCCGCTCGGCTACGACGCCCCCGCGCTCGATCGCTGGACCGAAGCCGCCCGCGCCTGGGCGGCAGGCGATGCTCCGGCAGGAGCGGCCTATGTCTCGCCCGAGCCGCCGCCCAAGGTCCCGCGCGACGTCTTCATGTTCATGATCAACGGCGCGAAGGTCAGAGCGCCGGCCGCCGCCCAAGCGGTGATCGCCAAGCTGGGAGGCTGAACCCGCCTGGAGGCTCGACCACGTCGCCAGCCTCGCCCTCACGGACTTCCTGTTCGTCGGCTGACGAGGAGCCCGGGAATCCTGCTTCCAAACCAACGCGCTGAGCGGCGTTCATGAGACCCCCGGCGGCTCCGCCTGCGGCTTTGGTCGGACGGAAGGTCATGTTCGTCGCACCGGCGCGGCGTTGGTCGAATCCCGCTCCGGCTTCGTCGACCGGTTCTCGCGCCGGAATCGCCGCCGGCTAATTCCCCGGCGGCGGCAAGATCGCAACTCACGAGTTTCAAGGGGATAGTAAAGTGGCGGATCCGATTATGGGTGACGAGAACGACAACGTCATCGACAGCGGCTATTTGGGCGACATGATCTTCGCCATGGGCGGCAACGACATCGTCAATGGCGGCTGGGGCGACGATTCCGTATTCGGCGGCATCGGCAACGACAAGCTCAACGGCGGCCAGAATAACGACACGCTCTACGGCGAAGCCGGCGACGACACGATCAACGGCGACACCGGCCACGACATCCTGAACGGCGGCGCCGGCAAGGACGTGATCAACGGCGGCGCCGGCGACGACATCTTCATGGTGACCAGCGCGGCCGAGCTGCACGGAATCCTCAACGGCAAGGCCTGGGGCGACGTCTATGACGGCGGCAGCGGCGTCGACATGCTGAGCCTGTTCTTCACCTCCAGCACCACCGCGATCAACTTCAGCGGCAAGGACCCGCGCCTCGCCAACACTTTCGGCGCGGCGAGCATCACCGGCTTCGAGCAATATCAGATCATGGGCGGCACCGCCGCCGACACGATCACCGGCTACCTGCTCAGCGACTTCCTCTATGGCGGCAAGGGCGACGACACGCTCAGCGGCCTCGACGGCTTCGACTTCCTCCAGGGTGGGGACAATAACGACACCCTCCACGGCGGCAACGCTGGCGACGCGCTGATGGGCGATGCCGGCAACGACATCGTCAACGGCGG
>DASVRK010000251.1:0-2185 GCA_036388655.1 Allosphingosinicella sp. | reverse complement strand
AGGCGCGCTGGCGGCGCCGAAGTTCGCGGACGGCGCGCGCGAGACGGACGCGCAGTTCCGGGCGCGGATCGCCGCCGATCTCGTCCGCTGCCGCGAAGCCTATGCGGCAAGGCTCGGCCATCCCCCTACCCTTTTCTGCTGGCCGGAGAACCGCGTGGCCGGTGCCGGCCGCGAGGTCGCCGAAAAGCTCGGCTATCGCGCCACCACCGCGGGGAACGGCCGCAACACCGCCGCCGAGCCGCCCTCGATCCTGTCGCGCATCCATGTTGGCGACCGCGCTTTGGGCTTCCGCTGGGGACCCGCCGAGGCGCTGCGGCTCCGCGCCACCGTGCGCCTCTTCCAAGGCAACCATTATTGGTACCTCGTCGCGGCGCCGATGGATCTCATCCGCCGGATCGTCTTCGCCGCCCGCGACCGGGCCGGCGCCCGCTACGCCTGAAACCGGCGGGAATCACGGTACCGCGTGTCCCACGGTGGGACAAAGCAGCCCCTGAAATCGACCCAACTTATTGAAAACATTGGGAGGCAGTGCCGCGGGCGCGAAAAAGGCGATATTCCCTAACCTAGGCTGAAACTGTAGGCTTAAGAAAAGGTTAACGAAGCGAGCGGGCAATCCTGCCTTCCTGTATTGCTGGGGCTTATCACCATGCATCTGAACGTCGCGGCGGCAACGGGCTCTCCCCATGTCTCGGACCTTTCGGAACTTCAGAATTCGCCGTCGGCGATCGGAGCCGAAACCACCTTCAACGACCTTTCCGGCTACGTCATCGTCACGCCGGAGGAAATCCGGGCTCCCGACATGGCGGCGCGGGTCGCCGCGGAATGCCGGGAGTGCGACGTGCCGCTCCGGCTGGGCGAGGACAGGGATTTCTACTTCGCCGTGGCCAAGCCGATGTTCGACCGCGTCGCCGCCGCTTTGCTGCTGGTGCTGCTGGCGCCGGTGTTCCTCGCCATCGCCGCGATGATCAAGCTGTCGGATGGCGGTCCGGTCTTCTTCCAACAGCCGCGCACCGGCCATATGGCGCGGCGTTTCCGATTGCTGAAATTCCGGACCATGATCCCCGGCGCCGAGCATGAGCGGGCGCGGATCTGGCACATGAACATCCACGGCGACGGCACGCCGGATTTCAAGGCGAAGGACGATCCGCGGGTGACGCCGCTCGGTCGTCACCTGCGCTCGACCAGCCTCGACGAGCTTCCGAACCTGATCAACGTTGCGCTAGGCCAGATGTCGCTGGTCGGCCCGCGCCCCACCTCGTTCGACGCCTCGACCTATGCGCCCTGCCACTTGGCGCGGCTCGCCGTGAAGCCCGGCATAACCGGACTGTGGCAGGTCTCGGGCCGCGCCTCGATCGACTTCAATCGGCGCTGCGAACTGGACAAACATTATATCCGCACCGCGTCGGCCGCGACCGACGCCGCCCTGCTCCTGAAGACGGTGAGCGCGGTGATCCGCCGCAATGGAGCCCATTGAGCCGGCGCTCGCGTCGGTGTTGAGCTACCGCCCCGCCTCAACGGTCACATTGTCGAAATAAGCGGTTGCCGGCACGGTGTTCGAGCTGGCGGTAAGGCCGATCTGGACGCGGTCGGCCCCGGGCGCGGCGCCGCCCGCAGGCGGTATGATCGTAGCCCCCTGCCCCTCCAGCACCGTCCTGCCGTCGAGGCGGACAAGCGCCGCGCCGCTTTCCGCGCCGAGCAGCACGCTCCACTCGATCCGGTGCCAGCGGCCGGGCTGGAGCTGCGGCGCTTCGTCGGCGGTCCAGGCGTGGCGGACGCCGATCTTCGCGCGGTCGATCCGGAGCCGGCCGTTGCGGAGGTAGAGCCGGATGCCCGGGTTGCCGCCGACGCCGCAGGTCGCGCACTCGATGTCGACAAGATGGATCGAATTGATCGGCGCCCCTTCCGGAATCATCATATCGAAGCCGACCTGAATCGATCCGCCGGGACCGACCTTGGGCGGGCGCGCGACCAGCGCCGCCTTGGGCACCCGCTCGCGCCGGGGGCCGGTCACGGCGCGCAGCGCGCGGCGGCCGCCGACCGATACCGTCTCGAGCTCTCCCTCCACCTGTTGCGCCAGCGCCCAGCGGGCGCCGCGGCAGGGCGCGACGCAGAGCTCCACGTCGAAGCTCTCGTGGAAGCGCGCGGGCGATTCGGCGGGAGCGAAAAAGGCGAGGCCGAGCAGGCT
>DASVRK010000250.1:0-5134 GCA_036388655.1 Allosphingosinicella sp. | reverse complement strand
GGGCTCGCCGGGATGATGGGCGCGGCGGTGGGCGAGTTAGGCGTCGTAATCGGGGACGCCGACCATCAGCCGCGCGGTCTCGGCGGCGCGGGCGAGCGCGTCACGCCAGCGCATCGGCGACCTCCCGCACGGTCGGCGTTTCGGAGCGGCGGGCGGCGGCGATGGCGCGCACGCCATAGAAGACCATCGCCAGCACCACCGCGATGAAGAGGGCGCAGAGGCTCGCATTGACATAATCGTTGAAGATGACGCGGCGCATCTCGCCGAGGCTCTTGGCCGGGGCGAGGATCTCGCCGCGGGCGAGGGCGGACGAATAATTGGAGGCGTGGGCGAGGAAGCCGATCCTGGGATCGGCGTGGAACATCTTCTGCCAGCCGGCGGTGAGCGTGCAGATGAGCAGCCAGGTCAGCGGGAGCAGGGTCACCCAGGCGTAACGCTCGCGCTTCATCCGGAACAGCACGACGGTGCACAAGGTGAGCGCGATCGCGGCGAGCATCTGGTTGGAAATGCCGAACAAAGGCCACAGCGTGTTGATGCCCCCCAAGGGATCGGTGACGCCCTGATAGAGGAACCAGCCCCAGCCGCCGACGGCGATGGCGGTGGCGACGAGGTTGGCGGTCCAGCTCTTGGTGTCCTTCAAGGGCGCGAAGGCGGTGCCGAGCAGGTCCTGGATCATGAAGCGGGCGACGCGGGTGCCGGCGTCGACGGTGGTGAGGATGAACAAGGCCTCGAACAGGATCGCGAAATGGTACCAGAAGGCCATCATCGCCGGCCCGCCGATCACGTTCGACAAGATCTGGGCCATGCCGACCGCTAGCGTGGGCGCGCCGCCGGTGCGGCTGAGGATGGTCGATTCGCCGACGTCGATCGCGACCTGGTCGAGCGCCGAGGGCGTGATCGCGAAGCCCCAGACCGAGACCGCCTGCGCCGCCTCGGCGGTGGTGACGCCGATTGCGGCGGCCGGGCTGTTCAAGGCGAAATAGACGGCGGGATCGAGCACGCTCGCCGCGACCAATGCCATGATCGCGACGAAGCTTTCCATCAGCATCGCGCCATAGCCGATCACGGGCAAATGGGCCTCGCTCTCGATCATCTTGGGCGTGGTGCCGGAGGCGACCAGAGCGTGGAAGCCCGACACCGCGCCGCAGGCGATGGTGATGAACAGGAACGGGAAGAGGTTGCCGGCGAACACCGGGCCGCTGCCGTCGATGAAAGGGGTGACGGCCGGCATTTTGAGCTCGGGCTGGACGATGAGGATGCCGATGGCGAGGCCGAGGATGGTGCCGATCTTGAGGAAGGTCGAGAGATAGTCACGCGGCGCCAGCAGCAGCCAGACCGGGATCACCGAGGCGACGAAGCCGTAAGCGATCAGCATCAAAGCGAGCGCTTCGCCCGAGAAGGTGAAGGCGGGCCCCCAGACCGGGCTGGCGGCGACGCTCTCGCCGAAGATGATGGCGAGCATCAGCCCGACAAAGCCGATCAGCGACACTTCGAGGATGCGGCCGGGCCGGATGTAGCGGCCGTAGAGGCCCATCAGGAGGGCCACCGGCATGGTCGCGAACACGGTGAAGGTGCCCCATGGGCTGTCGGCGAGCGCCTTGACGACGACCAAAGCGAGCACGGCGAGGAGGATGATCATGATCGCCAGGATGCCGATCATCGCGATCACGCCGGGCACGTTGCCCATCTCGCCGCGGATGATCTCGCCGAGCGAACCGCCGTCGCGGCGGGTGGAGATGAACAGCATGATGAAATCCTGGACCGCGCCGGCGAAGACGACGCCGGCCAGGATCCACAAAGTACCGGGAAGATAGCCCATCTGCGCCGCCAGCACCGGACCGACCAGGGGACCGGCGCCGGCGATGGCCGCGAAATGGTGGCCGAACAGGACGGTGCGGTTGGTCGGCACGTAGTCGAGGCCGTCGTTGCGCCGGACGGCGGGAGTGCGGCGCGAGGGATCGATGCCGAGCACGCGTTCGGCGATGAACATCGCGTAGAAACGGTAGGCGGTGAGGTAGACGCAGAGCGCGGCGACCACGATCCAGAGCGCGTTGATGGTCTCGCCGCGGTGCAAAGCGACCACGCCCAAAGCCATTGCCCCGACCAGGGCGACCAGCGCCCATGGCGCCCATTTCAAAGCGGTGCCGCCCATCGTCGTCGTCGCCATCTGCCTCTCCGCCGCAGCCCGCCGGCCGCCCTTGCCGGAGCCCCTATTGCTAGCGATCCGGAGGGCGGGCGGGCAAGCCCCCAAGCCACTGGCGTTGCTGGGATAGCTAAGCCATAGCCTGCATTAAGTTTTTTCTCGATTTCGAAAGCCTTAAGGGGTATCGGGGCAGGGCCAGGGTTTGGCGGGCCGAGGGGGCGCATGAACTTCATTTCAATCGCCTTCGACGACCTCAACGCCTTCGCCTTCCTCAAGGAATTGTACGGCGGCACGCTCGTCACGCCCAACATCGACCGGGTGATGGCGATGGGGACGACGTTCGACAACGCCTTCTCCCAGGTCGCGATCTGCAACGCTTCGCGCACGTCGGTGCTGACCGGCCAGGCGCCGGGCCTCACCGGCGTCCATGCCAATTACGAGACCTGGCACGAATATGTCGACGCGTCGGCGACCCTCCCGGCCATGCTCAAGGGCGGCGGCTATCATACCAGCGTCATCGGCAAGGTGTTCCACGAGCTGGCGGTCGCGCCCGAAGTGGCCGGCATCGTCGCCGACTATACGTTCGGCAACGGCGACAACCGATTTTTCGAGAACGGCCTGTTCGGCACGCACCCGCTCGGGACCGCGCCCGAAACCCATGGCGACCATATCAACGTCGACAAGGCGATCGAGCTGCTGAACGCGGCCGGGGCCGACCCGTTCGCGATGTTCCTCGGCCTTTCCAAGCCGCATCTGAGCTGGGTCGTCCCGCAGCAATATTTCGACCTCTATCCGCTCGACTCGATCGAGCTGCCGTTCCATCTCGACGGCGACCTTTCGGACGTCCCCGAATTCATCAAGGGGATCATCCACGAGGCCGAGCATGCCGAGGTGCTCAGCGCCGATTATTGGAAGGCGGCGCTGCAGGGCTATTTCGCCAGCATCTCCTTTGCCGACGCGATGCTCGGGCGGGTGCTCGACACCTTGGAGGCGAACGGCCAGCTCGACACCACCGCGATCCTGCTGTGGACCGACCATGGCTATCACCTCGGCGACAAGGACACCTGGCACAAATTCACCTTGTGGGAGGAGGCCGCCCGCGCGCCGTTCGTGCTGGCGCTGCCGGGCGCGGCCGACGATGCGCAGCATGTGAAGCAGGTGGTGGAGCTGGTCGACATCGTGCCTACCGTGCTCGACCTGCTCGGGATGGACGCCCCTGCCGGGCTGTCCGGCCGCTCGCTGCTGCCCTTCGTCGCCGATCCGGCGCTGATCGACGATGCCGCCGCCGTGACGACCATGTACGGAAGCGCGGCGCTCAGAACCAATAACTATCGCTACATCCGCTACGAGGACGGGTCGACCGAGCTTTACGACATCGTCGCCGACCCGAATCAGTGGACCAACCTCGCCGGCGATCCGGCGCTGCAGGCTGTCCGCGACGGGCTCGACGCGAGGCTCAGGGCCGAGCTCGGCGCCGACGGCTGGGTGCTCGTCGATCCCGGCCAGGGCCATGTCGGCACCGACGCCGCGCAATTGTTCGTGCTCGCGCCCGGCCATGGCGAAGTGGCCGGCGGCGGCGGCGACGACAGCTATTTCGTCAGCAGCGGGGTCTCGCCGATCGTCGAGCTGGAGGGCGGCGGCCACGACACCGTCTATGTCGCCACCGACTATGTCATGCCCGACCATATCGAGGAGCTCCAGATCAAGGCCAATTACGGCCGGCTGGTGCTGACCGGCAACGGTTCCGACAATATCATGGTCGGCGGCGGCCGGCTTTACGGCATGGGCGGCGCGGACGCCATTCGCGGCACCGGCGGCAAGGACGTGCTCGACGGCGGCGCGGGCGACGACCATCTCGAAGGCTATGCCGGCGACGACGTGATCGCCGGCGGCGACGGCAACGACCGCATCGACGGAGCCTCCGGCCACGACACCGCCTCTTATGCCGGCGCCGCGTCCGCGGTGACGGTCGCGCTCGGCCCGCTCGGGGCGCAGGACACAAGCGGGGCGGGCATCGACACGCTGACCTTCATCGAGGGGCTGGCCGGATCCGGCTGGGACGATGTGCTGACCGGCAATGGCGTCGCCAACAGCATCGACGGCGGCGCCGGCTCCGATCTTATCGAAGGCGGCGCTGGCGACGACCGGCTCGGCGGCGGCAGCGGCGTCGACACCGTGTCCTACGGCTCGGCCGAGGCTGCGGTCGAAGTCAGCCTGGCCGTGGCGGCCGCGCAGGCGACCGGCGGCGCCGGCACCGACACCCTCGCAAGCTTCGAGAACATCTTCGGCTCGGCCTATAACGACAAGCTCACCGGCAATGACGGCGTCAATCTGATCAGCGGCGGCGCCGGCGACGACCGCCTCGACGGCGGGCTCGGCTACGACACAATCTCCTATGCCTCGGCCGGCGCGGGCGTGTCGGTGAGCCTCGCCGACGCGGGCCCGCAGCAGACGGGCGGCGCCGGCATCGACACGCTCGCCGGGTTCGAGCGGATTGCCGGCTCGGCCTGGAACGACCGCCTCGCCGGCGACGGCGGCTCCAACCGCATCGACGGCGGCGGCGGCGACGATGAAGTCGACGGCGGCGGCGGCAGCGACGAGTTGGCCGGGGGCGACGGCATCGACCGCCTCTCCTTCGCCTCCGCCGCCAGCGGCGTCACCGCGAGCCTCGCCTTGGCGGCGCGCCAGAACACGCGCGGCGGCGGCTTCGTCACCCTGTCAGGCTTCGAGACGATCGTCGGCTCGGCCTGGGCGGACCGGCTGACCGGCTCCGGTGAGGCCAATATCCTGGACGGCGGCCAAAGCGAGGACGTGCTGGCCGGCGGCGGCGGCGACGATGTCTATATCCTCGACCATGCCGCCGACGTGGTGACCGAAGCGGCCGGCGAGGGCTCCGACGAGGTCCGCACCGGCCTTTCCGCGCACACGCTCGCCGACAATGTCGAGATTCTGACCGGCACCGCGAGCGCCGGCCAGGCGCTGACCGGCAAC
>DASVRK010000249.1:0-2925 GCA_036388655.1 Allosphingosinicella sp. | reverse complement strand
GGATCCTCTATGACGAGGGTACCGGCCGGATCTTCTATGACGCCGATGGCAGCGGCGGCCAGGCAGCGGTGCTGTTCGCCCGCGTCGATCCCGGCAGCGACCTCACCAACGCCGACTTCAACGCCTACGGCTGAGCCGGCCGGCGTCCCGCCTACCGAGCGTCTGCGCCTCCCGAGGCGCGGACGCTATCGGTTCACGCCAACAGCTTCCTGTTGTTTTCTAAAGGCTTATTCAGTAAGCAGCCATGTCTCGACGTTATAGGCTCGGGCCGGATCGACGACGAGCGGGGAGATGGGCATGGCGGCGGTTCAGGGCAATGTCAGGTCCGGCGACCGCGATGTCGATGCCATGCTGGAAGGGTTCCGCTGGTCGGCATCCATGCTGACCTTCAGCTTCCCCACTTCCGCCGGCCAATATGGCGGAGCCTATGGCCCGGGCGACGAGCCTTACGATAATTTCCAGGCCTTCAGCTCCAGCCAGCAATTGCGCGCCCGCGAGGTCCTCGCATCCTTTTCCTCGGTGGCGATGCTCGACTATGACGAGGTGAGCGGCGGCGGCGGCGACCTTCGCTTCGGCATGACCGACGACACCGCAGCCGCCCATGCCTATACGCCCGGTCCCGACGCCCGCGCGGGCGACACCTGGTACGGCAACAGCTCGGGCTGGTACGATGATCCGCGCGTCGGCAATTACGGCTATCACGCGCTGCTCCACGAGGTCGGCCACGCGGTCGGTCTCAAGCACCCGCACGAGACCCATCAGTTCGGCGCGGTGAGCGGGGCCCACGACTGGATGGCCTATTCGGTGATGAGCTACCGCTCCTATGAGGGGCAGTCGCTCGACGGCGGCTTCTCCAACGAAGAAAATGGCTATTCGCAAAGCCTCATGATGTACGACATTGCGGCGCTCCAGCACATGTACGGCGCCCGGTTCGACACCGTGCCGGTGGACACGGTCTATCACTGGACGCCCGGCTCGAGCCAGATGCTCATCAATGGGGTCGGCCAGCCAGGTTCGGTTACGAATCGGATCTTCCGAACCGTCTGGGACGGCGGCGGCAACGACACCTACGATCTGTCGGCCTACACGACCGGCATGCGGATCAGCCTGGAACCGGGGAAATGGTCCGAATTGTCGGCCGCCCAGCTCCCCAGCCTGTCTGGGATGATCCACCCGCCGGGCAACGTCGCCAACGCCTTGCTCCACCGCGGCGACACCCGCTCGCTGATCGAAAATGCGATCGGCGGGTCGGGCAATGACGAGATCACCGGCAATGCCGGCGCCAACCGGCTCGATGGCGGCGCGGGCGCCGACCGGCTGAGCGGCGGCTTCGGCGACGATGTGTACATCGTCGACGACCTTCGGGACGAAATTGTGTCGGAGGCGACGGTCGCGCGGGGCGGCACCGACACGGTCGAATCGTCGGTGCACTTCACGCTCGGTACCGGAGTCGAGAAGCTCGTGCTCACCGGCGCAGCGGCGACGCGGGGGGAGGGCAATTCCCTCGACAATGTCATCACCGGCAATGGCGCCGCCAATTACCTCAAGTCGGGCCTCGGAGCCGATCTGCTGGTGGGCGGCGGCGGCAATGACCGCTATTTCATTCATGATGCGGACGACCGGGTCCTCGAAGTCGCCGGCGGCGGCGTCGACCATGTGCTGAGCCAGGTGGATTTCCGCTTGAGCGAGGGGGTCGAGACTCTCGAGCTGTCTGGCCCGGCGCGAGCCGGCACCGGGAATGCCGGGGCGAACCGCATCGTCGGCACGGCCGCCGCCAACCGGCTCGACGGCGGCGCCGGCATCGACGTGCTGATCGGCGGCGGCGCGGACGATCTTTATGTGTTCGACCATGCCCGCGACCGCGCCGTCGAACGGGCGGACGGCGGGTTCGACACCGTCCTCAGCAGCGTCGGCCACATATTGCGCGCGGAGGTCGAGGCGCTGGCGCTGGTCGGGCGGGCGGCGCTCGCCGGCACCGGCAACGCCCTCGCCAACAGCCTCACCGGCAATCACGGCGCCAACCGCCTCGACGGCGCGGAAGGCGACGACCGTCTTGTCGGCGGACGCGGCAACGATCTCCTGACCGGCGGCGAGGGCCGCGACGCTTTCTGCTTCGACAGCGCGCTCAACCGCTTCAACAATGTCGACGAGCTCATTGATTATTCGCGGATCGACGACACCATCTATCTGGACTGCGACGTGTTTACCGCGCTGGCGGAAGGCAAGATTGCCGCCGAGGCCTTCCATCGCGGCGCCGCGGCCGCCGATGCCGGCGACCGCATCCTGTTCGACCAGGCGAGCGGGAAGCTGTTCTACGATGCCGACGGCAATGGCGATGGCGCGGCGATCCTGTTCGCCACCCTCGCGCCCGGAGCGTCGGTCAACTCGTTCGACTTCGTCGGCTATATCTAGGACGGTCCGGCCGAGCCCCTGCTGACGGGCCGCTTCCTATGGCGCGAAGTGATCTGCTAAGATGCCGCCATGAACATCAGATGCCTGCTCGGCCGCCACAAGCCGATCAACGACCTGTCGGACTGGCGCCACGGCTATTATCTCAGCGCCTGCGCCGATTGCGGCACGCCGATGCGCTATTATGGCGGCCACTGGGAGGCCCATCGGACGCGCCGCAAGTCCGGCCAGGATCCGGGTTAGGGCCGGCGCAGCAGGCGGCGCTCCGCCCTCCAGCCGGTCTTGAACAGCAGCCATACGCCGGTGATCGTCAGCCACAGGATTCCGAACGTAACCGCGACGATCAGCGGGTGGTTGAAGCTGGCCCGGTTCGCATAATCCATATTGTGGAGCATCCAGAAGAAGTCCCACAGCCGCCAGCTGTCGTTGCGGCGCTCGAGCAGCTTGCCGGTGGTTCCGGAGACGTAGAAGCTGCTGTTGCCCTCGTCGCCGAAGTCGACGCGCCAGATCGGGAGC
>DASVRK010000248.1:0-8146 GCA_036388655.1 Allosphingosinicella sp. | reverse complement strand
GGCCTGGCCCTGCCCGGCTGCACCGCAACCACGCGCGATACGGCGCCGCCCGCCTCGGCCGCGGCAGCCGCGCCCAAGTCGGCCGCGCCGGTCGCCGAGCTCGTGCGCTCGATCGACATAGCCTATGAGGAATTCACGCTCGATAACGGCCTGCGCGTCGTCGTCCACGAGGACCGCAAGGCGCCGGTGGTGGCGGTCAGCATCTGGTACAATGTCGGCTCCAAGGACGAGCCGAAGGGCAAGACCGGCTTCGCCCATCTGTTCGAGCATCTGATGTTCAACGGCTCCGAGAATGCGCCGGGCGAATTCTTTGAGCCGCTCCAGCAGATCGGCGCCACCGACCTCAACGGCACCACCTGGTTCGACCGCACCAATTATTTCCAGACCGTGCCGAAGGCGGCGATCGATACCATCCTGTTCCTCGAAAGCGACCGCATGGGCCATCTGCTCGGCGCGATCGACCAGAAGAAGCTCGATAACCAGCGCGGCGTCGTCCAGAACGAGAAGCGGCAGGGCGACAACGAGCCCTACGGCCTGGTCGAATATGCCCAGCTCGAGAACCTGTTCCCGGCCGGGCACCCCTATCGCCACTCGACGATCGGTTCGATGGCCGATCTCGATTCGGCGAGCCTCGCCGACGTGAAGAGCTGGTTCCGCGACAATTACGGCCCCAACAATGCGGTGCTGGTGCTGGCCGGCGACATCGATGCCGCCGAGGCGCGGCCGCTGGTCGAGAAATATTTTGGCGACATCCCGCGCGGGCCGGAGAATCGGCCGGCCGAGGCGGCGGTGCCGACCCTCCCGGCGCCGGTCGAGCAGGTGATGAAGGACCGCGTCGCCGCCACCCGCATCTACCGCAATTGGGTTGTGCCGGGCCTGCTCGATCCGGACGTGGTCCCGCTCGACGTCGGCGCGGCGGTGCTCGGCGGCCTCGCCAGCACGCGGCTCGACAACGAAATGGTCCGCAAGGACCAGTCCGCCGTCGCCGTCAGCGCCGACGTCCAGGAATTCCACCGCATCAGCCTGTTCGAAGTCAAGGTCGACGTGAAGCCGGGCGCCGACGCGGCCCAGGTCGCGCAGCGGCTCGATACGATCATCGCCGATCTCGTCCAGAACGGCCCCACCGAGGACGAGGTCCAGCGCGTCGTCACCAGCAGCCTCGCCGATCGCGTCAAGGGGCTCGAGCAGGTCGGCGGTTTCGAGGGCAAGGCGGTCGCGCTCGCCGAGGGCGCGCTCTATGCGGGCGAACCCGGCTTTTACAAGAAACGGCTGGCGATGCTGGCGCAGGTGACGCCGGCCGGCGTCCAGGCCGCGCTGCAGAAGTGGCTGAGGCGCCCGGTCTATGCGCTGAGCGTCGTGCCGGGCGAGCGCCAGGCCTATCAGGAGGCGGGGGCCAAGCAAGGCTCCGCCGCGACCCATGCGCCGCGTTACTATCGCGCTCCGGCCGCGGGCGAGCAGCCGCTGGCGCCCGCCCCGCGCGCCTCCGCCCGCGTCGACCGCTCCAAAATGCCCCCGGTCGGCACCATCGCCGACCTCGATTTCCCCGATGTCGAGCGCACCACCCTCTCGAACGGCATCCGCGTCGCCTTCGCCCGCCGGGCGGCGGTGCCGATGGTGCTGATCTCGGTCCAGTTCGATGCCGGCTACGCCTCCGATCCCAAGGACCGGCTCGGCCTCCAAAATTTGATGGCGTCATTGCTCGACGAGGGCACCACCAGCCTCGATTCGCGCGAGCTGGCCGAGGCGCAGGAGCGGCTCGGCGCCGACGTCGCGGTCGGCGCCTCGCCGGACCGCACCACCGCCACCTTGTCTACTTTGCGGCCGAACCTCGCCCCTTCGCTCGACCTGCTCGCCGACATCATCAAGAACCCGGCCTTCGACCCGGGCGAGATCGAGCGGCTGCGCGCCCAGCAGCTGACCCGCATCGCCAGCGAGCTCACCCAGCCGACCAGCATCGCGCTGCGCACTTTGCCGCCTTTGCTCTACGGCGCCGAGCATGCTTATGGGGTGCCGTTCACCGGCTCCGGCCGGCCCGAGACGGTCAAGACCATCACCCGCGACCAGATCGTCGCCGCGCATCAAAGCTGGATCCGGCCCGACAATGCCGAGATTTTCGTGGTCGGCGACACCAGCCTCGCCGAGATCACGCCTTTGCTCGAGGCCCGCTTCGGCGCCTGGGCGCCGCCGGCCGCGGCGAAGGGCGTCAAGAGCTTCGACCGCTCGCCGCCGGCCGCGCGCCCCCGGATCGTGCTGGTCGACCGGCCGCAATCGCCGCAGTCGATCATCCTCGCCGGCGCGATCCTGCCGACCCGCGGCACCGACGACCTCCTGACCCTGCTCACCGCCAATGACGTGCTCGGCGGCACCTTCCTCTCGCGCCTCAACATGGACCTGCGCGAGACCAAGGGCTGGGCCTATGGCGTGTCCGGCTTCGTCAACCGGGTCGAGCACCAGGTCCCCTACATGGTCTACGCGCCGGTCCAGGCCGACAAGACCGGCCCCTCGATCGTCGCCATGCAGGAGCAGATGAAGGCGTTCCTCACCCGCCAGGGGGTTACCCCCGCCGAGTTCGAGCGCACGATCAACGGCAACGTCCGCGAGCTGCCGGGCAACTACGAGACGTCCGGGGCGGTGCTGTCCGCCATCCAGGCCAATTCGCTGTTCAACCGCCCCGACGAATATCAGGAAACGCTGGCCGGCCGGTACCGGGCGATGACCCCGGCCGAGCTCGACCGCGCCGCCCGCGCCGTGATCCGGCCGCAAGATCTGGTGTGGGTGGTGGTCGGCGACGCCGCCACCGTCCGGCCCCAGCTCGACAAGCTCGGCCTCCCGGTCGAGGTGATGGCGCTGAACTGATCTTCGGCTGCGGCCCCGAGCCCAGACCTCAGGCGCCGAGCCGCGTCACATGCCCCATCTTGCGGCCGGGCCGGGCCTCGTCCTTGCCGTAGAGGTGGAGCCGGGCGGCCGGATCGGCGAGGATGTCGCGCCAGCGCTCGACGTCGTCGCCGATCAAATTCTGCATCGACACCTCCGCCGCGGTCAGCCCGGCGCCGCCCAGCGGCAGGCCGCACATGGCGCGGATATGGTTCTCGAATTGCGAGGTCGTCGCCCCCTCGATCGTCCAATGGCCGCTATTGTGCACCCGCGGCGCCATTTCGTTGAACACAGCTCCATCCGGGCCGGCAAAGAATTCGAGCGTCAGCACGCCGACATAATCGAGCGCCTCGGCGACCTTGCGCGCCAGCGCCTCGGCCTCGGCGATCGCCGGCCGCAGGGCAGGCGAGGCGGGCACGCTCGAATGATCGAGGATGCCGCCGGAATGGACATTCTCCGGCGCGTCCCACGCCACGATCTCGCCGCTCGCCGACCGGCACAGCAGGATCGAGAATTCCGCCTCGAACCTTATCCAGCCCTCGAGCACCGACGGCGCGCCCGTCACCGCGGCCCAGGCGGCGTCGGCCTCGGTCGGATCGACGATCCGCGCCTGGCCCTTGCCGTCATAGCCGAATCGCCGGGTCTTGAGGATCGCCGGCGCTCCGATCCACGCCAGCGCCGCGTCCAGCTCCTCGCGGCTCGAAACGCCCGCATAAGGAGCCGGCCGGCCGCCGAGGCCCGCCACGAACGCTTTCTCGCTGAGCCGGTCCTGCGCCACCTCCAGCGCCGCCCGGGGCGGGTAGAGCGGCGCCTCGGCGGCCAGCGCGGCGAGCGGCCCGGCGGCGATATTCTCGAATTCATAGGTGGCGACGTCGACCTCCGCCCCGAATCGGGCCAGCGCGGCTTCGTCGTCATAGCCGCCGCGCGTGAAATGCGCCGCCACCTCGGCCGCCGGCGGCGCTTCGTCGGGCGCGTAGACGTGGCATTTATAACCGAGCTGCGCCGCCGCCATCGCCAGCATCCGCCCGAGCTGGCCGCCGCCGACGATGCCGATGGTGGAGCCCGGCGCGATCGTCATTCAGGCGTTTCGCCGATGCTGTCCGTCTGCCGCTGCCGCCAGGCGTCGAGCCGTTCGGCGAGCGCGCTGTCGGCGGTGGCGAGGATGGCGGCCGCGAGCAAGCCCGCATTGGCCGCCCCGGCCTTGCCGATGGCAAGCGTCCCAACCGGGATTCCGGCCGGCATCTGGACGATCGACAGCAGGCTGTCCATGCCCTGGAGCGCCTTCGATTCGACCGGCACGCCGAGCACCGGCAGCCGGGTCATCGACGCCGCCATGCCCGGCAAATGCGCCGCCCCGCCCGCGCCCGCGATGATCACCTTCAGCCCGCGCCCGGCCGCGCTTTTGGCATAGTCGTAGAGCCGGTCGGGCGTGCGGTGCGCCGACACCACCCGCGTCTCGTAGCTTAGCTCGAGCGCGTCGAGCATGTCGGCGGCATGGCGCATCGTCTCCCAATCGGAGCGGCTGCCCATGATGATACCGATCGGGGGGGCTTCGTCTGCCATCCTGTCCTTCTGCGCGGCGAAGCAGCACCTCTTAAGCGGGGAGGCGGCGCTAGGCAAATAGCGCGCGGGCCGCCTCCCGATTTGGCGTTCTGTTAACCGCTTGCGGCTATAGCTTGCCCGGTCATGCCAGCGATGCGGAACGGAATATGAGCTCAGTCAGCAAGGGATCGGCGGATCGCATCGTCCAGCTCGCCGACGAGAATGCGCTGCTCCGCGCCTCGCTCAGCGACATGCGCCAGCGCGTCGCCGAGCTCGAACATGTCGCCGACAGCGACACCGTCACCCCGCTCCCCAACCGCCGCCGCTTCCTGCGCGAGATCGAGCGGGTGGTGGGTTCGGCCAACCGCCACGGCACCCCGTCGGCCCTGGTAGCCATCGAGATCGGCAATCTGCGCACCATCAACGACCTTCATGGCGAGATGGCGGGCGATGCCGCGCTCATCCACGTCGCCAAATTGCTGTCCGGCCTGATTCGCTCGACCGATTTCGCCGCCCGCATCGACGGCGACGATTTCGGCCTGATCCTCGACCATCTCGATCACAACAGCGCGATCGAGACCGCCGAACGGATCGGCCGCTGCATCGCCGAGAACATGCTCGATCTCGGCCACGCCACGGTGCCGCTCAAGGCCACCGTCGGCGTCGCCACCATCCTCCCCGGCGACTGCGTCCGCGACGTGCTCCAGCGCGCCGAGCACAATATGCGCCGCGCCAAATATGGCGACTGACCGGCACCTCCCCGTCCTCTGATCCAGGTTATCAGCGCCCGCGTGGAAAAGGGCCGCCCAAGCTGCTATGGAAGCGGCCGGGGGTTTCCATGGCTTATTACAGGCTTTCCTATCGGGAGGGCGGCCGGTCGGGCGCGTCCGAGGAGTTCGAGGCACTGGACGACATCCAGGCGGTCCAGGAGGCGTCGCGCCGGAGCCAGGGCGAGCCGGCCGAATTGTGGTGCGCCAGGCGCAAGGTGACCAACCTGCCGTCCGGCCGCGCCGGCTCCTGAGCGAAAGGGCTCAGCTTTCCAGCATCGGCTTCAGCTGATGGAGATGCAGATAGCGCTGGTTGAAGTCCGCCACGTGCCGCATCCGCTGCCAGTCGGGGAAGCTGACATGGCGCTTGTTGCGCGTGATGAGGCCTTCCGCCTCCAGCGTCTTCAGCGTGCGGTTGACGTGCACCGAGGTGAGGCCGAGCGCATCCGCCAGCTGCTCCTGCGTCATCGGCAGCTCATAGCCATATTCGTCCGCCAGCCCCTGCGTCTCCAAGCGGATCGCGAACTCGCACAATAGGTGCGCCAGCCGCGACCGCGAATCGCGCCGCCCGACATTCAACACCCATTCCCGGAACACCGAAGCTTCGATCAGGGTCGTGACCAGGATCGCATGGCCGACAGCGGGCAGGCTGCGGGCCAGCTCCTGCAATTGCTGGCGCGGAATGAAGGCGAGCTCGGCGCGCGTCAGCGTCTGGACGCTGTGGTCCGATTCGGTGAGGAACAGGTTCTGAAAGTCGACCGCTTCGCCCGGTATGTGCAGCGCCAGGATCTGGCGCGAGCCGTCGCCGGTCAGCTTCTGGCGATAGGCGAAGCCGGAGAGCAGCACGACGCAATGGGTCGGCGCGTCGCCTTCGCGGACGGTGTAGGAGGAAGCGTCGAGGGTGCGCAGGGTATAAGGCAGCGACAGGATCGCCCGGCGGTCTTGGTCGCTCAGCGGGGCGTGGCGCCCCAGCGTCCGCGTCAGCAATTCCAGCGGGTTTTCGGGGATAGGCAACATTCGTCTCCTGCGCAAAGATGGGCGGGAGCACGAAGCATCTCGGCCGCCGGGGCCCGAATATTCAACCCGGCGATGGGGAGACACTAACACAGGTGCCGAGGCGGTTTCCTATCTTAGGATAGAAGTGGCGTCTTAACATAGGTTCGGTCGGCGGACGGCGTTTGGCAAGCTTAGCGGTCGGCCGCGGCCAGATCAGGCGTCGCCGGTGCCGGGGCGGTCCTTCAGATAATAGCGCTCCACCTCCGCCAGTTGCCCGTCCAGCTCGTAGACGATCGGCTGGCCGGTCGGGATTTCGAGGCCGGTAATCTCGTCGTCGGGGATGTTGGACAGATGCTTGACCAGCGCCCTGAGCGAATTGCCGTGGGCGGAGATCAGCACCCGCTCGCCGCGCTGCAGCGCCGGCGCGATTCGCCCCTCCCAATAAGGCAGCACGCGCGCGATCGTATCCTTGAGGCTTTCGGTGCGCGGCACCGTCACGCCGGCATAGCGGCGGTCGGCCGATGGATCATACGGGCTGCCCGGCTCCATCGGCGGCGGCGGCACGTCGAACGAGCGCCGCCAGATCCTGACCTGCTCCTCGCCCGCCTTGGCGATCATCTCGGCCTTGTTGAGGCCGGTGAGCCCGCCATAATGGCGCTCGTTCAACTGCCAGTCCTTCTCGACCGGCAGCCACAGCCGCCCCATCGCCTCGAGCGCCAGGTTGAGCGTCTTGATCGCCCGCATCTGGAGGCTGGTGAAGCAGATGTCGAAGTCGATCCCGCGCGCCGCCATCAGCTCGCCCGCCTGCCGCGCCTCGCGCACGCCAAGCTCGGTGAGATCGACGTCCCACCATCCGGTGAAGCGATTCTCCAGATTCCAGGCCGACTGGCCGTGGCGGATCAGGACGAGGCGGGGCATCTAACTCTCCGTCTTTGGCGTCCCGCCGCCCTCACGCCCGTGCCGGGCCATGTCAACCTTGGCCGCCGGCGGGTAGTGGGTCGGTTTGAAATTTGATGAAAGGCGGAATGTCCGCTTTCGACCCATGCGGACATTCGGCTTGGTGTTTTCAAGCGGTCGCTCCTGGCCGGTAGCGGTCGGTCTGCTTTCGACGCCCGGAGCGGCAAAGCGGATCGCTCGTGGAAATCATACGATGACACAGGTGCGGAAGCGGTGCTTGGGAGCGGCAAGGAAGCCATGCCACAAGCACAACGCTGATGCGTTAGTCCACGAATGGACGAGCTTGCCGACTTCGTTGCAATTCCGTTCGCTTTTGGGGGGCGCAGACGAGCCGTCTTCCGGAAGGGCAATGGTCCGCCGGTGATCGTGATGCACGAAGTGCCTGGCATCTCGGCCGAGGTGCTTCGGTTCGCGCGCAACGTCGTGGATGCAGGCTTCACGGTCTTCATGCCGCACCTGTTCGGGGTTAGTGGGGAAGAAGACGAACGAGCTCAACCGCGTGCGGGAGCTGGCCCGGCTCTGCATCAGCCGCGAATGGCATGTGCTGGCGGAGAGAAGATCGAGTCCGGTCGCGGACTGGCTGCGGGCGCTGGCGCGGCATGTGCACGAGGAGATGGGCGGCCGGGGCGTCGGCGCCGTGGGGATGTGCGTCACCGGTAACTTCGCCCTGACGATGACCCTTGATGCCGAAGTGGTGGCGCCGGTGATGGCGCATCCCTCTTTCCCGCTGCCTATCGGGCGGAGAAAGGCGGCGGCGCTCCATGTAACGCCCGAGACGTTGGACAATGCGCGGCGCAGGATCCGGGAAGAGGGGCTCAAGGTGCTCGGGCTGCGCTTCACCGGCGATGCGCTTTTCTGCCGCGCACCTCGTTTCGAGACGCTGCGACGCGAGCTCGGCGACGGCTTTGAAGCTATCGAAGTGCCCGGCACAAGTGCGAGGCAGCATCCCGAGCCGCCGCACAGCGTGCTCACCATTGGCCTTGTTGACGAAGAGGGGGAGCCGACGCGGG
>DASVRK010000247.1:0-12503 GCA_036388655.1 Allosphingosinicella sp. | reverse complement strand
GACGGAAGCTGGGCCGTGGAAGCGCGCAACGGCGGCGCCGGCCACGTCCGCGTCGATGCCGCGCAGGCCAGCGCCGCGACCGGCATCAGCCGCATCCCCGCGCTCGATTTCGCCGTTTTGCTCCCGCACGGCAGCCGCCGCTGGACGATCGCGAGCGCCCCCGCTGTGAAGGACAGGATCGCCTTCCAGAAGATCGTCCGGCCTGGAAATGGCGATGGCCCGCAGCAGCTCGCCCGCAAGGCGAACTAAGCTTTGGCTCAGGCCGCTGCTGCTGCTGATCGCTCCGGGCGCGGCACAGGCGGCGGAACTCGCCTCCGCGCCGCAGCCGATGCTGCTTGAAGTGACCTTGAACGGCCAGTCCATGGGTGAACCCTGGCTGGTGCTTCGCGACCCTGCCGGCGGCACCTGGATCGCCGCCGCTTTGCTCGGCAAGAGCGGCCTCAGGATCGGCGGCTGCGAGAGCGCCAACTTCGAGGGCGAAAGCTATTGCCGGGTCGACAAACTGCCCGCGATGACGCTGACCGCCTCCGACGCCGAGCAGCGGCTCGCGCTGCAGGCCGAACCCGGCCTGTTCGAGCGCCAGACGGCGAGCCTCGCCCCCCCGGCCGCCGGCGAGATGAGCGATCCCGGCACCGGCGCCTTCCTCAATTACGAGCTGCTCGCCGAGACCGCGCGCGGAAAGCTCCGCGCCGGCGGCGCCTTCGAGGCCGGCCTCTACACGCCGCACGGCGTCGGCATCGCCACCTTCGTCGCCGACGTTGGCGGCGGCGCCACCCGCCTCACTCGGCTCGAAACCAACTGGACCCACGACGATCCGGAGAACCTGACCTCGATCCGGATCGGCGATTCGGTCACCCGCGCCGGGCCGCACGCGGCTCCGATCCGCTTCGCCGGCATCCAATATGGCCGCAATTTCGCCGTCCGCCCCGCCTTCATCACGATGCCGCTGCCGAGCGTCGAGGGCAGCGCCGCCATGCCCTCCGTGGTCGACATCTACGTCAACAACTCGCTGCGCGGCAGCCGCACGGTAACGCCCGGCCCGTTCGAGCTCACCGACGTGCCGGTCCGCTCCGGCGGCGGCACCGTCGATGTTGTCACCCGGGACCTGCTCGGGCGCGAAGTGGTGACCAGCCTGTCTTATTATGCCGGCGCCGACATGCTCCAGCGCGGCCTCCACGATTTCTCCTACGAGCTCGGCTTCGAGCGGCGCGGCTTCGGCTATAAGAGCCACAGCTACGGCGCCCTCTCCGCCTCGACCACCCACCGCTTCGGCCTCACCGACCATGTCACCATCGAAGGCCATGTCCAGGCGAGCCGGTCGCGGCAGGCGGCGAGCGGCGCGGTGACCGCGGCCTGGCCCGGCATCGGCCTCGTCTCGGTCTCCGCCGCCGGCAGCCGCGGCCGCCACGGCATCGGCGGCGCGCTCGGCGCGGCGTTCGAGCGGCGCACCGAGGGCCTGTCGCTGGGCCTGCGCTCGGAGCTCACCACCGCGCGCTACACCTATGCCGGCCTCCCCGCCGGCTACGAAATCCCCAGGCTCACCGTGCAGGGCTTCGCCGATCTGCCGGTCAAGCGCATGACGGTCGGCGTCAATGTCCTCCACCGCGACTTTCGCTACAAGCCCGAGGAGACCCTGCTCGGCGCCTTCGCGACGCTGCCGCTCGGCCGGCTCGGCTCACTCCAGCTCTACGCGCGGCGCACCGCCCTCGGGCAATCCGAGACCAGCTTCGGCGGCCATTTCGTGCTGCCGCTCGGCGGCCGCCGCAGCGCCAGCGCGAGCTACGAGCATCGCCGGCGCGGCTCGCTCGCCTCGGCCACCTTCCAGTCCGATCCGCCGGTCGGCAACGGCAGCGGCTTTCGCGTCGCCGCCACCACCGGCGCGGTCGACAGCGCCCGCGCCGAATATCGCCTGCAGACCCAATATGCCGCCTTCGGCGCCGAAGTCGCTTATGCCGAGGGCGGCGCCGGCGTGCGGCTGTCGGCGGCGGGCGCGGTCGGCACCATCGCCGGCGACAGCTTCGCCTCGCGCCGCCTCGGCGACAGCTTCGCAGCGGTCGAGGTCAAGGGCCATAAGGGCGTGCGCGTCTATGCCGACAACCAGCTCATCGGCCGCACCGGCGCCGACGGCCGGCTGGTCCTCCCCGCGCTGCGCGCCTTCGACGACAACCGCATCCGCATCGACGAAACCGACCTGCCGATGGACGTCCAGCTCGCCCGCAACGAGGCCAGCGTTCGCCCCTTCGCCCGCAGCGGCGCCGTCATCCGCTTCGATGCCAAGCGCGAGCGCGGCGTGCTGCTTCGCGTCGCCCTCGCCGACGGCAGCTTCCTGCCGGCGGGCGCCGAGGTCGGCGTCGAGGAGAGCGACGAGCGCCTGGTCGTCGCCACCCATGGCGAGATCTACGTGCCCGACATGGCCGGCACCCGCCGCTTCCGCGCCCGCATCGGCGCCAAAAGCTGCACCTTCGAAGCGACCGCGCCCGACAATGACGACCCGCAGCCGTTGATCGACGGCCTCATCTGCGTGGAGGCGCCGCAATATGTCGCGCGCTAGCCTGTTCCTCGCCGCGGCCTTGCTCGCCGCGCTCCCCGCCGCGGCGGACGCGTGCAGCGTCAGCACCGCCGGCATCGCCTTCGGCGCCTACAATCCCCGCTCGGCCACCGCCCGCGACAGCGCCGGCACGATCAACGTCGATTGCCCGCGCAACTCGGACGTCGTGATCAGCGTCAGCGCCGGCCGGTCCGGCACCTTCACCCAGCGCCGGATGACCAACGGCACCAGCAACCTCAACTACAATCTCTTCACCAATGCCGGCCGCTCGATCGTGCTCGGCGACGGCAGCGGCGGCACCGCCACCTTCAGCATCGCCAAATTGAGGGGCGCCGCCAGCCGCACCTTCTACGGCCGCATCCCGGGCAGCCAGAATGTCAGCGCCGGCGCCTATGCCGAGACCCTGATCGTGACGGTGAGCTACTGAGCCGGGCGCCGCAGGTGGAGATAATGCGGATCGAACTCCGCAATCTCGACCAGCTCGTCCCAGTTGCGCACGATCAGCCGCCCCGCGCGGAACTCGATCAACCCTGCCGAGCGCAGCATCATCAAGGTGCGGTTGACGTGGACCGCGGTCATGCCGAGCACGTCGGCCAGATCCTGCTGGGTCAGCGGCAGCTCGCAGCTGTCGCCGTCGGCGATGCCGGCGGCGCGGGCGCGGGTCAGCATCTCGCAGAAGAAATGGGCGAGCTGGACATGGGCCAGCATGCGGCTGTTGCGCATCAGCCATTCGCGGAAGATCGCGCCCTGAATGAGCGTCTCGCGCCAGATGAGGGCGAGCAGGTTGGGGCGCAGGTCCATCACCCGGAACAGCTCCGCATGGGCGACGGCGCCGACCCGGCTCGGCACCACGGCGCCGAGATTATTGTCCATATAATCGATGTGGAGCGTTTCCAGGCACGGCGTGTCGGTCGCCATGTAGAAGGAATGGACCTGGCGCTCGCCCTGCGCGGTCAGCGTGTAGCGCTGCAGGAACCCGGCCAGTACGACCACCGCCTCGCCCGGCCGCTCGCCCTCGCGCAGCAGATCCTCGTCTCGGGCCACGTCGCGAATCTCACCCTTGATGCCGAGCAGCGCCGCTTCGTCCGCCTTGTCGAGATGGCCGATCAGGCCGAGATGCTTGACCAGGGCTTCCCCGATCATGGATCCCGCCCGGCGGCTGCGGGGTCGGGAATGTCGAGCGGGCCGGCCACCACTTCGACCGCCTCGCCGAAGTCGACGCTGAACAGCGGAACGCCGCCCGCGTCCGCCACTTCGACCCGGCCGCGCAGGTTGACCCTGCCCTGCCGCGCCTGGTCGCTGAGGATCGATCGCGCCCCGTCGATGGCGATGTCGCGCGCCTCTTCGGCCCGACCGAGGTTAAGCCCCTCCTCATCCTCGGCGAAGCCAGCCTCGTCGCGGACGTTGAAAAAGAAGCGCGGCACGCGAGAGCAACGCCCGCGGAGCGCGCAAGTTCGCCACTTTGACCACCCTCTAACCTATGTGAGGCAGATTGCCGGGGCATGGGTGTGCGCCGCACCGAGCTAGCGTTACATTTGTAGAATTTAGCCGCTTATACCAAGTTAGGACGGAGCTTCCTGATCAGGTCTATAGCGTTTTCATCGCCAGCCTGATTCAGGCCTGCCGGCGACTGTGAGACGAAGCGCTCTCGCCCGACGGAGAGCCCCCATGACCGACTCCTCCCCGCTCCAGCCGATGCTCGACAAGCTGGAACGTCACGTCCGTTTCCAGGAGGAGGATCGTGCGGCCATGCTCGCCCTTCCCCACACGCTTCGGACCGTCGAACCCAGCAAATATATCGTCCGCGAGGGCGACCGCGCGGAAAATGCCTGCCTGCTGCGCTCCGGCTTCGCCTTCCGCCACAAGACGGTCGGCGACGGCGGCCGCCAGATCGTCGCCATCCACATGAAGGGCGATCTGGTCGACCTCCAGAATTCGCTGCTGAGGACCGCCGACCACAGCGTCCAGGCGCTCACCGAAGCGGAGATCGCCCTTATTCCGCGCCGCGCTATAGTCGAGCTCTGCGCGCGCAATGCAATCGTCGCCCAGGCGATGTGGCTCGATACCTTGGTCGACGGCTCGGTGTTCCGCGAATGGATCGCCAATGTCGGCCGCCGCGACGCCCGCTCCCGGACCGCCCATGTGCTGTGCGAGTTCGCGATCCGGCAGGAATCGGCGGGGCTCGGCGAGCGCGGCGAATATGAGCTGCCGATGACGCAGGAGCAGCTTGCCGACGTGCTCGGGCTCACCCCGGTCCACGTCAACCGGACCTTGAAGTCGCTCGAGGCGGATGGCCTCATCTCGCGCAACAAGCGCTCGGTGACGATCGGCAGCTGGGAGAATTTGCGCGCGGCGGGCGATTTCAGCCCCGCCTATCTGCACCTCGAGCTGATCGAAGACGGCTCGGCGGCGCGATCCTGAAGATCGGCCGCTCATGCCCCGGTTCCATCTCCACCAGCGCGGCGGCGTTCGCGATTTTACCGACGAGGACGGGCAGGATCTCCCTGGTCTCACCGCCGCGCACCAGCACGCGATCGACGGCATCCGCTCGATCCTCGCCGACGAGATCCTCCACGGCCGGCTGCCGCTGGGCGAGCGCATCGATATCGAGGATGAGGCCGGCCGGGTGCTGCTCAGCGTCGATTTCGCCGAATCGTTCCGGCTGGAGCCGTCCTCGGCCTGACGCCGCGTCAGTTGGTGTCAGGAGGGCTGGGGCAGCGCCCGGGAGCTTCCCTCCTCCCCGCGCGGACCGTCGGCGAGGTGGAGGTAATTGGCGTTGAACCGCGCGACCTGCTTCAGGCCCTCCGGGTCGGTCACGCGCAGGACCTTGCCCTTCATTTCGATGAGCCCGCCGTCGCGCAATTGCTGGACCATGCGGTTGACGTGGACCGGGGTGAGACCGGTCGCATCGGCGATCTCGTCCTGCGTCACCGGGAATTCAAAGCGATTATCCGGGGCGAGCCCAACCATGCGGTAGCGGATCAGCATTTCGTAGAAGAGGTGGGCGATCCGCTCGCGCGCGTCGCGCCGGCCATGGTCCACGATCCGCTGACGCAGCACCGCCGAGTCGGTCATGGTGCTCCACCACAAGGCTTCGGCGAGCGGCGAGACTTCGCGCAGCAGCCCCTTCATGGTGCGGGCGGGGACGACCGCGCAGCGCGTCGGCGCCAGCGCGCCGATGCCGTGGTCCATCTCGCTCAGCACGAACACCTCGGCGTCGCACATGTCGCCGGGGATCAGGAACGCCATGATCTGGCGCGAACCGTCGGGCAGGATCGCGTAGCGGGTGGCGAGCCCCGACAGGACGATGTGGATTTCGGACGGCGTGTCGCCCTCGCGGACGATGTCCTGCCGGGCGGCATAATCCTCCTGCCGCGCCGCCGACAGCGTCTCGAGCCGCGCGCGCTCGTCCCCGCTGAAGCAGGTGAACTGCTCCATCTTCGTGATCCAGGGGCTAACCATCTCGACTCCTTCCCCCTTAACATGGGTTAAAGTCCGGCAGAGTCAATGAGAAGCCCGCGCCCGGCGCCTTGCGGCGATTACGAGGTCGCCGACCGGTTGGCCGCGGGTTCGCCCTCGCCGGCCTCCGCCCGGCACCGCTCCGCCGGCACCGGCGTGGGCTGCGCATCCTCCGGCGTCAAATACAGGATCGGCCGCGCCACGTCGATTACGGCGCGATGCTCCTCCATCACGTCCTGGCCGATAATGCCGTGGATCGCGCCGCCGGAGAGCGGCCCCAGCACCTTCACCACCTGGCCGAGATCGGCGGTCATGATCCGGTCGCGGCGGATCGGCACCGGCCCGATCGCCAGGCTTTCGATCGCCGACTGCCGCGCCTTCATCGCCCCGCCGAGCCCGACCGCCGCGCCCGGCACCGCGGCTCCGCCGCCGACCCCGAAATCCGCCGCCGCGCCGGCGTCGAGCACCGACGCATTGGCGCCGGTATCGAGCAGGAAGATGCCGTCGCGCCCGTTAAGCTTCGCCTGGACGAGATGATGGCCGGTGACGAGCTTGCGCAGCGGCACCGCGGTGAAGCCGAGCAGGCACAAGGCATGGTCGACCGTCCCCGCCTCCTCCGGCCGGTATTCGGCGGTCGGGCTCAGCGCCTCGCGGCAGCCGCCGAGGGCCAATGCGAGCGCGAGCGCGGCGAGGGCGGCTTTCATCGCCGGGCAATGGCGGCGCGGCTTGATGGTTCCCGCCGGGCCGCAAAGCTCAGTCGCGCAACTTCAGTCGCGGTTCGCTTCGCAGATGCGGCGCAGCTCGCGCTTGATCGACGGGCCGGCGAAATGCGCATCGACGCCGTCATGCTGCTCGCGCTTCAGCCGCGTGACGATCTCGCCGAGGCTGCGGCAATCGCCCGAGCGGGCGAGCTGGAAGGCGCGCTCCACCGTCCCGGGCCGCTCCGACGGTCCGCCGGACTCCATCTGCCGAGGCTCGGGCGCAATTGTCATATCAGCGTCCCTCATGGTCGATTTCATCCTGCGCCATTTGCGCATAGCGGTTGGCCATGCCGAGGTGGCGGCGGCGCTCGCTGTCGCCCCCCGCCTTGCCGGCCAGATAGCGCGCGCCCTGCTCGAGCTGGTCGTAGCGAAGCGGGTCGGCCGATGGCGCCGCGAGCCGCGGCTGTTCGGCCTGCGCCGGGGCCCGCTTGCGCGCCGCGGCGGCGGCGGTCGCGGCCTTGATGCTGTAGCGGCCGGCCAGTTCGAGATGGGCGAGCCGAGCCTCGGCCCCGGCCGCCTTGCGGGCCATGGCGGCGGCGGCGCGCGTGCGCCCGAGCCAATAAATCTGGTCCATGTCGATCACCTCTTACTGGGCAAGCGAGAGCGCATGCGTCTCTCAAGTCACAGGATGCCTGCTGAAAAATCAGGTGACGGGCCCGTATAGCAGATTGCCCTGCAAATAGCGAATGACGGCCGCACCCGCCTTGCCCTAGCGGCAGAGGCTTGGCGCCGCTCCTGCTTGAGCCATGGCCGCCCTCCAGGTCAGGCCGGCGGTCCGCCGACTGCCATCTCGCAGGTGCAGCAACCATCTGATACGCGTTCGATATTGTGTGGGGGGGGTATGATTCGTGACCAATATAAATCTGGGGAATCTCGGCGTTCGTGGCTTCCTATTGCGTGGTACGGAACCCTATGCGCAGCTTGGGATGAGCGTCTCGTCGGCAGGTGATTTCAACGCCGACGGCATCGACGATTTTCTGATTTCGACGCCGTTCACCGGGAACGGGCGCGCGCCCGGGGGCGCATACGTGCTGTACGGCAAAACGGCCGGTCTCGGGACGCTGGATCTGGCCGCTCTCGATGCAAGCGACGGTTTTTTCCTCCAGGGCACCGAAGACGACAGGATTTCCGGCGAACAGGTTTCCGCGGCCGGGGACCTGAACGGCGACGGCTTTGCCGATGTCGTCGTTGGAGCCCCCCGCTACAGCTACCCCACTTATTATGGGGGCATGGTCTACGTCGTCTATGGCGGCGACGATCGATCCGGAACGGTCCAACTGGCCGAGCTTTCCGGGCAGGAAGGGTTCACCCTCGCCGGCACCGGCTATGACAGCTGGACCGGGAGCACGCTTGCACCGGTGGGCGACTTCAACGGCGACGCGATCGGCGATCTGATCGTCGGCAACACCTCGGGAGAGGCCTATCTCGTGTTCGGCAAACGCGGCGGCCTGGAATCCTCCTCGATCGTTTCCGCGGACGGGTTCACGATTCAAGGTGCCCAATTCAGCGGCTACAGGATCGACGGCGCAGGGGACTTCAACGGAGACGGGCTGGGCGACCTGATCATCGGCTTGCCCGGCGACGATACCGCCGCGTCGAACGCGGGCAGGGCCGTCATCCTGCTCGGGAAACGGCGCGGCTTTCAGGATGTCGATCTTTCCGCCCTGGACGCTGAAGATGGCTATTTCATCCAAGGTGACGGCGCGGCCGATCAGGTCGGATGGACGGTCTCGTCCGTCGGGGACTTCAATGGAGACGCCCTCGACGACATCGTGACCGGCACCGTCGAAGGCCATCTTTATATCGTCTTCGGTACGAACGGCGACACCTCGACGATCGGCCTTGCGGGGCTCGATGCGTCTGCCGGCCTCCTGATCACGGGTACCCATCTGGACAGCTGGACTAAGTTGGCCGCGGCGGGAGATGTGAACGGCGACGGTTTCGACGATGTGATGATCACCGCACGCTCTCCCCAATCCCAGCCGGGGGGCCAGATATTCATCGTCTTCGGAAAAGCGAATGGATCGGGACCGATCGATCTCGACAACCTGGTAGAGTCCGACGGCTTCGCGATCCAGGCCGGGGGCAACGGCGAATATGTCGGCAAGGATATGGCCAGCGCCGGCGACGTTAACGGCGACGGTTGCAGCGATCTTCTGATCTCAACCCGCTCCGATGCGGACACCAAGTATCTCGGGACCACCTATGTCATCTACGGCCTCACGCCCGACGAGGCCGTGACGCGGACCGGCACGGCCGCCGGCCAGACGCTCGCGGGCGGCGCGGGCGACGACCGGCTCGATGGCCGCGCCGGCGACGACAGCCTGTACGGCAATGGCGGAATCGATGTCATCATCGGCGGGACCGGCCATGATCGGCTCAACGGCGGCCTGGGCGACGACCGGCTGACCGGCGGCAACGGCAACGACATTTATGTCCTCGACAGCAAGCTCGACAGGACGACCGAGCTGGCCGGCGGCGGCGTGGATACCGTCCGCAGCAACTTCAACTTCACGCTCAGGGCCGAGTTCGAAGCTCTCGAACTGCTGGGCAGCGGCAATCTCAGCGGCATCGGCAACGGCGCCGCCAACCGGATCGTCGGCAATCGCGGCGACAATTTTCTCGACGGCCGCGGCGGCGCGGACCGGATGAGCGGCGGCGCGGGCGACGACCAGTTCATCGTCGATGTCGCGGAGGATGTCGTCACCGAAAAAGAGAATGGCGGGACCGATACCATAAAGTCGGCGGCGAGCTTCGTCCTCGGCGCCAATGTCGAGAACCTCATCCTCACCGGATCGGCCGCCATCGATGCCGCCGGAAATGCGGCGGCGAACAGGCTCTCGGGCAATTCGGCCGCCAACGTCATCGACGGCGGAGAAGGCGCCGACCGCATGACCGGCGGCGCCGGCAACGACCGTTATGTCGTCGACGATGCCGGCGACGTGATCGTGGAGGCCGCGAACGGCGGCACCGACGCGGTCGAAAGCAGCGTCAGCCACAGGATCGCGGCGACTGTCGAGAACCTGACCCTGACCGGAAGTTCGGACATCGACGGCGATGGCAATGCCGCAGCCAACAGCATCGCCGGAAATGCCGGTGCCAACAGGCTCAACGGCCGCGAGGGCGCCGACACCCTGGCCGGCGGCGCCGGCGACGACACCTATATCGTCGACCATGCCGGCGACAGCCTGGTCGAGGCTCTCGCCGCCGGGACCGACCGGGTGAATTCGACCGTGAGCCACACGCTGGGCGCGAATTTCGAGATCCTGACTCTCGCCGGCACGGCGGCGATCGCGGGGACGGGCAATGCGCTGGCCAACGCGATCACCGGCAACGCCGCCGCCAACGCGCTTCGCGGCGATGGCGGCAACGACACGCTCGACGGCAAGGCAGGCGGCGACAGCATGCACGGCGGCGCCGGCAGCGACCTCTATGTGGTCGATCATGGGCGCGACGCCGTGACCGAGCTTGCGGGCGCGGGCATCGACACGGTCGAGAGCTCGGTCACCCACACGCTCGACGCCAATGTCGAGCGGCTTGTGCTTACCGGCGCCGCGGCGATCGGCGGGGTCGGCAATGCGCTTGCCAACGTCCTCACCGGCAACGCGGCCGCCAACATCCTCAATGGCGGCGGCGGCAACGATCTGATGACCGGCGGCGCCGGCGACGATACTTACGTCGTCGACCGGACCAGCGACCGCGTGGTCGAGCTCTCGGCGGGCGGCGTCGATCTCGTCAGGAGCTCCGCCAGCTACGTGCTGGCCGACCATGTCGAGAATCTCGCCTTGACCGGCGGTGCGTCGGCCAGCGCGACGGGCAACGCTTTGGCCAACCAGCTGACCGGGAATTCCGGCAACAATCTGCTCGACGGGCTGGGCGGAAGCGACAGCATGGCCGGCGGCAACGGCAACGACACCTACATCGTCGGCGGTGCGGGTGACATTGTGATCGAGGCCGCTTCCGGCGGCGTCGACCGGGTGATGACCTCGCTCAGCCATTCGCTCTCCGAAGGGGTCGAGCAACTCACCCTGACGGGGACGGCGAACGTCGACGCCAGCGGCAATTCGCTCGCCAACCTGCTCACCGGCAATGGCGGCCGCAACCGACTGGACGGGCGCGCGGGCGCGGACCGGATGGTCGGCGCGGGCGGCAACGACGTCTACGTGGTGGACCACGCAGGCGACCAGGCGGTGGAATCGGCCGCGGGCGGCGTGGACCTGGTCGAAAGCGCCGCCAGCTACACGCTGGGCCGCGAACTTGAGCAGCTGACGCTCACCGGCAACGGCTCGATCGATGCGACCGGCAACGCAATCGCGAACCTGCTGACCGGCAATAATGCGGCAAACCGCATGGACGGCGGCGTCGGCGTCGACACGATGAGCGGCGGCGCCGGTGACGATAGCTATGTGGTCGACAATGTCGGCGACCGGATCGTCGAGCTTCAGGGGCGAGGGTTCGACACGATCGAGAGCTCGGTAAGCTACTCCGTCTATGGCTATGTGGAGCAGCTGACTTTGGTCGGAACCGCCGCCATCGACGCCAAGGGCAACAGCCTCTCCAACGCGCTGACCGGGAACTCGGCCGACAATCTGCTCGACGGCGGAGCCGGCCGGGACAGGCTGGCGGGCGGCGACGGCAACGACACCTACATTGTCGACCATGCCGACGACGTCATCGTCGAGGCCGAATCCCAAGGCACGGCCGACCTGGTGAAGAGCATTGTCAGCTACCAGCTTTCCGACCATGTCGAGGAGCTGGTCCTCGGAGGATCGGGGGCCATCAACGGCACCGGCAACGGAAGCGACAATCGGATCACGGGCAATGCGGCCGCGAACCAGATCGGCGGCGGCGGCGGCAATGACAGCTTGCTGGGCGGGGCCGGCGCCGACACGTTCCGCTTCGATACCGCGCTCGATAGCCTCGCCAACGTCGATGCCATCCTCGATTTCAGGGTCGTCGACGACACCATCCGCCTCAACCAGGGGGTGTTCGGAACGCTTCCCCTGGGAACGCTGCGCGCGAGCGCGTTCCGGGCCGGCGACGCTGCGGCCGATGCCGACGATCGCATCGTCTACGACGCGGACAGCGGCAGGATCTTCTACGATGCCGAGGGATCGGGCGTGGGTGCGGCCCTATTGTTCGCCACCGTCACGGCCGGGACGGCGCTCACCAACGCCGACTTCGTGATCCAGGGCTGACGAGGGGTACGGGGTGGCGCGAAAGCGCTGCCCCTACCTCTACAGCGTCGCGTGCGCGGCCGGGACCGCCTCGGGAACATTCCGGACCCGGAACGCGTCTGGCTCGATGAAGGAGAGCGGACATGGCGCTGACGGCTATCGCTGTGAATTGCAGCCTGAAACGGTCGAGCGGCGACGATTCGTCGACTGACAAAATGATCGGCCTGATCGTGTCCGAGCTCAAGAAGAAGGGCGTGGCGTTCCTGGAGACCATCCGCATCGCCGATCATGAGGTCAAGCCCGGCGTCACGTCCGACGAGGGCGAAGGCGACGACTGGCCGGACCTGCGCCGCCGCATCCTCGCGGCCGACATCCTCATCTTCGGCACCCCGATATGGATGGGCCAGGCGTCGAGCATCGCCAAGCGGGTGGTCGAGCGGATGGATGCCTTCCTGTCCGAGACCGATGCGGCCGGCCGGATGCCGAGCTACGGCCGGGTCGCCGTCCTCGCCGTCGTCGGCAACGAAGACGGCGCTCATCAGGTCAGCGCCCAGCTCT
>DASVRK010000246.1:0-2828 GCA_036388655.1 Allosphingosinicella sp. | reverse complement strand
GAGACGCGGCCGTCGCGGAGCAGGCCGACCAGGAAGAGTTTGCCGGTTTGATAAGACGTAAAGGCGAGGCTGCAGCCCATCTGCCGCAGCCAGCCGGCAAAGCCGCGCGACAGCTCGATCCGGGTCTCGGGCGCGGCGGCGGGGGCGCCCGCTTCGGGCTGGCTCATGGCGCGGCTACCAACGCCAGTTGAAGCCCGCGCGAACCGCCGCCCCCGACACGTCGCCGCCGAAATCGCCCTGGCCGCGCAGCGAGAAGTCCCAGCCGCTGCCGCTGCTCAGGGTGAGGCCGCCTTCGGCGCGGGCGTAGAGGCCGGGCCGGTCCCCCTCGATGGCGAGGCTGGCGGTGCCCGAATGGAAGCCGAGGCCGTTGCCGCCCGCCAGTTCCTTTACGGCGAAGAGGCCGCCCGAGGGGCTGAGCGCATAGCCGCCGCCCAGCGCCCAGCGCCCCCCGGCGCGGAGGCCGGCCTGGCCGAGCAGGCCGCTGCCGCCGCCGAGCCGGAACTCGCCCTGATCCACTTCGAAGTCGTCGATCGACGCGTTGGTCCAGGCGAGCGACACCATCGGCTCGGCGAAGAAAGTCTCGCCGCCCAGCCGCAGGCCGGCATCGGCCCGCAAGCCGTAGATAGTCGCATCGAAGTCGCGGCGGGCGCCGGCCGAGCGGGCGTCGAATTCGATGTCGGCGAAGTCGATCTTGCCCAGCAGGTCGACGAACAACAGCCGGTTGCTCCAGCCGCCATAGACGCCGACGTTGAAGCCCTTCGCCTTGATCTCGTTGCCGGACTCGCGGAGCCGCAGGTCGGCGTCGCCATAGCCGGCGGTGACGCCGAGCCGCACCGGGCCGCCGATCAGGTCGCCGCCGAACTGGAGGCCGCTATATTTCTCCTTGGTGGACAGCGTCTCGCCATAGGTCTCGCCATCGAAGCTCGTGCCGTAGCCAAGGTCCTCGACGGTCTGGCCCCCGGTGAAGGCCTGGCCCCAGACACCGCGCCCGGCCTCGCCGGAATCGCGCGCGGCGAGCCGCTGCGCCGCCCAGGCCTCGGCGCCGTGCCGCCACAGATTGGCGGCGGCGGGGGCGATGCGGCCGGCTTCGAAAATCTCGCGGTCGGGCGCGGTGGCGAGCGCGATGGTGCCGGTGCCGACGCCGACCAGGCGGTAGCGCAGGAAGCCGGCATCGCCGAAAGCGGGGTCGAGCACGAAGGCGCCGTCCGGGCTGTCGCCGCTGACGGTGATAAGGTCGGCGCGGGTGCCGAGCGTCGCCGGGCCCTGCAGCGCGACCTGCACCTCGGTGACGCCGCTGACGTCGCCGAGGATCAGTTGGTCGGCCGCCGCAGCGCCGCCGGCGCCGGTGACGACGTCGAAGCGGACCGCGCTGCCGGCCGCGCCTTCGAAGGCGGTGCCGGTGAGGTCGAGCACGTCGTCGGCGCTTCCGTCGGCGAGGGTGATGAGGCCGGCGTTGCGGAATCGCTCGAGGCCGGCGAACCGCACCGTGCCGGACCGGACGGCGAGGGTGCCTTCGTTGGTCAGCAGATCCGCGCCGTCGCCGAAGCGGCTCTCGCCGCGCGCGTCGAACAGGCCGGCGACGGTGAGCGTGTCGGCACCGCCGGTGAGGCTCACCGAACCTGCGAGGGTGCCGCCGGCGGCCACTTGGACATCGGCCGAAGCGGCGTTCGCCACCAAAGCGAACTGGTCGCCGGAGCTGCGCAGCAGGCCGCCATTCGCCACCGTCACGCGCACGCCGCCGCCGGTGGTCGCCTCGACCGCCGGAGCGCGCGCGGCCGACACGTCGCCGTCGATGGTGACAGCGATGTCGCCCGAATAGCTTTCGGCGCGGATCGCGCTGGCGTTGCCGCCGAGCACGCTGATGTCGCCGCTGGCGATGGTGATGGCCCCCGCTTCGGTGATCGCGTGGATGCCGTGCGCCCCGCGGCCGCGAGTGGTCACCGAGCCGCTGGTGATGGTGACTGAGCCGCGGTTGGATTTCGCGAGGATGCCCACCGGCCGAGGCCCCGGCCGGCGCACCGTCTCGTAATTGCAATAGCCGGTCTCGTCGTCGCAGACGAGCTCCAGGCTCTCCACAATGGCGGTGCCGCCGCTGGTGGCGACCGCGCCGCTGACGATGGTGACGTCGCCCTCGGCCAGGCCGACGATGCCGCGCGAGGAATCGCCGCTCACCGACACGCTCTCGCTGGCGATGCTGACCGAGCCGGGCTCGCCGCCGAACGGCGACAGCTGGCTGACCGCGCGGATGCCGTCGGAGATGATGCCCGAGGTGGCGATCGCCTCGCTGGCGATGGTGACGTTGCCGCCGGCCAGCGCGTCGATGCCGTCCGCTTCATAGCCGGCGGTCGTGATCGATCCGCTCTCGATGGTCAGCGAGCCGACATAGGCTTCGCCGCGGATGCCGTCGCTATTCTCGCCTTGGGTGGCGATGCTGCCGCTGATCACCACCGCGTCGCCCGCATAGCCCGGCTGGCCGCCGAGCAGCAGCCCGATGCCGCTGGAATTCTTGCCGATCGTCGAGATCGTCCCGCTCTCGATCCGGCCCGAGCCGAAGATGCTGACCAGCTGGATGCCCTCGGCATAGGCGCTGCCGGTGGTGGTCACCTCGTTGACCTTGACCAGCACCGTACCGGTCACCGCGCCCGCATCGATGCCGTAACCGTGGGTCTCGACGACGTTGGCGATCACGGTCGCGCCGGTGCCGCCGCGCGCGCGGACGCCGCCGGAGCGCTCGCCCGCGGTCGTCACCTTGTCGATGGTGATCGTGCTGGTGCCGAGGACGGAATAGCTGGTGATGCCGTTGGCGGCATAGCCGGCGGTCGAAACAT
>DASVRK010000245.1:0-5521 GCA_036388655.1 Allosphingosinicella sp. | reverse complement strand
GCCCGGCAGCGCCAGCACGAACGGCGCGCGGGCGGCCTCT
Source organism: Allosphingosinicella sp. (assembly GCA_036388655.1). Lineage (GTDB taxonomy): Bacteria > Pseudomonadota > Alphaproteobacteria > Sphingomonadales > Sphingomonadaceae > Allosphingosinicella. The sequence goes on along the minus strand of DASVRK010000245.1, from coordinate 5,481 downwards.
TCCCACAAGGTGAATTTGTGCCAATTGTCCTTGTCGCCGAGATGATAGCCGTGGTCGGTCCAGAGCAGGATCGCGGTCTCGCCAAGCTGCCCGTTGGCCTCGAGCGTGTCGAGCACCCGCCCGAGCATCGCGTCGGCGAAGGAGATGCTGGCGAAATAGCCCTGCAGCGCCGTCTTCCAGGCATTGGCGTCGACCACCTGCTGATGGGTCTCGTCGAACACCAGCGCCTTCATGAAAGCCGGCACGTCCGACAGATCGCCCTCGACGTTGAACGGCAGCTTGATCTCGTCGAGGGGATAGAGATCGAAATATTCCTGCGGAACGACCCAGCCGAGATGCGGCTTGGCGATGCCGAGGAACATGGCGAAGGGATCGGTGCCTGCCCCGTTCAGCAGGTCGATCGCCTGGCTGACATTGATATAGTCGCCCTGCTCCTCGACGGGTCCCGGCAGCGGCCGGGTCGTCAGCACGGTCGAGCTTTCATAGCTGCTCTCGGGCGCGCGAAAGTGGAAGTCGCTGATCGCGTCGAGCACCAGGTCGGAGGTGGTCTCGTCGTGGAAGACCTTGCCGATCAGGCTGGTATTGTAGCCCGCATCCCGGAGCAGCGCCGGCAGCGTCGCGCCCGGATCGACCACCTCGGCCCAGCGGTCGTAATTCATGTGGACGCCGGACACGCCGGGATCGAGGCCGGTCAGCACCGCCGTGCGCGAGGCGTTGCAGACCGCGACTTGCGAGAAGCCGTTCTCGAACGTCGTGCCCATCGCCATCACGCGATCGATATTGGGCGTATGGAGGGCGCCGCCATAAAGCGTCTTCAGGAACGCATAGGCGTTCATGTCGTCGAACGCGACCGACAGAAAATTCATGGACCCCCCAAAAAGCGTTTGCCGGTCAATAGCTTATTAGCATGAACAGGGGCTTGCGTCCATCGCCGGCCCCTCAACGGATATCCGCCAGCTCCACCCCCCGCGTCTCGCGCGCGAGCAATGCGCTGACGCCGCTCACCGTGCAAGTGACGGCGACATAGAGGGCGACCGGGATCGCCGAATCATAATGGCGGTACAGCGTCAGGGCGATGATCGGCGCGAGCGAGCCGGCGACGATCGAGGTCAATTGGTAGGCGATCGACACGCCCGAATATCGGATCCGGGTCGGGAACAGCTCGGTGATGAAGGCGGCCTGCGGGCCGTACATGGCGCCGTGGAGCACCAGGCCCACGACCAGTGCCGCGACGATCGACAGATTGTCGCCGCTCGCCAGCAGCGGGAACAAGGCGAAGCTCCAGGCGGCGAGGCCGAAGGCGCCGAAGGCGTAGACGAGGCGCCGCCCGATCCGGTCCGAAAGCGCTGCGAAGGAGGGAATCGCGAAAAACTGCACCGCCGCCCCTGCCAGCAGGGCGTTGAGCGCCAGCGCGCGGCTCTCCTCCGATATCTCCACCAGGAAGGTCAGCGAGAAGGCGGTGAGGATGTAGTAAGAGATATTCTCGCCGACCCGCAGCCCCGCCCCCAGCAAGAGGGCTTTGGGCCGCTCGCGGAACACTTCGAGCGCCGGCATGCGCGGCGGCGCTTCGGCCTCTTCGAGGGCGGTTTCGAACAGGCGGCTTTCGGCCACCCGGTTGCGGATGTACCAGCCCACGACGACCAGCAAAAACGAAGCCAGGAACGGCACCCGCCACCCCCAGGCGAGGAAATCCGCCTCGCTTAGCATGCCGCTGATCGCCGCGAGCATGCCGGCGGAGAGCAGGAAGCCGGCCGCCACGCCCGCTTGCGGCCAGCTCGCCCAGAAGCCGCGGCGGGCAGCGTCGCCATGCTCGGCCGCCATCAGCACCGCGCCGCCCCATTCGCCGCCGACCGCAAAGCCCTGCATCAGCCTCAAGGCGATCAAAGCCGCCGGCGCGGCGATGCCGATCTGGGCATAGGTCGGAAGCATCCCGATCAGCACCGTCGCCACGCCCATCAGGATCAGGCTCAGCATCAGCAGGCGCTTGCGCCCGATCCGGTCGCCGAAATGGCCGAAGACGATGCCGCCAAGCGGCCGCGCCACAAAGCCGAGCGCGTAGGTAGCAAAGGCGAGCAGGGTTCCGGTCAGCGGGTCATATTGCGGGAAGAACAAGCGGTTGAAGACCAAAGCCGCGGCCGAATTGTACAGGAAAAAATCGTACCATTCGATCGTGGTGCCGATCATGCTGGCCATTACCACCCGGCGGAGCGGCGTCGTCGGCTCGCTTGATGTTGTGGCTGTCACCTGATCGATCCCCCGCTCGGCCTTCACCGAACCTACCGGCCCGCCTGCACAAGGCAAGCGGCGGCTCAAACTCGCCTGCGCCGCGACCAAGCCGCCATCATGGACCAAGCTGCCGCGGCGAGCGACGAACCGGGAGCCCGGAACGAATGCGATGATCTGGTCGCCTCCGCTCCCGCCTCCATCTCATATCCCGTGTATCGGCGCGGACCCCCGTTAGGGCGCGATCATCGCTGCACGCGGATTGTTCGGCAGCCGTTCGAAAAAACATAATGGGGATATTCATCATGCGGTTCTACGCAGGGAAAGTCGCGGCCTTCGCCGCATCGATCGGTTCGAGCTTGCTGACCATGGCGTCGGTGATCGCCGCCATCCCCGCGCCCGCCGCGGCGACGCCGATCCCCGCGCCCGCCCAGGCGGCGCCGCTCTGGTCGGCGCAGGCGCTCGCCGATCTTTAAGCCGAGGTCAAGGCGGCCGAGCTCGAAGGGCTCGATCCTTCCGCCTACGACCTCGCCGGCCTCGCCACCGTCGCGGCCGGCGGCGACAGCGCCGCGACCGACCGGATCGCCACCTCGCTCGCGCTGGCGCTCGCCACCGACTATGCCCGCGGCCGGATCGAGGATCCGAGCCGCTTCGGCTGGCACATCGAACGCGACGTCGATCTCAACCAGCTCTCCGCCAATCTCCAGGCCGCGCTGCGCCAGAACCGCGTCCGGCCGTGGCTGCGCACCCTGCTGCCCCAGGACCCGCGCTATGCCGCGCTTCGCGCCGCTTACGCCGCGGCGCCCGACGCGGCGCTGAAGGGCCGGCTCCGCGCCAATCTCGAGTGCTGGCGCTGGATGCCGCGCGCGCTCGGCGCCGACCATATCTACGTGAACGTACCGAGCTACACGCTGGCGGTCATCGACGAGGGCAAGCCGGTCTCGACCTACACCGTCTGGTGGGAGCCCCGAAGACGCCGACGCCGCAAATCGCCGTCTCGGCCCGCTCGGTGGTCGTCAATCCGTGGTGGAACGTGCCGCGCAGCATCGCCGGCAGCATCCGTCCCGGCGCCGGCAAGGGCTATGTCGTCTTGGGAGGCGCCATCCGGCAGCGGCCCGGCCCGGGCAATGCGCTCGGCAAGGTCAAGATCGACATGCCGAACCCGCACAGCATCAACCACCACGACACGCCGACCAAGCCCTTGATCGCCGAATCGTCGCGCGCGTTCAGCCACGGCTGCATCCGGGTGAAGGATATCGACCGCCTCGCCGCCGAGCTGCTCGAGCTCGACCGCGGCGGTGCCGGCGAAGTCCGCCAGGCGCTGGAGGGATCGGCCACCCGCACCGTGGCGCTGACCCGCGAGCGGCCGGTCTATCTGGTCTATTTCACCGCCGACGCCGGGCCAGGCGGCGAGATCGTCAGCTACGAGGATCCCTATGGCCGCGACGCCAAGCTCCTCGCCGGCCTCAACCGCCCGATCCAGCTCGCCAGCGCGCGGTAGGTGGTCCGGCGCCGCCTAATAACCCATCAGCGCGAGCACTTCGCGGCGGCTGCGCTCGTCCTTGCGGAAGGTGCCCATCATCCGGCTGGTGGTCATCATCACGCCCGGCGTGTTGACGCCGCGCGCGGTCATGCACGCGTGGCTCGCCTCGATCACCACCGCCACGCCGTGCGGCTCGAGATGCTCCCAGATGCAGTCGGCGACCTGCGCCGTCAGCCGCTCCTGCACTTGCAGCCGGCGCGCGAAACCGTGGAGGACGCGGGCGAGCTTGGAGATGCCGACGACGCGGTTGCTGGGAAGGTAGGCGATCGCCGCCTTGCCGATGATCGGCGCCAGATGATGCTCGCAATGCGACTGGAACGGAATGTCCTTCAGAAGCACGATCTCGTCATAGCCGCCGACCTCGTCGAAGGTGCGGCTGAGATGGAGGGCGGGGTCCTCGGCATAGCCGCGGGCATATTCCCGCCACGCGCGCGCCACCCGCGCCGGCGTGTCGATGAGGCCCTCGCGGTCGGGATCGTCGCCCGCCCAGCGAATGAGGGTGCGGACCGCCTCCTGCACCTCGCGCGGCACCGGTATCTTGGGGCTCGCCTGGACCAGGTCGCCGTCTTCGGGGCTCGTCTCGCTCACTTCGGTCTCTCGTTGTTGGCCGGGCGCCACCCGATACACGGGCCGCCCGGCTTTGCGAACTCCCGTCAGCCGAGCGCGCGCGGCTTCAGCGGTTCGCCGCGCGCGCAGTCGACCGCGGCCCGGTCCCAGCCGCCGAGGTCGGCGGCGGCCGCGTAGCTGGTCTCGAGAAAGTCCAGCAGCATGGCTTCCGGGTCCGCCGCATTCCGCACCGCGTCATAAGGCAGCAGGAACTCGCCGAGCGCGGGTTCGAAGAAAGCCTCGGCCGGCTTCACCCGCGCGTCCCCGAAGCCTTGGGGCGAGGGATAGGCGTAGGAATAGAAAGCCGGATAATCGACGCCGCCGCCGCCCGGCCAAAAGCCGGCGGACGAGACTTCATGGCTATAGGCCTCGCGAGTCACCGCGTCGGGCAGCGCCGGGATCCCGCCGGGATGGAGCGGCGCCGGCCGGCCCGAAAAGCGTGTGACGGCAAGGTCGAAGCTGCCCCAGAACAAATGGGCCGGGCTGACCTTGCCGATGAAGCCGGTCCGGAACTGCCGGAACACCGCATCGGCCCGGGTGAGCGCGCCGAAGAAGCGGGCGACCGAGTCCGCGTCATAGGGCCGCTGCGTGTGGTCCGCGTCGAACGGCAGCGCGTCCGGTATTTCGTTCGGTAGCCGGCTGATCTTCGTGCTCGCGCCGAGGCTATCCAGCATCTCCAGGAAGCGCCGGTAGAAATCGGCGGCCGTCCCCGCCCCCAGCGCGAAGCCCTCAGCACGCCCGTCGCTGGTCCGTCCAACCAGACGGTGGTCGATGAGGTCGAACTCGATCTCCACCGTGCGCCCCGGCTCCGGCACCGGCCCCGTCGTGAGCCCCCGGCCGCCGACATAGAGCGTCGCGTGCCAGCTATGGTTGACCCACGGCGTCCGCGCGAGCCGGTATTTGCCGACGATCTGGGCGTAGAGGTGAAGCGCGCTACAGGTCTCGCGCCACGGGGCGTAGGGGATATCGGGCCAATCTTCGCTCATGCGCCGCTCCCCGCCTCAAAAAATGGTGACCCCGACAGGATTCGAACCTGTGGCCCTCAGATTAGGAATCTGATGCTCTATCCTGCTGAGCTACGGGGCCGACCGCCAACCGGGTTAGGCCGG
>DASVRK010000244.1:0-1916 GCA_036388655.1 Allosphingosinicella sp. | reverse complement strand
GAGGTCAACATCAAGAGCCCCGAGCGGGCCGAGGCTGACCGGATCCTGCTCGACGAGCTCACCAAGGCGCTCGACGCGCTCCCCGGCGACGACAAGGTCATGCTGAAGCTCTCGATCCCGGCCGAGGCAGGCCTGTTCCAGCCGCTGGTCGACCATCCCCGCGTGCTGCGCGTGGTCGCGCTGTCGGGCGGCTATTCGCGCGAGGAGGCGTGCGGCGAGCTTGCACGGAATCCGGGCATGATCGCCAGCTTCTCGCGCGCATTGCTCGAGGATCTGCGCCACCAGATGACCGACCGCGAGTTCGACGAGGCGCTCGGCAAGGCGATCGACGAAATCTATCAGGCCTCGACCGTCAAGAGCTAGGGCGGGCGTGATCCGCCGCTTCCTCGCCCGGCAGTTTGCGCGGCCGAGCGGGTGGGTAGGACGCTGGTGGATCGGGCCGTGGCTGAACCGCATCGGCCGGGCGATGAACCGGCTGGCGCTGGAACAGCTCGAGCTACGGCCGGGCGACGATGTGCTGGAGGTAGGTTTCGGCGGCGGCGAATTGCTCGGCCGGATCCTGGCGGCGACGTCAGGGGAGGTGTTCGCGGTGGACATCTCGGCGGCGATGGTGGAGCGGGCGCGGCGCCGGTTCGGCGGGAAGGAGCGGCTCCATCTCCACCGCGCCTCCGCCGCGGGCCTGCCCATCGCAGACGGCGCCGTCGACAAGGCCTGCAGCGTCAATGCCCTCTATTTCTGGGAGGATCCGGCCGTTCCGTTGCGCGAGCTGGCGCGCGTACTGCGGCCGGGCGGGCGGCTCGTCCTGTGCTTCCAGTCGCCCGAGGCGGTCCGCGCCTGGCCCGGCCATGTCCACGGATTTGCCGCTTATGAAGTCGAAGCGATAATAGGGCATATGGAGCAAGCGGGATTCGGCCCGCCGCGTGTGACCCATGGCAGCCATGCCAGTGTCGGAGATTTTGTGTGCCTGACCAGCGAGCGGACATGACCGACGAGGAAGAGGCGCTCGCGCTCGATCCCGATTTCCCGCACTTGTTCGACCGCGGCGAGCGGGCGCCGTGCCAGCTTTACCTCGTCTCGCCGCTCGAAGTCGGCGGCGATTTCGCCGAGCGGCTAGCGGCGGCGCTCGACAGGGGGCCGGTGGCCGCGTTCCAGTTCCGGGTGAAGGGCGTGGATCAGCATCAGGCGGCGCGGCTCGCCGAACCGCTCCAGCGCATTTGCGCGGATCGCGAGATCGCGTTCATCGTCAACGACGACATGGGCCTCGCCAAGCGGATCGGCGCCGACGGCGTCCATCTCGGCCAGGGCGATGGCGACCCGCGCGAGGCGCGAGCGCTGCTCGGGCCGACGGCGCAGCTCGGCATCACCTGCCATGCCAGCCGCCACCTCGCCATGGAGGCGGGCGAGGCCGGCGCCGATTATGTCGCCTTCGGCGCTTTTTACCCGACCTCGACCAAGGAGACCCTCCACCGGCCTGAGCCGTCGATCCTCGGCTGGTGGTCGCGGCTGTTCGAGATACCCTGCGTGGCGATCGGCGGGATCACGCCGGCCAACGCCGCGCCTTTGGTGGAGGCAGGCGCCGATTTCCTGGCCGTGTGCGGGTCCGTCTGGAACGTGCCGGAAGGGCCTGGCGCCGCGGTCGGCGCCTTCGCCGATCTGCTGCGGGGCTGAGCCGGTGGAGGGCGAGCCGGTGGAGGCGTTGCAGCCGGTCGAGCGCGGCCTGCTCCGGGTGATGCGGATCCAAGCTTTGGCGGCCGCCACCATCCTGCTGGGGGCGGGCGCGGTCGGCGAGGCGGTCCTGCGCGACCGCACCGGCTTTCCCCCGGGCCTGATCCTGGCGCCGCTGCTGCTGCTGCTCGCTTATCTCGTGCTGGTCGTGCCCGGGCGGCGCTACCGCGCACTCGGCTATCGCTTCGATG
>DASVRK010000243.1:0-16301 GCA_036388655.1 Allosphingosinicella sp. | reverse complement strand
GAACCGGTGCTGGGTGGCGCCGGCGAATGCTTCTAGCGGAAGGGGGAACTTTGCGCGAGGGTTGTGGAACACCTGGAGTTCGTCGGACCAACGCTCCTCATTGTCAGCGACGACCTCCTCGATGAAGGTCTTTCCCACGACGGCGTTCGGGTCGGGGTCGAGGCGGAAGCCCATCCTAACGTAGCGGTGGCCGTCGGGAGCAAAGCCGGCGTCGACCCCCATCCGATCGAACTTCGCGAGCGTTCCCGCGTTCGAAAACACGACGGCCGAGATGTTCTCCGCACCTTCCAGGTTAAAGAAGCCTGTCTCAATTGTCTTCGTCTTGTACGTATGGTCGTCGATTTTCACAGTGCGGATGGTCAGCTTCTCGTCGACGAACTCCCACTCGATCCGGCTGCCATACAGGTAAAGCCACAGCGCCTCCTGAGTATAAGTCATCGAGCCAATCTCGCCGTCGCCGCCCGGCTTGTGGAAGTCAGCGACTGCTACGACGAAGGGCTTCCCCGCTCCGGGTCCCCGTTGCCAGTAGCTCTCGCCGCCAGCGTTCTTCTTGTTGAGCTTGCCTGTTAACGCATTGCCGAACTTCATCGGCATGTAGTCTTGAATGAAGGCCTTCATCTCCTCTGGCGTCTTCGGATCGGGATGGTCGGCAAGCACGCCTCCCTCCGACGGCGCGCACGTGGTTGCCTCCACCGTGAACTCTCCCCGGGGCGACACGATGTGGAAATCGGGGGCCTCCGGCTGCGTCACGTCGTAGCCGAGCTCCCGGAAGACCGCCCAGAGGTAAAGCTCCCACAAGCGTTGGTCAAAATGCTTGGTCTGGAACTCCTTAACGAAGTGCGGATCGCTCGGCGCGAGCCACGGCCCCAGCTCCTTGAACACAACGCGGGCAGGTGCGCGGCCTGGAGTGTCCAACAGCAGCTTGAAGTTCGGGTGCAGGTATTCCGGCTTCGTGCCGGGTGGAACCGCGAGGAGGTCGGTGGCCTGGTTCGTCTCGTCGCCCTGTGTGCCAAGCAACGCGAGGTCGTCCTCCGTGACGGCCTTCGCGATCCGTTCTCGAAGCGCCACTGTCGCGTAGCCAGCGGAGCGTAGACTCGCGTCCATATCGGCCGCGCGGAACCTCCCATTGCGGTCCCGGGCGAGCAGCGACCAATAGTAGTCGTCGTCGGTATTATCCCGCGCGATGACGCCAATCACACGCTCATCAAGGTCGCCCCAGTAGGCGACCTCTTCGTAGAGGTAGTGCGCTGGGGACATGCGCGTTCCGATGGCGAGGAGGTTGAACCGCGATCGTGAAATGGGCTTGCTGAGCTTCTCCCGCTCGCGCCTTGCCTTCTGCTTCGCCCTTCCTTGGCCCACTTAGAACTCCATCCTGGATGCTGTCGCGCCGGTGGCGCGGCAGGCGATCGAAACGATCATCGCGGGGCATCGAAGCTCTCGTTCCAGGTGCCGTCACCGGAATTGCACCGGAGTACAAACGAGCCGCACCGCCTAACGCGGCGCCACTTCACTCAGCCAATAAAAAATGGTGGGCGTGGCAAGGATTGAACTTGCGACCCCTGCGATGTCAACACAGTGCTCTACCACTGAGCTACACGCCCACGACCGCGCCTTTAGCCGGGCCTTTTCGGGGGCGCAAGCAGGCTTTGCCCGTGCTTCCCCTCGCTCCCGCTTCGGTGGACCCGGTCGGCGCACCGCGCCGGCCCCCCGCGCTCAGAGGCGGCCGTGCTGGTCCTCGGACTGGAAGATGCGGTCGACCTCGGCGACCAGGTCGCGCAGGTGGAACGGCTTCGACAGCACCTTGGCGGTGGGCGCGCTGCTGCCGGCCTTGAGCGCCACCGCGGCGAAGCCGGTGATGAACATCACCCGCATCTCGGGCGCGATCACCGCCGCCCGCTGGGCGAGCTCGATGCCGTCCATTTCGGGCATGACGATGTCGGTCAGCAGCAGGTCGAAGCTCTCCGCCTCGAGCAGCGGCAGCGCCGCGGTGCCGCGGTCGACGGTGGTGACCTTGTAGCCGACCCGCTCAAGCGCGCGCGCCAGATAGAGCCGCATCGACTCGTCATCTTCGGCCAGGAGGATTTTCGGCATCCGCGCTCCGCTACAGGCTAGGCGACGCGCTGTTCGCCGCCGCCTTTCGCTTATGCCCTAAGCGGCATGCCTTTTCCAGCCGCCGCGAGCGCCGCCCCGCCTGCCGGAAGGCGATTGCGCCATCGGGGGACGCTCCCTAGTTTCATTGCTAATGGCCGAATCCCCCGCCGAGCCGCCGTTCACGCGCATCGGCCCCGAAAATCCCGCCTCGCCGGTGGTGCTTTCGGTGCCCCATGCCGGCCGCGCTTATTCGGACGCCTTGCTCCGCGCCTCGCGGCTGCCGCGCTCGAAGCTCGAGGCGCTCGAGGACCGGCTGGTCGACCGCCTGGTCTGGCGCGCGGTCGCGGCCGGCGCGCCGGCGCTGATCGCGAGCGTGCCGCGGGCCGAGATCGATCTCAACCGGGACGAGCGCGAGATCGACGCCGCGATGGTGGCGCCGCCGCCGCCGGCGCGCACCCTGATGGCGTCGCCGCGGACCCGGGGTGGGCTCGGGCTGGTGCCGTCGCGGATCAGCGGCGCCGGGTCGATCTGGCTGCAGCGGCTGCCGGAGGCGGAGCTCGCCCAGCGCATCGAGACCATCCACCGCCCCTATCATGCCGCGCTCGCCGACATGCTGGAGCAGGCGCGGCGGAGCTTCGGCGTCGCGATCCTGCTCGATTGCCATTCGATGCCGCCGCGCAGCGGCGGCGACGCCGGCGGCGCCGCGATCGTGTTCGGCGACCGCTACGGCACCAGCATCCGGCCCGACCTCCTCCACGCCGCGCTCGCCGCCGCCGAGCGGTCCGGCTTCACCACCGCCTGCAACGCGCCTTATGCGGGCGGCTTCATCACCACCCGCCACGGCCGCCCGGCTGCGGGCATCCATGCGCTGCAGATCGAGATCGACCGCTCGCTCTACCTCGATCGGGAGCTGCGCGAGCCCGGGCCCGGCTTCGACGCCGCCTCGCACCTCGTCGCCGCGGTCGTCGCCGCGGTCGGCGCGCGGGCGCTCGACACGCGCCAGGCGATCGCGGCCGAGTAAAAAAAAGACCACCCCGAAAATTCGGGGTGGCCAAGGTTCAGGGAGGAACGCCCAAAAGGGCGTAACGCACTGCCGTAAAGGGGGGAAACGGCAGCGGTCGGATCCTAGATAGGGCGGCCGCGCCGCCTTTCAAGACGGATCAAAAGGAGATTCTGCGCGCCCCGATCAGGCGTCGGCGGTGGCCGGTATCCCCGTCTCCTGCCTGGGCATTTTGCCTTGCGAAACCTGCTTGCCGAAAATCTCGCGGACGATGCCGAGCGAGAAGAGATGCGCGTGGATCAGCGGCAGCATGCCGTTCTGGCTCATCTTGCGGAGCTGGTCGCCGCGCAGGTCGCGCAGCTTCTCGTCGGAGACCATCTGGAAGCCGCGATAGAGGAACGGCTTTTCGGCGCCGGTCGGCTGCAGCGAGACTTCGCCGTCCATCAGCAGATTGGCTTCCTTGAGGTCGTTGACGAAGGCGGTGGTGCGCTGGGCGGCGAGCTCGAACTCCTCGCAGAATTTGAGCACGCTCTTGGTGGTCTCGCTGGGCTTGCCGTCCTCGAACAGCGCATTGCCGTCGTCATAGGGACCGACCAGGCCGCTGGTCGGATCGAAGCAGAGCGACAATTCCTGGGCCTCGGGGCGGACGCGGGCGAGCATATAGGGGTAGCGGCGGATATAGGCCGGCACATAGGCCTCGCCGAGCAGCTTGCCGTCGTCGCCCATGAACACGTTGACACCGTCGTTGAGGCCCATCAACACCAACGGCACCGGACTATCCCCAGCCGAGAAGACGATCGGATAGAAACGCTGGGCCGAGACGAACTCGTCGACCGTGATCGGCACAGCATGGGCATTGACGGCGAACAGAGCGTTATCGACCTGGCGCGCCCGATAGTCGGCGTGGACATTGCTCGAGAGCGGCTCGAGCTGATGGTAGAAAAGCGGCAATTGTTGCGTCGGCGCTGCGGTCGCCATGATGATTCTCCGGCAAGTTGATGAAGCAGCCCAGACGGCCGCCGGTTTCAGCGCCACCGTCTATGGGTGAAGCGGCTATTCCGCAAGGCTCTCCTGAGATGGCGGCGCCATTACGTCGGAGGCTGGGACCAGCTTACCGGGGTTCATGATCCCGAGCGGGTCGAGCGCCCGCTTGATCGCGCGCATCGCGGCCAGCCGGGCAGGATCGCCGAGTCGCGCAAGCTCCGCCAGGCGCATCTGGCCGATGCCGTGCTCGGCGGAGATCGACCCGCCGGCCGCGGTGACGAGATCATGGACGAACATGGTGACGCCGGTCGCCTCCCGCTCGAGCCATTCCGCGCCGCTCCCGACCGGCGCCCGAACGTTGAAATGGACGTTGCCGTCGCCGAGATGGCCGAAGGCGATCACCCGCGTCCCCGGAAACCGGCCTTCGACCGCCGCGGAGGCCTCGACCATGAAGCCGGGCATCGCCGCCACTTCGACGGAGAGGTCGTGCTTTGCCGCGGGACCGTCTTTCTGCTCAGCTTCGGAGATGCTGTCGCGGATGCGCCAAAAGGCCTGCGCCTGAGCCTCGCTGGCCGCGATGGTCGCATCCTCGATCAAACCAAGCTCGAGCGCGGCGGCGAGAGCCCGTCCGAGCGCCTTTTCCTGGCTGGGCGCGACCATCGGCGCCACTGCTTCGACGAGAACGTGCCAGTCATGATCGCCCTGAAGGGGGGCGCGGGTTCCCGGGACGTGGCGGAGGACCAGTTCGAGCGCCGAGCGCGGCACCAGTTCGAAGCTTTCCACCGCGTCGCCGACGGCATTTTCGAGTAGCCGGAGAAGGTCGAGCGCCTCGGCCGGAGACTCGAGCCCCACCCACGCCACGGTGCGCGAACCGATCGCCGGGACCAGCCTCAGAGTCGCCGCGGTAACCACACCGAGCGTACCCTCGGCGCCAATCAGCAACTGCCGCAAATCGTAGCCGCGATTATCTTTCCTGAGCGGCGTCAGCGCGCTCAGCAACGATCCGTCCGGGAGCACGGCTTCGATGCCCTGGACCAATCCGCGCATGGTGCCCCAGCGGAGGACCTGCGTCCCTCCGGCGTTGGTCGAGACGAGACCGCCGATCGTGGCGCTCCCTTTTGCCCCGAGCGTCAGAGGAAAGCGGCGGCCCACGGCATCGGCAGCCGCGTGCAGCGCCGTGAGGATCACGCCCGCCTCCGCGACGGCAACGTTGGTGCCTGCCGAGATCGATCGTATCCGATTCATGCGCCGCAGCGACAGGAGCAAAGCAGCGCCGTCCGGAGCCGGTGTCGCCCCTCCCGCCATAGAGCTGTTGCCGCCCTGAGGCACCAGCGGCACGCGCGCACCCGCGCAGAGCCGGACTATGTCGGCCACTTCTCCGGCATCGGCCGGCGACAGCATGGCTGCGGCCGCACCGCGGTAGCGCTTCCGCCAATCCTCGAGCCACGGCGCGAGATCCGCGGCGGCGCGGGTGAACCCCTTCGGGCCGAGCCGGCGTTCAAGCTCTTCCAACAGAGCGGGTGGGGGAGGATTGGCCATATGCTTCGGAGCGCCTACTAGCTGGCATCGGGGCGAGCAAAAAGTTAATCGCATGTTCAAGCGCTAGCTCGGATGGCGGTAGGCGATGGAGCCGGGACTTTGATCGATTGGAGCGCGCTGGCGCTTTTGCTGGCGAGTATCGGCGGAGCGGAGATTGAACCTTCCGCGCACGAGCCGCTCCAGCTCGCGCAGGTGACGATTCGCCGCCAGATCATCGTCCGGGTGCCGGTGCGCGATGGCAAGACCGACCCGCGCGCCTCGGCTCCGATCGGCTGGAAGGAGAAAGACGGCCCGCGCTGCGTGCCCGCGAAGCTGATCGTCGGCGCGTCCCTGCTGGGACAGAATAGCGTGGATCTCCTGCTCCGCGACAACAGCCGGATTCGAGCCAAGCTCGAGAGCCGCTGCCCGGCGCTGGATTATTATTACGGTTTTTACATCAGCCCCAACGCCGACGGGCAGATCTGCGCCGATCGCGACGCCATCCGTTCCCGGGTGGGGGGGCAATGCGAGATTGAAGGCTTCAAAACCCTGCAGGCGAAGCATCCCCGCTGACCCAGCCTCGACCGGCCCCGCCTTGACAGGGGCGTATCGCTTCGCCCAAGCGAATGGGCAAAGCGGCTTCACTTCAAGACGCAATTTTCCGGAATCCTTATGACCTTTGCCGACCTCGGCCTTTCAGACGAATTACTCCGCGCGGTGCAGGAATCGGGCTATGACGTGCCGACCCCGATCCAGCGCCAGGCGATCCCATCGGTTCTGATGAACCGCGACATCGTCGGCATCGCCCAGACCGGCACCGGCAAGACCGCCGGTTTCGTGCTGCCGATGATCGACATCCTCGCCCAAGGCCGGAGCCGCGCCCGCATGCCGCGCTCGCTGATCCTCGAGCCCACCCGCGAGCTGGCGATGCAGGTGGCGGAGAATTTCGAGAAGTACGGCAAGTACCACAAGCTCAACATGGCGCTGCTGATCGGCGGCACCAACATGGCCGACCAGATCAAGAAGCTGGAGCGCGGCGTCGACGTGCTGATCGCGACGCCGGGGCGGCTGATGGACCTGTTCGGACGCGGCAAGATCATGCTCAACGGCTGCGGCCTGCTGGTCATCGACGAGGCCGACCGCATGCTCGACATGGGCTTCATCCCGGACATCGAGGAGATCTGCACCAAGCTGCCGACGACGCGGCAGACATTGCTCTTCTCGGCGACCATGCCGGCGCCGATCAAGAAGCTGGCCGACAAGTTCCTGTCGAACCCGAAGACGATCGAGGTGTCCCGCCCGGCCTCCTCCAACCTGCTGATCGACCAGCGGCTGATCAAGGTGGACGCGCGCGGCAAGCGCGATGCGCTCGGCGACCTTCTGCGGCGCGAGGAAGTCACCACCGCGATCGTCTTCTCCAACCGCAAGACGACGGTCCGCGAGCTCACCACCAGCCTCCAGCGCGGCGGCTTCAAGGCCGGGCCGATCCACGGCGACATGGAGCAGCCGGAGCGGATCCGCGAGCTCGAGCGGTTCAAGGCCGGCGAGATCAACATCCTGGTCGCCTCCGACGTCGCCGCGCGCGGGCTCGACATCAAGGGCGTCAGCCACGTCTTCAACTATGACGTGCCGTGGCAGCCGGACGATTATATCCACCGGATCGGCCGCACCGGCCGCGCCGGCAAGACCGGCACCGCGATCACCCTCGCCACCAGCGCCGACGCCGAGGCGATCGCCGCGATCGAGAAGCTGATCGGATCCAAGATCCCGGCGCTTGAAGGCTCGCCCCAGCGCACCGAAGAACGCGAGCAAGAGGCCAGACCCGCGCGCGAGGAATCGGCGGCAGAGAAACCTGCCCGGCGGTCGCGCGAGAAGCAGACGGCGGAGCCGAAGGCGCGCAAGCGCGACGAAACCAGGCCGCCTCGTGAGGATCGCCAGCCCAGAACGGAGCGCGCGCCGCGCGAGGAGCGCCAGCCCGAAGCGGATCGCGCGCCGCGTGAGGAGCGGGAGCCGCCCCGGCAGGAGAGCGGGCAAGCCGGGGAGCCGGCGCTGGTCGACGAAGGCTGGAACGGCCCGGTGCCGAGCTTCTTGGGCACAGGCTTCGGCGGCTAACAGCAGCGGGTCACGTCTCGAGCCGCTCAGCCGAGTGCCGATCGATCACGGGGAGAAGTTCAATGACCATGATCACCGAGCGGACCGTGTTGCTGCCGATCGACATGCAAGCCGCGTTCGACGACCCTGAATGGCCGCGCCGCTGGAACAAGGATGTGGACCGCAACGGCCGCGCCCTGCTCGCCGCCTGGCGCGCCGCGGGCCGGCCGATCATCCACGTGCGGCACGATTCGGTCGAGCCCGGCTCCACGCTGGCACCGGGCACTGCCGGCAACGCCTTCCGCCCCGGCTTCGAGCCGCTGCCCGGCGAGCCGCTCGTCACCAAGAGCGTCAACTCGGCCTTCATCGGCACTGACCTCGACCTGCGGCTGAAGCGGCTCCGCGCCGATAAAGTGGTGGCGTTCGGGATCACCACCGACATGTGCGTTTCGACCACCGTGCGCACCGGCGCCAATATGGGCTGGCAGATGGTGCTGGTCCCCGACGCCTGCGACTGCTTCGAGCTACCCGACGGCCGCGGCGGCCTGATCCCGGCCGAGCAGATCCACGCCGCCCACGTCGCGACGCTCGCGTTCGAATTCTGCGAACTGGCCTCGCTCGCGGAGCTCGCCCAGCCTCAGGCACGGGCTGCCTGAGGCTGGTTTCGCCGCTCAGAGCCCCACCACACCGCCATCGTCGCGGGTGATGACCACGGTCGCCGAGCGCGGCCGCGCCCGCGCGGATTCGCCGCTCTGGGTGGCCGGCCAGCTGCTGGTGAGCTCGGTGAGGTCGCCGTCCTCGCCGGGATGCTGGATGTTGACGAACAAGGTACGGCCGTCCGGCGTGGTGTCGACGCCGGTGACTTCGGCCTCGATCGGCCCCACCAGGAAGCGCCTGAGGTTGGCGCCCGGCGCCCGCCCCACGATCGTGCGTTGCGCCGCCATCGAGCCGTCCGCGCCGACATTCGTGATCCGCCTCGGACGGCCATCGCCGACCTGCCCCGGCATCGCCGCCAGCATCTGGTTGTTGGTGACGTCGGTATAGGCGCCGTCGTCGGTCTGGATCCAAAGCACCGGGTTGACGGCGCCGGAGGCGTTGGTCGGCCGCGCGAACCACAGCCCGTCGGGGCTCGAAAAGTCGTTGCTGGCGTCGAGGCCGGAGATGTTGACGTTGGCGGGGTTGAGGTCGGCGCCCGCGCCGAACAGGTAGATGTCCCAGCGGAAGCTGGTTGCCTCGGTCGTGTCGCCCGCCTCGCGAAGCCGGATGATGTGGCCGTTGGGATTGCCGACCTGCGGCGAGACCGAGCCGTCCTCGCCCGTCTTTGGATCGTTATAGTGGCGCGGGTTGGCCGGGTCGGTGCCGGTGAGCGGGCGCAACGAGGCGTTGTTGTTGGTGAGGGTCAGGTACATCTCGCCATTGTGCGGATTGATCGCGGTCCATTCCGGCCGGTCCATCCTGGTCGCGCCGACGGCGTCGCCCGCGAGCCGCGCATTGATCAGCACGTCGGCCTGGTCCCGGAACGGATAGAGGGCATTGCCGGGGTTCAATCCGCCCTGACCGAACACAAGGGGCACCCAGCGGCCGGTGCCGTCCGCTTCGAAGCGGGCGACGTAAAGCGTGCCCTGGTCGAGATATTTGTCACCGGTTGCCAGCCGGTCGGCCGCCTGCGCGTCGTCCGCGGACCAGGGCGTGGCCGAGACGAACTTGTACAGATATTCCCCGCGGGAATCGTCGCCCATATAGATTGCGGGGCGACGGCCGGCGACGAAGCGGCCGGGCCAAGCGCCCTCATGCGCGAATCGGCCGAGCGCGGTGCGCTTGCGCGGTGCCTTGGCCGGATCATAAGGATCGATCTCGACGACCCAGCCGAACTGGTTGGGTTCGTTGCGGAAGTCGCCGCTGCCGTCGGCCGGCGCGGCCGCGTTCACCGAAGCGTTCCAGCGCGAATAGACATTGCTGTTCGCATCCTGCGGCTGGACGGTGCTCCAGGCGTAATTGCCGCCATTGCCCTGGCGGATGCCGTAGCGGCCCAGCGATACCAGCTCGGCCGGGCTCCGCATGGCGTCGTCGCCGGAGTCGCGGCGGAAGTAGAAGGCCCAATTCTCCTCGCAGGTGAGGTAGGTGCTCCATTCGGTATAGCCGTTGGCGCAATTGTTGATGGTGCCGCGGCCGCGCGTGGCGTCGGGCGAGAAGGCTGTCTTCAGCTGCGCACTTCCCCGGGCGGGGCCGCTGATATCGACTTCGGTCAGCGGCGTGATGCGCCGGTTGAGCGCCGATTCGCGATGGTAGCGCCACGTCCCCGCGCCGCTGCGGCTCACCTCGACGACGGCGACGCCATGCGCTTCCATTTCCTTCAGCGCCTCCGCCTCGGGCCGCGGGGCGGGCGTTGGGCCGTTCGGGTGGAGGTAGACCTGCGTGATATTCTCATGGTTCATCACCAGCAGCCCGCGGCTGTTACCGGCCGCGTCGGGGCCGCCGGCGGCGGACAGGCCATAATAATAAAGCGCGTCATGATGGTCGCCGGCGCGGCCGTCGAAATTCGAGTCGGTGCCGTTGTTGCGGTAATTGGGGACGCCCGGCTTGATCGGGTCGCCGGTGCGGTAGAGCACGGTGGCGGTGTAGCCTTCGGGCACGGTGACGCGGTCGGCCTTGTTCTTGGGCACGGCTTCGAAGCCGAGCCGCGCCGGATCGACCCGGACAATGGTGCGGGCATTGTTGGAAGCCCCCGCTCCCTCGGCGGTGAAGCGGAAGACGAGCGGGGTGGATTCGGCAACGCTGGGGGCGATGAAGCTGGCGGTCGGCGTGTTGGCGTTGGCGAGCTCGACGGCGGGACCCGATACCTGCTCCCAGCGATAGCCGTCGGCGCCCGCACTGGCGCTTCCGGTGAGGTTGACCGGGCGACCGGAGCTGGTGCGGCCGTTGGCGCCGGCGCTGACGTCGAGGTCGGTGGCGGGCTCGGCGTTGCTGCCGCCGCTGCAGGCGGCGAGGAAGCTGGTGGAGAGGGCGGCGGTGGTGAGGGCGGCGACGCCGCTCATCATAGTCTGGCGGCGGGAATAGCGGGCTTCGACGATGCTTTCGAGGGTTGGGTTGCCGGAGCGGTTGGTGTCGACGTCGCCGTCCGAATAGCCGGTGAAGACGTTGATTGGATTGGTCATTCTTTCCCCCTCAAAGCGTGGCCGCGAAGAATCGCGTTAGCACAGCCATGACGGAGGGTTGTGGCGAAGCCGGATCAGTTCGGCGTCAGCCGCGATACGGATATGTTACGTTTATGTTGGCGCCCGTGCCCCATAACGGTCCCTGAAGGCCGCGGCGAAGGCGGCGAGCCGGCCCTCGGCTATCGCGGCGCGCAAAGCGGCCATCAGCTGCTGATAGAAATTGAGGTTGTGCTCGGTCATCAGCATCGCGCCAAGTATCTCGCCCGAGCGGATGAGATGGTGGATATAGGCGCGGCTCCAGGTCGCGCAGACCGGGCAGCCGCAATCGGGGTCGAGCGGCCCCTGGTCCTCGGCGAACCGCGCGTTCTTGAGGTTCTTCGGGCCGGTCCAGGTGAAGGCCTGGCCGGTGCGGCCGGAGCGGGTGGGAAGGACGCAGTCGAACATGTCGATCCCGCGCTCGACGGCGCCGACGATGTCGTCGGGCTTGCCGACCCCCATCAGATAGCGCGGGCGGTCGGCCGGCAGCATCGGCACGGCGAAATCGAGCACGCGCAGCATCTCCGGCTGCCCCTCGCCGACCGCGAGCCCGCCGACCGCATAGCCGTCGAAGCCGATGTCGGTCAGCTTATCGGCGGAGATGCGGCGAAGATCCTCCGCCATTGAACCCTGCTGGATGCCGAACAAGGCGGCGGCGGAGGCATGCGCCTCGCCGGCGTCGAACGCGTCGCGCGAGCGCTTCGCCCAGCGCATCGACCGCTCCATCGAGGAAGCGGCCTCGTCGCACGTCGCTGGGAAGGGCGTGCATTCGTCGAACGCCATCACGATGTCGGCGCCGAGCAGCCGCTGGATCTCCAGCGACCGCTCCGGCGTCAGGACATGGGCCGAGCCGTCGAGATGGCTTTTGAAGCTCACCCCCTCCTCGCTGAGCTTGCGCAGATCGGCGAGGCTCATCACCTGATAGCCGCCGCTGTCGGTGAGGATCGGCCGGTCCCAGCCCATGAAGCGATGGAGGCCGCCGAGCCGCGCCACCCGCTCGGCGCCGGGCCGCAGCATCAGGTGATAGGTGTTGCCGAGGATGATGTCGGCGCCCGATGCGCGGACGTCGGCCGGCTTCATCGCCTTCACCGTGGCGGCGGTGCCGACCGGCATGAAGGCGGGCGTCCTGATGTCGCCGCGGATCATGGACAGCGTGCCCGAACGGGCGGCGCCGTCGGTCGCCTCGACCGAAAAGGAGATGCGGGGGCAGGTCATGCGGGCTCTCTAGCGGAAAAGTGGGGCGCAGGAAGCCGGCTGGGCCGGGAGCCGCTTGTTCGCTGAAAGGAAGCTGATAAGCTGCCGGAACAGAGGGATATTCGATGCGCCTTGCACTTGCACTCGCCTTGCTCGCCACAAGCTCCGCCGGCCTCGCCTCGCAGGCCGGGGACAAGAAGCCATTCGAGGAGCCGGGCGCGCGCGAGGAATGGCAGGAAGACCAGCCGCTCCGCCCCGGCGACAAATGGATCCGCGTGCGCATGTATGTGGACAAGGCCGGCAAGCCCACCAAATGCCGGACGATCAAGAGCAATATCCGCAGCGACAGCCTTCGTTTCCAGGTCTGCCAGGCGATGATGCGGGACTGGCATATCGAGCCGGTGATCGAAAATGGCGTGGCGGTCGAGACCTCGGTCGAGCGGATGATGATCATGCCCGGCCCGGCCACCCGGGCGGCCGAGGAAGCGGCCCGCAAACGCGCCAAGGCGCAGCGCCGCTAGCCCGGCAGCAGCAGGCTGGCGTCGCCGTAGCTGTAGAAGCGGTAGCTGCGGGCGACGGCGTGGGCATAGGCCGCCTGCATGGACTCGCGTCCCATCAGCGCGGAAACCAGCATGAACAAGGTCGAGCGCGGCAAATGGAAGTTGGTGAGGAGACCATCGACCGCGCGGAAGCGGTAGCCGGGCGTGATGAAGATGGCGGTGTCCCCCTCGAACGGCCGCACCCTCCCCTCCGCGTCCGCGGCGCTTTCGAGCAGCCGCAGCGAGGTGGTGCCGACGGCGACGATGCGCCCGCCGGCAGCGCGGGCTGCGTTGAGGCGATCGGCGGTGACGGCGTCGATCCGGCCCCACTCGCTATGCATGCGGTGATCGTCGGTATCCTCGGCCTTGACCGGAAGGAAGGTGCCGGCGCCGACATGGAGCGTAAGCGTCGCATGGCCGATGCCGGCCGCGGCGAGCGCCTCCATCAGCCGGTCGGTGAAATGAAGCGCGGCCGTCGGCGCGGCGACCGCTCCCTGCTCGCGAGCGAACATGGTCTGATAGTCGGCGACATCGTCCGCATCGGCCTCGCGCCGGGCTGCGATATAGGGAGGCAGCGGCATCCGCCCCGCTCGCTCCAGCAATAGCTCGACCGGCTCGTCGCCGGCGAAGCTCAGCAACCAGCTGCCATCTTCGCCGCGCCCGGAAGCCGTGGCGACAACCCCGCCGCCGAAATCGATCGCATCCCCCTCGCGGACGCGGCGGGCATTGCGGACGAACGCCCGCCATTGGCGCGGCCCCTCGCGCTTGTGGAGCGTGGCGCCGATCCGTGCTTCGCCGCGCCGCCCCTCGAGCTGAGCCGGGATCACTTTGGTATCGTTGAAAACGAGCAGGTCGCCCGGCCGGAGCTGAGCGGGAAGCTCAAGGACGCTTCGGTCATCGAGGCTGCCGCCGCGCACGACCAGCATCCGGGCGCTGTCGCGTGGGCTCGCCGGACGAAGGGCGATTCGCTCCGGCGGGAGCTCGAAGTCGAACAGCTCAACGCGCATGGCGCCGCCTCATTGCGGCGTGTCGGCGGCCTCCGGCTGCTTCTCCGTGGCCGGCTCGGCGGTGTCCGGAGCGGCCTCGCCGGTCGTGGCGGCGGGCGGCTGCCCGATCATCGCCGGCGCCGCCGCGGCCCGGCGCTGGGCAGCCGCCTGCGCAGCCGCCTGAAGTTCGGCCGGGGTGAGCGGCGGCACATTGTCCGACCCGATCGAAGCCCGCACGATCAGCGACGGGTTGGCCGGCGGCTCGCCCTTCTGGATCGCGTCGACGAAAGCCATGCCGGCAACGACCCGCCCGATCACGGTATATTCGCCGTCGAGCGAGAGGCGCGGGGCCAGCATGATGTAGAATTGGCTGTTGGCGCTGTTGACGTCGGTCGCCCGCGCCGCCGCCACCGCCCCGCGCACATGCGGCAGCGGGTTGAACTCGGCGGCGACGTCGGGGAGCGGGGAGCCGCCGGTGCCGGTGCCGGTCGGGTCGCCGGTCTGGGCCATGAAGCCGTCGATTACCCGATGGAAGATGATGCCGTTGTAGAAGCCCTGGCGGGTCAGCGTTTTGACCCGCTGAACGTAATTGGGGGCATGGTCCGGGCGCAGCTGGATCGTCACGCGGCCCCCGCTCGAAAGGTCGAGGTGAAGCGTGTTCTCGGGCAGGAGCGCGGGCGTCACCAACGGTGAGGTCGCGGCCGGCGCCGGCACCGGCTTGCTCGACGTCGGCAGACGCTGCGGCGCCTGTGCGGCCAGCGATCCGGCGCACGTCAACCCCGCCACCAGTGCGAACAAAGTCTTGAACTGCATTGAAACCCTCGCCCCGAATCTTGCCCGCTTACCTTAACCGCATTCCGCGCGAAGCGGAAACATGGCCGCGGACGGCCGCCCCATCCATCGCCGCGCCTGAACCGTCGATGAGCCGGCGGCCGATCAGCTGCCCTTGCGGCCGATCTCGTCCACCCGCGCGCGCACCTGCTCGGCGACGGTGGGCGTGACGAACTTGCGTATGTCGCCGCCGTAGATCGCGATCTCCTTGACCAGCCGCGAGGCGATCGGCTGCAGCGACACGTCGGCCATCAGGAAGACCGTCTCGATGCGGTCGTTCAACTGCTGGTTCATGCCCGCCATCTGATACTCATATTCGAAATCGGCGACCGCCCGGAGCCCGCGGACGATCACCGAGGCGCGCTGGCGCTCGGCGAAATCCATCAGCAGCGAATCGAAGCTCACCACGTCGATCGCCCCCTCGACCTCGGCGATCTCGCGCCGCACCATCGCGATCCGCTCCTCGACGGTGAACATCGGCGATTTGGACGGGTTGGTGGTGACGCCGATCACCAGCCGGTCGACCAGCTTGGCACCGCGGCGGATGATGTCCATGTGGCCGAGCGTGACCGGATCGAAGGTGCCCGGGTAGACGCCGGTGCGTGTCATGAGATCCCCCTTCGGTGACGGCCCGGCCGGGTCCTTATCAGTGATCCCGCTCGACGGCAAAGCGGGCGATGGCGCGGAGCAGGTCGGCTTCGGCGCCGTAGCTCTGGAGATATTCGGTGGCCTGGGCGACCAGCAGCTCCGCCTGCCGCCGCGCCCGCTCCGGCCCGAGCAGCGACACGAACGTCTCCTTGCCCGCCTGCTGGTCCTTGCCGACCCTCTTGCCGGTCTTGGCCTCCTCGCCCTCGGCATCGAGGAGGTCGTCGGCGATCTGGAAGGCGAGGCCGACGTCGCGCGCATAGCCGCGCAACCTGGT
The DNA here is from genome assembly GCA_036388655.1 of Allosphingosinicella sp. Taxonomy (GTDB): domain Bacteria; phylum Pseudomonadota; class Alphaproteobacteria; order Sphingomonadales; family Sphingomonadaceae; genus Allosphingosinicella. The sequence goes on along the minus strand of DASVRK010000243.1, from coordinate 954 downwards.
CCGTCCCTCGGGCGGCACGCGGCCCATGATCGCCCCGGCTTCGAGGCAGAAGCCGATCAGCGCCCCGGTCTTGAGCTGCTGCAGTCGGGTGACGGCGGGCAAATCGGGCCGGGTCTCGGTGGCGATGAGGTCCATCATCTGGCCGCCGGCCATGCCCGCGGGCCCGGCCGCGCGGGCGAGCTCCGCGACCAGCTCGGCGCGGACGAAGGGATCCTCGTGCGTCGCCTCGTCGGCGAGGATCTCGAACGCGAGCGCGTGGAGCGAATCGCCGGCCAGGATCGCGGTGCATTCGCCGAACGCCTTGTGGACGGTCGGCTTGCCGCGGCGAAGATCGTCATCGTCCATGCACGGCAGATCGTCGTGGATCAGCGAGTAAGTGTGGATGCATTCGACCGCCAGCCCGACCCGGAGCGCGCGCGCCGGATCGACCGCGAACAACCCGCAGGCGGCGCGGACCAGCAGCGGCCGCAGCCGCTTGCCGCCGCCGATCGCGGCGTGGCGCATCGCTTCGTAGAGGCGCGCGCGCGCATCGGGCGGCACCGCGAGCGATTCGGAAAACATGCCGTCGATCTCGGCGCCGACCTCCGCCATCGCCGCCGCCAGACCCTCCGGTGCCGGACGGTCGGTGAGGTCAGACATCGTCGAAGGGCGCGGTGCCGCTCGGGCTGCCGTCGCGGGCGAACTGGATCTTCTCGATCCGCGCCTGGGCCGCCTGGAGCCGGGCCTCGCATTGCTGCTTGAGGCGGTCGCCCTCCGCGTACAGCTCGATCGACTCGTCGAGCGGCGCCTCGCCGCTTTCAAGCTTGCGCACGATCTCCTCGAGCCGCTTCAAGGCGGCTTCGAACGAGAGTTGGGCGATGGCGTCGGGCTGGTTGAGCTGGTCGGGCATGGCGGGAGCATTGGCGGTGGCGGGTGCGGGGGTCAAGCGGCTGCGACTGCGACGTTTCAGCTCGT
>DASVRK010000242.1:0-5731 GCA_036388655.1 Allosphingosinicella sp. | reverse complement strand
GATCGACCAGCTTTCGCTGAGCGAGCTGTTCGTCCGCTATCAGTCGATCGAGGGCGCCAACGCTCCCGGCTCGGCGATCGGACGCGGCACCGTCAGCTCCAGCAGCGGCGGCAGCACCAGCACCGGCGGCAGCACCGGCGGAACCCCGGTTCCCGCCCCGGCCGCCTTGTGGCTGTTCGCCGCCGGCATCGCCGGGCTTGGCTGGCAGTTCGGCCGCAAGGGCTCGGCCCGCCTGCCCGAAGCCCGCTTCGCCTGAACCCCCGGCACGCGGCTCCAAGGCTCCCGCGCCGCTTCGGTGGAACGGACCGCCGCCCCGACATGTTCTAACCTGGATCAACCAGGAGACAGATGATGGGTGAGTTCACCGACAAGATGAAGGGCGCCGCCAACCAGGCCGCCGGCAATCTCAAGCAGGGCAGCAGCAACGAGCGCGTACGCGAAGAGGGCGCCGCGCAGGAAACCAAGGGCGAGGCCCAGGAAGTGAAGGGCAAGGTCAAAGGGGTGATCAACAAGCTCTAACCGCTTCCAAAGCGTCTCGGCGGACTCGGCAATATGTTGCCGGGTCCGCTCGGCCATGCGAACCCCAGCCATGCTTTTGACCCCCGAAATGTGCCGCGCCGCCCGCGCGCTCCTCAACTGGAAGACGCCTCAGCTTGCCTCCGCGTCGGGCTTGAGCATCGCCACGGTGCGGCGCTTCGAGGCGGGCGGCATGGTCCGGCCGCCCTCGGTGGACGCCATGCTGAACGCGCTCCAGGATGCGGGGCTCGAATTCATCCCAGCCGGCGGTAAGTCGCTGGCCGGCGGCCCGGGTATCCGAACAATGCCGATGCCCGAACCCGAAGTGGCGGCCGCCGAAGAGGCGCTGGAGCTCGAAGAGCCATTGGGCGAAGCCTTCGAGGATATGCAGGTGGAATCAATTGTCTGAGGAAATCCAGGGCGAATGCCGATGCGGGGCGGTCCGCTTTACGATCGGATCCGCGCCCCTCGTCACCATGGCCTGCCACTGCACGGGCTGTCAGCGCATGACCGGCAGCGCCTTCTCATTGAGCTCGCTTTTCGTCAGCGACGGCTTCCGCGTCACCGCCGGCGAGACCGTGATCGGCGGCCTTCGCGGCGCCGCCCGCCACCATTTCTGTCCGCACTGCATGAGCTGGCTGTTCACGCGCCCGGAGGGGATGGACGATTTCGTCAACGTCCGCTCGACCATGCTGGACGACCCCGGCTCCGACCCGCCCTTCATCGAGACCTGGACGCGCGAGAAACTGCCCTGGGCCGTCACCGCCGCGACCCACAGCTTCGAGACCGAGCCCGACCCCGACCGCTTCCCGGAATTGCTCGCCGCTTTCGCAGACCGGGCGCGCGCGCAACCGCCCCGCTGAGTGCCGCCGAACCGCTGGGAGGCAGCGCTAGAGATTGCCCGCGGCCACCACGAGCCAGAATAAAACGGTTCCGGTTGTCACCAGCATAGCCAGGACGAGCAGCGACGCAGCCGAGCCGAACGTCCCGAGCAAGAGGAAGAACAAGAAACCGGCCACAACGATGGCGGCAACCAGCAGCAAGGCGATCGCCAGAAGCCCGGATAATCGCGCGATCTGCTTGAACGCCGTTGCCATGCCACGCCTCCGGCGACCGCCATAGCTTCGATGAAGGTTCGTCTTCCAGCCATTGCGGACATTCGGCCCCGATCTCGGACCTTCACGCCCGGCTCGCCGGGAGTGCCTGATCGCGAGCGGAGACCGGAGCCGCCGCCTCCAACGGATGACCCTGGCCGGCACATGCTGGATCGACAAAGCGCCATATAACTCACAAGGATAAAAGCGTCTTTTCTCAAAATTCCGAGGTCCCATGCCGGTTGCTCATTATCCCCAGCGCGAGATCGTGGAAGTTGCCGACTTCGTTCGCGAAGCGGTGAAAGGAACCGCCAGCAGCGAAGCCTATCCCGACATGGTGCGCCTGGCTGACGGGCGGCATGTGCTGGTCTGGTCGGAACCGGCTTATAACGATCAGCCAAGTGGGACCTGGCTTCAGTTTCTTGACAGCGACGGCGTTCCGCAGGGGGAGCCGGCAAAGATCGGGGCCGGCGACGCGCCGGTTTCGGTCACGGCCACGTCCGACGGGTTCATCCTCAGCTACCGGGACGGCTCCCTGCGCGGCTTCGACGGCGATGGCCAGGCTGAAACCGGCATACTCGATCTGGCGGACACGAAGGTCGATGTCGCCACCTTGGCCGACGGGCGCATCGTTGCCGCCTATGTCGAGGATCAGGTCGTCAAGGTTCAAATTTTTTCGGAAGACCTGCAACCGCTCGGTGCGCCTATTGCGGTGGATGGAGCTGACCTTTCCCGGGTCGAGGTAGCGGCGCTCGGCGATGGCGGCTTCGCCGTCGCCTATGAGGATGAGGGCGGCCGGGTCTCGTCCCGCAAATACGATGCTGACGGCGCTCCCGTCAGCGGAGTGGTCCATCATGGCGCGTCCGACGCACCGGAATTTTCCAGCGGCAGGCCCTCGATTTCGGCCAGCGGGGCAGGCGGCTACGCCGTCGTCTGGACCGAGGCCAGCTTCCACGATGGCCCGCACTCCATCAGCGACATCGACGAGCAGGTTCAGCTGCAGCTTGTCGGGCCCGACGGCACGAAAGTCACCGGGCCGATCCTCATCAACGAGAACGACACGGGCGGTTTCGTCATCCCCACTATTCGGGAATTGGCAGACGGCGGTTTCTACGTGACGTGGGGGCGCAGCTACCTGCCCGACGATGTCGACTATTCCGGCACCAACTTCGATTATGGCCTCGCCGGACGTGGCTTCGACTCATCGGGCAATCCGGTCCTTGGCGAGGTGATGCTGAGCGAGCGCGGCAGCATCGTCGAACCGCTGGGCGCGATCGGTCAGGCTGCCAATGGCGACATCTTCGTCGCCTTCGACTTCTCGGACCGTAGCAGGGACGGTTCGATCGAGCTCGCCAGGCTGCGCCAATATCAAGGCAGCGAGCTTCTGCTGGGTAGCGAAGGCAAGGACAATCTCACCGGCGGCGAGGGCAGGGAACTCCTGTTCGGAGATGGCGGTGACGACACTCTCGCCGGAGGCGGCGACAATGACATCGTGCTTGGCGGAGACGGCGCGGACCGCTTGTTCGGCGATGACGGCAACGATCGTATCGACGGCGGGGTTGGCAACGACCATTTGAACGGAGGCGTCGGCGACGACGAGATCTTCGGCGGCGCCGGCAACGACCGTCTGTTCGGTGGGCCGGGTCTCGACCGCCTGGACGGCGGCACGGGCTCGGACACCTACGTCGTCAGCAATCGGAATACGGTCGTGCACGACACGGGCGGCGGCGAGGATATCATCGTCGCGCGCGTGGATTTCTCGCTCACATCGGCGATCGGGGTCGCCGATCTGCGGCTTGCGGGCGCCGCGGTGACGGGTGAGGGCAATGAGTCGGCCAATCGCCTGATCGGTAACGGACTGGCCAATACTTTGCTCGGCCTGGCCGGCGGCGACAGCCTGGCAGGCGAGGGCGGCGACGACCGGCTGTTCGGCAACGACGGTGACGATCTGCTCAAGGGCGGCGCGGGGATGGACCGCCTGAACGGCGGCGCCGGCAATGATCGTCTCGAGGGCGGGGAAGGGGACGACATCCTCTACGTGACGCAGGCGGGCGATTCCGATGATCTGAATACATTGGTGGGAGGAGCCGGCAACGATCGCTATGTGATCGACTCCCGCGTGGACAGGTTCGAAATCGTCGAAGAGGCGAACGGCGGCATAGATCGCGTGGTGGCTTACCAGAACACTGTCCTGGCCGCCGAAGTCGAAGAGCTGGAGCTGCTCGGCGGCGCGACCGAGGGCACCGGCAATGCGCTCGACAACCTGATCATCGGCAACGCGGGTGACAACATTCTGAATGGCGCTGGCGGCGCGGACCGGCTGGTCGGCGGAGCCGGCGACGACGAATATTGGGTGGTGGATGGTTTAGACACGATCGAGGACTCGAGCGGCTATGACCGCGTTCTGGCGTTCCGCAGCTTCGTCCTCTCCGACGGGCTGGAAGAGCTGGAACTGCAGAACGGCGGTGACTTTAACGGCACCGGCAATGGATCGGCCAACCGCATCGAAGGCAATAGCGGCGACAATGTGCTCGCTGGAAGCGGCGGCGACGATCGGCTGATCGGACGCAGAGGCGATGACGAGCTTCGGGGCGGCTCGGGCCACGATCTGCTGGACGGCGGCGTTGGCAACGACACCTTGCTCGGCCAGAGCGGAATCGACACCGCCAGCTATCGCGCGGCGGCGGGTGCGGTCACGATCGATCTCGCGATCACCATCGCCCAGGATAGCGGCGGCGCCGGCTTCGATCGGATCGCGGGCGTCGAAAATCTGGTGGGATCGAATTTCGACGACAGATTGGCGGGCGGCGAGGTGAGGAACAGCCTGGACGGCGGCACCGGCGACGACACGCTGATCGGGCGTGGCGGCAACGACCTGCTGCTCGGCGGCGATGGCTCCGACGATATCCGCGGGGGCGACGGTGCCGATCAGCTGATCGGGGGCTCGCAATTCGACGAGCTCAATGGCGAGGGCGGCGCGGATGTGATCCGGGGCGGCTTCGACATCGATAGGCTGAGCGGCGGCGCCGGGGATGATCGGCTGTTCGGCAATGCCGGCGACGACCGGATCGCGGGCGGCGAAGGATTGGACCAGCTGATGGGTGGGGCCGGCGACGATCTGTTCGCGTTCGACGACGGCGATACCGGCGCCGCCCGCGCCACCGCGGATCGCGTGCTCGACTGGGACGAGGGCGACCGGATCGACCTCAGCGCGGTCGATGCCGATCGATCGGCCGGCGGCGACCAGGCTTTCTCCTTCATCGGCAACGATGCCTTCGGCGGCACCGCCGGCGAACTCCGCAGCCAGACCATCGCCGGCGATCTGTATCTTCAAGGCGACATGGATGGCGACGGCAACGCCGACCTCATGGTCCGGGTCGACGATCTCGCCGCCATCACCGCGGCCGATCTGATCCTCTAAGCCGCCGCGCCCGCACCCGTCGCTACAGGACGAAGTCGGCCGCGTTCAGCGCCACCTGGTTGCCGGTGAGCGCGATCTGGAATTCGGCGTCGGCGTCCGCGTCCGTATTGCCGGAGATCGTGGTGACGTTGAGGGTCGGATTATAGGTCACCCGCAATTGGCCCGGCGCGCTGAAGGCGGCGTTGCCGATCAGCGCGAAGGCATTGTCGGACCCGCCCTGAACGGCGTCGATCGAAGCCAAGTCGATGCGGTCGCCGCCGGCCGCGCCGGCCCCTTCGAAATCGAGGACGGTGTCGCGCCCGGCGCCGAGGCCGGCATGCTCGGCCGCGCGAAATGCGAACCGGTCCGCCCCGCCGCCGCCTTCCAGCCCGTCCGCTCCGCCGCGGCCCTGGAGGATGTTGGCCCCATCGTTGCCGTCGATGCGGTTGGCGAGTTCGTTGCCGGCAAGGTCGATCGCCGCCGTTCCCGCGGCCGCGGCCAGGGCTTCGACATGGACGCCGGCGCGCAGGCCGTAATCGGCGCCGGCGACGACCCGGTCATTGCCTTCGCCCGCCCGCTCGACGACGACGTCGGCCGCGCTGTCGACGGCATGGGCATCGTCGCCGGCGCCGCCGTCGCTGCGGTCGGTGCCGGCGCCGCCGATCAGCACGTCGCTGCCGCCGAGGCCGCTCAGGCTGTCGTCGCCGCCGCCTCCCGCCAG
>DASVRK010000241.1:0-24620 GCA_036388655.1 Allosphingosinicella sp. | reverse complement strand
GTCGAGGCCGGGCGGCTGCGGGTCCGCGTGTCGGTCGACGAGCGCGAGGAAAGGGTCCCGGTCACGCTCACCCATGACGAGGTGGTGATCGAGCGGGTGCCGAAGAATATCCCCTTGTCCGAGCTGCCCAGCGTCAGGCTCGAAGGCAACACCACCATCATCCCGGTGGTCGAGGAAGTAGTGGTGGTCGAGAAACGGCTGATGCTGATCGAGGAGATACATGTGCGGCGGAAGGCGGCGAGCTCGACCGAGGAGGTCGCGGTGACCTTGCGCTCCGAGCAGGCGTCGATCGAACGCGACGGCACTGGCGGCGGCGGCGATGTTGCCGGAGCCGGACATTCCGAGGAGGAAGGCTGATGCCGAGGACCGTCACCGCCCGCTTTGCCAGCGAGGAAGAGGCCGAGCGCGCCCTCGCCGCCATCTCCGCCGAGGTGCCGTTGCGCGATTCGGCGGTGATCGGAAGCGGCCCCGCCGGCGCGCTGACGCTGGACAGCCTGCAATTGACGCCCGAGGAGCGTTCCGCCTGCGAGGCGCAGGTGGCGAAGGGCGGCTATCTGTTAGTGGCGCAGGTCGCCAGTGAGAGCCGCGGCGCGGCCGTGCTGCGCCTGCTCGGCGGGATCAGCGGAGGCGGTGCGCCGGAAGGGGCGGCGGCTCCCGCTCCCGCTCCGGCTCCCGCGGCCGAGGCGGCCCCTCCCCCGCCTCCCGCGCCGGAGCGCCGGGTGGAGGCGCCCGAAGCGGTGGCGGCACCGCTGGCGGCCGCCGCCGCGGCGACCGTCGAGGAGGAGGAGCGGATCCCGATCGTCGAGGAAGAGCTGCGCATCGGCAAGCGCGAGGTCGTGCGCGGCCGCTCGCGGGTCCACACCCATATCGCCGAAATCCCGGTGCAGGAGGATGTCGAGCTGCTCCACGAGGAGACGCGGCTCGAGCGGCGGCCGGTCAACCGCCGGCTCACCGAGGAGGAAGTGGCGGAAGGCGGGCTGCTCCAGGAGCGCGTGATCGAGATCACCGAAATGCGCGAGGAAGCGGTCGTCACCAAGGAGGCGTTCGTGCGCGAGGAATTGGTGGTGACCAAGAGCGTCCACCGGCGGGTCGAGCGGATCGAGGAGACGGTGCGGCGGACCGAGGTCGAGACCGAGCGGCTCGAGCCGGAGACGGCGGCGGCCGGCGGCGGTGGGCGCGCGGACGGGCGCTAGAGGATCAGGCCGAGCCCGGCGCCGAGCAGGAAGGCCGCCACCAAAGCCACGCAGAACAAAGCGAAATAGCGGATGAGCTGCGCCCGGCTGAGGCCGGCGATGGTGGCGGCACCGGGCGCGTGCGGAGGCGTTGCGGCGGCTTGCGAGGCGGCGCGCGGCACCGGGTCCGGCTTCGGGGCGGCCGCAGGCGCGACGCGGGGCTGCACGTCCGGCGACGGCGCGGGCGGGGACGCCGCCTCCCGACCCGAGGAAACAGCGCCGGCCCCATCGCCGGCCGGGCGGCTCGACTTCAGGATTTCGCTAGCCCCGGCGACCTGATCGGTGGTGACCTTGACGCTGACGAAGACGCCGGCGGCGGCTGCTCCCGACGCGCCTCCGGGTTCGCCCCCCGCCTCGCCCACATCCTTGAGGATGATGCGGTCGCGGGCGATGCCGATCGATTCGAGCCGGCGGCCTGCCGCTTCGGCTTCAGCCCGGCTGCCGAACGTGGAAGCTAAGGTGCGCATGGACATCTCTTCTGCTGGCCGGGAAGAGCCTGGCCTTGCCTCGTAGAAGTCCGGGAAGCCCCGCGAGTTCCGCCGGGCGGAGCTCAAGCGTCCGCGGGCATATCCAGCCGCGGGAAGATCGGGCTCGGAAGGCCGAGCCGGAATCCGGACGCGGCGAGCCGTTCATAGCGGCCGGAATCGCCCAAAGCGGCGAAGTCGCGCTCTCCGTTGGGGATCCCCATCCAGTCGAGCAAGGCGGCGGCGGCGGCCGGGATGACCGGCTGGATCGCGATGGCGAGGTCGCCGATCGCCTGGAACAAGGCGGCGAGGACGGCGCCCATCCGTTCGGGATCGGTCTTGCGCAATGCCCATGGGGCCTGGGTGTCGATATATTGGTTGCAGGCGAAGACGGCGCGCAGCCACGCTTCGATGCCCTGGCTGAGCGCCAGCGCTTCGAAATGGGCCGGCATCTCGCGCCGCGTGACCTCGGCGACTAAATCGAGCAATGCCTGGTCGGCGGGGTCGCCCTTCCCTCCCTGCGGCAATATGCCGTCGCAATTCTTTGCGATGAAAGACAAAGTGCGCTGGGCAAGATTGCCGAAGCTGTTGGCGAGATCGGCATTGACGCGGGTTACGATCGCTTCGGCGCTATAGCTGCCGTCCTGGCCGAAGGTGACTTCGCGCAGCAGGAAATAGCGCAGCGGATCCACCCCGAACGCGGCGGCGAGGTCGAGCGGGTCGACGACGTTGCCGAGCGACTTGGACATCTTCTCGCCGCGGTGGAGGACGAAGCCGTGGCCGAACACCTGGCGGGGCAGCTCGATGCCGGCCGACATCAGGAAAGCCGGCCAGTAGACGGCGTGGAAGCGGACGATGTCCTTGCCGATAATGTGGAGATCGGCCGGCCAGTATCGCTTGTAAGCCGCTGATTCCAGGTCGGGATAACCGACGCCGGTGATGTAGTTGGTGAGCGCGTCGACCCATACGTACATGACGTGGCGGTCGCTGCCGGGCACCTTGACGCCCCAGTCGAAGCTGGTGCGCGAGACGGAGAGGTCTGAGAGGCCGCCCTCGACGAAGCGCAATATCTCGTTGCGGCGCGCCTCGGGACGGATGAAGTCGGGGTTGTCGCGATAGTGGCGGAGCAACGGCTCCTGATATTTGGAGAGGCGGAAGAACCAGCTCTCCTCCACCGTCCATTCGACGAGCGTGCCCTGCGGCGACAATTTCTCGCCGCTTTCGGCGGTGACGATCTCTTTCTCGTCATAATAAGCTTCGTCGCGAACCGAGTACCAGCCTTCGTAGCGGCCGAGATAGAGGTCGCCGGAATCGGCCATGGCCTGCCAGATCGCCTGGCTGGCGCGATGGTGATCGGCCTCGGTGGTGCGGATGAAACGGTCGCACGAAATATTGAGCTTCGCGTCCATGTCGCGGAAGTAGGATGACATTTCGTCCGCTAGCTCGGCGGGCTCGACGCCGCGATCGCGGGCGGTCTGGGCCATTTTGAGGCCGTGCTCGTCGGTCCCCGTTTGGAAGATGACGTCGCGGCCCATCAGCCGCTGGAAGCGGGCGATGGCATCGGCGGCGATCGCCTCATAAGCGTGGCCGACATGCGGCCGCCCGTTGGGATAGTTGATCGCGGTGGTGATGTAGAAGGGTGTCGCCATGGCAGGCGCCTTAGTGACGTTTCGAGACGCGCGCTATCCTGTCCTCCGCGCCGCCGGATCCGCGAGCGCGGCGAGCATGCCGGCGAGCTCGAAGGCCACGGTCTGCGGGTCGAGCGAGAGGCGAACGGCGGTGCCGGCGAGCTCGGAGGCGCGCTCGTAGAGGCGGAGCGCTTCGACCAGCGCGGGGCCGCGGCGGCTCTTGGATTCGGCCGCGATCAAAGCCGGCGCGCGGGCGAGGAAGGCCTCGTAGCGCGGCTGGGCGGGCTTCAGCGCCAGCGCCGAGGCGAGCTTGGAGCGGCGCGCGTTGGTCGGGTCGCCTTCGGCGACCAGTTCGAGCATCGCCGCGTCGAGCGCGCCGATGTCGAGGCCGCGAAAGGCGATCGCGCGGCCGGGAGAGCCCTCCCCCACCGCGGCGAGGGCGGCGATCTCGGCGTGATCGGCGTCGGGAAGCGCGGCCCGGAGCGCCGACGTCATGGCGTCATCGTCGAGCCGGGAGAGGCGGAGCTGGCGGCAGCGCGAGCGGATCGTCGGCAGCAGCCGCTCGGGGGCGTGGCTGACCAGCAGGAACAGGCCGTTGGCGGGGGGCTCCTCGAGATTCTTGAGGAGCGCGTTGGCGCCGCCCGGCTCGAGATCGTCGACCGCGTCGATGATGACGACGCGCCAAGGCGAGAAAGTGGCGGTGGTGCCGAACAGGCGGGCGAGGCCGCGCACCTGGTCGACAGTGATGCTGCGGGCGAGTTCGCCGCTCTCCTTCGGCAGCCGCTCGAGCCGCATCAGGTCCGGGTGGCTGCCGGCCTCGACGAGGTGGGCCATGCGGTGGCCGTCGGGAACGTCGAGACCGGGTGCGTCGACCGTGGGTCCGGCCCCTTCGGCGAGCACGCGCAGCGCCGCCTTGGCGGCGAACGTCGCCTTGCCGACCCCTCCCGGGCCGCTGATCAGCCAGGCATGGTGGAGCCGGCCGCTCGCCAGGCCGTGCTTGAAGGCGGCGACGGCGGCGGCGTGGCCGTACAGGGGGGTCATGAGAGGTCCGCGATAGCGCCGAGCAGGCGCTCGGTCACGGCCTCCGGGGCGCCGCTCGCGTCGATGCGGCGGAAGCGGGCGGGCTCTTCCGCGGCAAGCGCGGCGAAGGCGGCGGCGACCTCGGCGTGATAGTCCGCTTCGCGCCCGCCGATGCGGTCCGCGGCGCCGCGGTCGCGGTCGCCGGCGCGGCCGGCGGCGGCGGCGGCGGGAAGCTCGAGCAGCAAAGTCCGGTCCGGCAGCAGGCCGCCGCTGCCGATGGCGTGGAGGGCGCGGATGGCTTGGGCGCCGACGCCGCCTGCCCCGCCCTGATAAGCGAGCGAGGAATCGAGGAAGCGGTCGGAGAGGACCCAAGCGCCGCGGGCAAGCGCCGGGCGGATATTGCGGGCGACATGATCGGCGCGGGCGGCGGCGAACAGCAAAGCTTCGGCCTCCGGCGTCCAGCGGTCGGGCTCGCCTTCGAGCAGCAAAGCGCGGATCGCCTCGGCGCCGGGGCTGCCGCCGGGCTCGCGGGTCTCGACCACCTCGCGGCCGCGGGCGCGAAGCGCGTCGGCGAGGCGGCGCAGCTGGGTCGACTTGCCGGCCCCCTCCCCGCCCTCCAGGCTGATGAAGCGGCCGCCCACCAAATCAGGCGAAGAGCGACATCAGGCCGTTCCACATGCGGCCGAAGAAGCCCGCTTCCTCGACCGCCTCGGCGGCGACCAAAGGCATCGACTGGGGCGGCGTGTCGCCGGTCTGGACGATCAGGTTCGCGACATGCTGGCCCTTGGCGATCGGCGCCTTCAACGGGCCGTCATAGACCACCTTGACGCGCATATCGTTGCCGCTGACGAGGCCGGCAGGGAGCGTGACGGCGAGGTCGCGGGGCGCGAGCAGGGCGACCTGGTCCTCGCCGCCGAGCTGGACGTTGGCGTTGGCGACGGTCTCGCCGCGCGTGAACAGCGGCTGCGACTTCCAGGCGCGGAAGCCCCAGTTCATGAACTTGACGCTCTCGTCGATGCGCTGGTTGTAGCTGGAGAGGCCGGCGACGACCATGATGATGCGGCGGCCATTCTGCTCGGCCGAGCCGGTGAAGCCGTAGCCTGCCTCGGCGGTATGGCCGGTCTTGAGGCCGTCGGCGCCGGCGACCTTGCCAAGCAAAGGATTGCGATTGCCCTGGGTGATCGGCTGGTTGCCGCCCAGCGTGCGGCCCCAGGTGAAGCTCTCCTTCTGGTAGAAGGCCTTGTAGAGGTCGGGCGTCTCCAGGATGGTGGCGGCGGCGAGCTTGGCGAGGTCGCGCGCCGTCGTCACGGTGACGCCCTCGTCGGGCCAGCCATTGGTGTTGCCGAAATTGGAATTGGTCATGCCGAGGCGCTTGGCCTCGGCGTTCATCAGGGCGACGAAGGCCGGCTCGGTACCGGCGATGCATTCGGCGAGGACGACGGTGGCGTCGTTGCCCGAGAGGGTGACGATGCCGTGCAGCAGATTCTCAACGCTGACCCGCTCGCCGGTCGAGAGGAACATGGTCGAGCCCGCCTTCGGCCCATGCCACTGGCGCCAGGTTTCGGGGCGCACGTCGCACATTTGCTGGAGCTTGACGTCGCCTTTCTTGATCAGGTGGAAGGCGAGATGGGTGGTCATCATCTTGGCCATCGAGGCGGGCGGGATGCGGCGATCCGGATCCTTGGCGTAAAGCACCGCGCCGGACGAGAGATCGACCATATAGGCGACCGGCGCCGGCGTCTCGAACGGCGGCGCGGCGGCGGTGGCGGGAAGGGCGAGAGCGGTAGTGATGAGACCGAAATACAGCGCCTTACGCATCATGGTTGAAATCTACCCTGAAGAAGTTGAGCCCGCACGCCACTGGCGTCGGCCCTATCCTTAACGGGTCGATTCGGGCTGCGCCAGCGCGATCAGCGCGAAACCTCGTCGGCGAGCAGGCCGACCGACAGCGCGTAGAAATTCGAGCAATTATAGTCGAGGATGGTGCGGTAGTTGGTGGTCAGGAGATAGGCGGTGCGGCCGGGGCCGTCGGGCTCGATCAGGCTGGCCAGCTCGCTCTCCGGCGGCAGCCGCCCACTCTGCGGCACGATGCCGAGCCGGCGCCATTCGCCGACGCTGAGCCAGCGGCTGTGGCGCTGGTGCACGCGCGGGCAGCGCGGTGACATGAGCCGGGTGGCGACCGGGCCGCGGTTGAAGCCGGCGGGGACGTTGACCGCCACCCCCCACGGCACGCCCGGCTTCCAGCCGGCGTTGGAGAGATAATTGGCGATCGAGGCGAGCGCGTCGGCCTGGCTCGACCAGATGTTGGCGCGGCCGTCGCCGTCGCCGTCGACCGCGAGGCGCAGGAACACCGAGGGCAGGAATTGCGGATAACCGGTGGCGCCGGCCCAGCTGCCCTTGAGCTGCGAGCGCGAATAGCCGCGGTCCATCATTTTGAGGGTGGCGATGAACTCGTCGGTGAAGAGCTGGCGCCGGCGGCCTTCGTAGGCGAGGCTGGCGAGCGAGTTCAGCAGGTCGAAATCGCCGGTGACGGCGCCGTAGCTGGTCTCATGGCCCCAGATCGCGACCAGCACCGACGGCGTGACGCCGTAGCGCCGGCCGATCGCGTTCAGCTGGCCGGTGTTGGCGGAATAACGCGATCGGCCGCGGTTGATGAGGTCGGAGGTGACGTGGCGGTCGCGATAGGGCGCGAAGGGCGGGATGGCGTTGGGGTTGGTGACGCCGCCGGGCTGGGCGCGGTCGAGCTCGACGGTGCGCTGGCTGAACTCGAGCGTCGGGAAGACGCGGTCGAGGGTCGAGCGGGTGACCCCGGCGCGCTCGGCCTCGGCGCGGAGCCGGGGCAAATAGGATTGGAAGCCGGCCTGGCTCAGCGAGGCGCTCTGCGCGAGCGCGGCGGTGCCGCCGGCGCCATAAGGGGGAAAGGCCGCGAGGGCGATCGCCATGGCGTGGCTAATAAGACGCATACAGGTGCCCTTTATGGTCGCGGGTCTTGGCCGACAAGCGCGCAAATGCCGGGCTGGTTCCCCGGCTGCTTGCAAGCGCGCGGGCTTGGCGCTTAAGGCCAAGCGGCCCGGATGGGTGGCCGAGTGGTTTAAGGCAGCGGTCTTGAAAACCGCCGTGGGTTCACGCCCACCGTGGGTTCGAATCCCACCCCATCCGCCAGGATATAGAAGGGAAAGGATCATTGGACTTACACATCGGAAGGGTCGTGCTGCCGCTCGCTCGGCGAGGCGCCGGTGGAGCAGTCGGGCTTCTCGGCACGTGCTTTGCTGTCGATCCTAAGCGATTCGCTACCGCCGCCCACGTGGTAGGCCCGAGCGACCAGGGCTTGGTAGCAGTGATAGGTCGAACCAATTCGCTCAACGATTATCAAGACACCACCGACCAGCAAGTGCAGGCCATCCCGCTGAAAGTCGCGACCTATGACCCGATCCATGATGTAGCGATTTTAGAAATGGTCGTCCCAACCTCCCTCAATCTCGTTTGGTTACGTCCTTGGAAGCACGGACGAGATATTCCCCGGCACACCCGTCCTCGGGCTAGGCTACCCTCATGCGGATCATGGCAGGCTTGTCCTGACGCAACAGTCGAGCATGGTGGGTGCTCGCGTTCTATTGGGGGCGGGCGGGGTTAAAGTGAAACATGTCGTGTTGAACACTCAAACTCGGCCGGGACAGTCTGGCGGACCCGTGTTCACAGCTGACGGCAGGACAGTTTGTGCTATGATAACAGGAGGATACTCTCCCACGGGTGCAGCAGGTGGTATTATCATCGGAGGGATCGATCCCCAAACTCTTCACCAGACTACACACGCTGTTTCAGCTGAATATATTAAGGGGCTCCTGTGATGTTGGAGGTTAAACTCACAGAGGGCGGTTGGTTCGAAGGTCTCCCAGCCAGCCAATCCGGAGTGCTTCAGCAGCTTTTGGCTGACGGCAGCACCGAAGAGCAAGTCGCCGAACTATGGCTCTCCACTCCCGGAGCAGCATCCACGGCCGGATTTGGTGCGATGGGAGCTATCCAGAGCTTTTACCACAACGTGAAGCGGGAGTTTGTCGCATTCGCGTGTGGCGATGCCCGATATGAGGATGAACGGGCACAGGCGCTTCAAATCTGGAAGGATCAGGGAAAAGTGGGTCTGGTGAGCATGGTTGCAGCTATCGTGGCAAGCACGGTAGGCCTAGCGGCAGCTGCTGTGGTGCCTGTCATCGCTCTCCTGTTTTCTCTAGTTGCCAAGGTCGGCCTCAATGCTTTTTGCGCGTCGTGCGCCCCGGCTGCAGATGGAGCCACAGCCCCACCCGCCTGACCACCCATTGAGCAATGACGAACGTCGCGCTGGAAGCGCGCGGGCACAGGTTCAGTTTTCCGCCTGACTACCAAACCTCTCAACCGCGATCCGCCTGCCATCCTCCCGCGGCGGCTCGAATCGTGTTCCGCCAGTAATCGAGGGTGCTCGAGTCTATGGCCCGCCTCAGTACCTCTACCCGGAGGCGTAGCGCCACAGCATCCGCCAGCACCCTTTCTTCCCCGGGCACGGCCCGACCGCCCCTAGCCGCCGTTTCCCGGTGGCGGCGGGCGGGTTCTCTGCTAATCGGGCGGTGTTTTTCGGAGAGCCGGGGCAAGTGGACAGGAAGAAGCGGAATTGGGCGATTGCGGCGGCGGCGGCGGTAGCGATCGCCGGCGCGGGCTATTATTCGGCGCGTCCCGAGGAAGCTCCGAAGGCCAAGGCCCGCGAGAAGACGGTCGAAGAGCAGCGGGTCGAAGAGCTGGTCAATCTGATGTCGGCGGGCTCCGGCGGCGGCGGCGATACGGCGCAGGCGCCCCCTGCCATGGATCTGCCGCCGATGGCCGCCCCGGTGCCGATGCCGGAGGGCGAGGCGTTCGACATGGATGCGGCCGCCAGGAGCTACCGCCGGTCGGCCGAGACTGCGGACGCCGCCGATTATTATAATTGCGACGGCGATTGCACCGGCCTCGGCGCCGGTATGACGATGGACGGGAGCGAGGCGCCGACGCTCGGCGAAGGCTTTGGCAGGACCGCACCGCTCCCCGAAGCAAGGCCGCTGCCGGAGCCGGGGCCGCTCGACCCCGGGCCGGAATAGCCGACCTGACCCTGCCCGACACGACGAGGTCCCAGCCGGGGCCGCAACATCCTTGATCATCGCGGCGGGCGGCGGTAGCTGCGGGCGCAGTCCCTGCCGGGCGGCCGCCGCCGCGTTCCGGCCTTGCCTGAAATGAGGATATGATGGCCGAAGCGACCGCCCTCCCGTTCGATTGGGCCGATCCGTTCGCGCTCGACGCGCAGCTTTCCGACGAGGAGAGGCTGGTCCGCGACACCGCGGAGGGCTACGCCCAGGAACGGCTGCAGCCGCGGGTGACGCAGGCCTATCTCGAGGAGAATTTCGAGCGCGAGATCATGAGCGAGATGGGCGAGCTCGGCCTGCTCGGCGCCACCATCGCCCCCGAATATGGCGGGGCGGGGCTCAATTATGTCAGCTACGGCCTGGTCGCGCGCGCGGTGGAGCGGGTCGACAGCGGCTATCGCTCGGCCATGTCGGTGCAATCCTCGCTCGTGATGCACCCGATCAACGCTTATGGCAGCGAGGAGCAGAGGCGCAAATATCTGCCGAAGCTGGCGAGCGGCGAATGGGTCGGCTGCTTCGGCCTCACCGAGCCCGACGCCGGCTCCGACCCCGGATCGATGCTGACCCGCGCGCAGAAGATCGACGGCGGCTATCGGCTGTCGGGCTCCAAGATGTGGATCACCAATTCGCCGATCGCCGACGTCTTCGTGGTGTGGGCCAAGTCCGACGCGCATGACGGCAGGATCAAGGGCTTCGTGCTCGAGAAAGGGATGAAGGGCCTCAGCGCGCCCAAGATCGGCGAGAAACTGAGCCTGCGCGCCTCGATCACGGGCGAGATTGTGATGGACGGCGTCGAAGTGCCGGAGGAGAATCTGCTTCCCAACGTCAGCGGCCTCAAGGGGCCGTTCGGCTGCCTCAACCGCGCCCGCTACGGCATCGCCTGGGGCTCGATGGGCGCGGCCGAGGCCTGCTACCATGCCGCCCGGACCTATACGCTGGACCGCAAGCAGTTCGGCCGGCCGCTGGCCGCGACCCAGCTCGTCCAGATGAAGCTCGCCAACATGATCACCGAGATCACGCTCGGGCTGCAGGCCGCGCTCCGGGTCGGGCGGCGCATGGACGAAGGCGAGCTCATCCCGGAGACGATCAGCCTCATCAAGCGCAATAATGTCGGCAAGGCGCTCGACATCGCCAGGGTCGCCCGCGACATGCATGGCGGCAACGGCATTTCCGCCGAGTATCAGGTGATGCGGCACGCCGCCAACCTCGAGACGGTCAACACCTATGAGGGCACGCACGACGAGCACGGGCTGATCCTCGGCCGGGCGATCACGGGGATTGCGGCTTTTTGAGCCTCGTCATTCCCGCGAAAGCGGGAATCCCGCTTCTTTTGGGGCGCGGTGGAAGGAAGAGAAGCGGGACCCCCGCTTTCGCGGGGGTGACGTGAGATAGGCCCGGGGTGACGCGATATGGATAAGCCGCTCGCCGGCATCAAAGTCGTAGAGCTTGCCCGCATCCTCGCGGGGCCGTGGGCTGGGCAGCTGCTCGCCGACCTCGGCGCGGAGGTGGTCAAGGTCGAGCGGCCGGGCTCGGGCGACGACACGCGCGGTTGGGGGCCGCCTTTCGTCAAGGGCGAGGGCAGCGCCGCTTATTTCCATGGCTGCAATCGCGGCAAGAGCTCGCTGGCCGTCGACCTCGAGACCCAAGCGGGTCAAGAGCGGGTGAAGGCGCTGGTGGCGGAAGCCGATATCCTGATCGAGAATTTCAAGGTCGGCGGGCTGGCCCGCTTCGGACTCGACTATGCGGCGCTGT
The DNA here is from genome assembly GCA_036388655.1 of Allosphingosinicella sp. Lineage (GTDB taxonomy): Bacteria > Pseudomonadota > Alphaproteobacteria > Sphingomonadales > Sphingomonadaceae > Allosphingosinicella. The sequence goes on along the minus strand of DASVRK010000241.1, from coordinate 13,380 downwards.
CGGCGCTGAACCCGCGGCTCATCTATTGCTCGATCACCGGCTTCGGCCAGGACGGGCCCTATGCGCCGAGGGCGGGCTACGACTTCATGATCCAGGGCATGGGCGGGATCATGAGCCTGACCGGTGAGTCCGGCGGCGAGCCGCAGAAGATCGGCGTCGCCTATGCCGACATCTTCACCGGCCTCTATTCGGCGGCGGCGATCCTGGCGGCGCTCAACGGCCGGCGCGCGACCGGCAAGGGCTGCCACATCGACATGGCCTTGCTCGACACCCAGGTCGCGGTGCTCGCCAACCAGGCGATGAACTATCTCGTCTCGGGCGAGACGCCGCGGCGGATGGGCAACGTCCATCCCAACATCGCCCCCTACCAGATTTTCGCCGCCGCCGACGGGCATCTGATCGTCGCGGTCGGCAATGACGGGCAATTCCATAAGTTGTGCGAGCTCGTGGGCCTGCCGGAGCTGATCGCGGACGCGCGCTTCGCCGCCAATGCCGGGCGGGTGCGGGAGCGCGAGGCGCTGACCGCGGCGCTCGCCCCTGCCCTCGCCCGCCGGCCGCGCGACGAATGGCTCGCCGTCTTCGCCGCCGCGGGCGTCCCGGCGGGGCCGATCAACGACGTCGCCGAGGTGTTCGCCGATCCGCAGGTGATCGCGCGCGGGCTGCGGATCGAGCGGGACGGCGTGCCGGGCGTGGCCTCGCCGATCGTCATCGACGGCAAGCGGCAGGTGGCGGAGCGCGGGAGTCCGGGGCTCGGCGGCGGCGGCGAATAGCCCCGTGGCTGCGATGTCAGCGGCCGTTAAGCCGGCCTTCGATATTCGGGGAGCAAGGAGCCGAATCATGCTGAAGCCAATCACTCTTGCCCTCGCCGCGTGCGCGCTGATCGCCGGTCCGGCGCAGGCGCAGCGCACCGACCCCGAGACCCGACTCGCCCGCGAGATCGAAGGCCGCGTCGCCGGCGAACCGGTCGACTGCATCAACCTGCGCGACATCCGCTCGAGCCGGATCATCGACCGCACCGCCATCGTCTACGAGACGGGCGGCGGCACGATCTACGTCAACCGCCCCGATGGGGGCGCCAGTTCGCTCGACCGGTGGGACACTTTGGTGACCGACACGCCTTCGTCGCGGCTGTGCGACATCGACGTGGTCAAGCTTTACGACACCTCGACGCGCATGCAGACCGGCTTCGTGTTCCTCGGCGAGTTCGTGCCCTACCGGAAGGTTCGCCGCTGACCCGCTGAGAAGGAAGTGAGATCCCAGCTTTCGCTGGGGTGACGGTGGGGCTCATCCGAGCTTTCGCGGTGCGGACGGCGCAATCGGCGCCGCGGGCTAGCCGGAGCGGCCAAGCCAATCTATGTTTGCCTGGCTCAGCGGGGAGGCCGGGATGGACATTGGGGGTTGGATCGTCGTCGCGGTGGTCGCGGTCGTGTTGCTGTGGCTGATCGTCATCTACAATCGGCTGGTGCGGCTGCGGGCGCTGGTGAAGGAGGGCTGGAGCGGGATCACCGTCCAGCTGAGGCGCCGCGCCGATCTCATCCCCAATCTGGTCAGCACCGTCGAAGGCTATGCCACGCACGAGCGTGACACGCTCAACGAAGTCACCGCCCACCGCACCGACCCGATGAAGGCCAGGGGTGTCGAGGCGACGGCGCAGGCCGACACCGCCTTCAGCGCGATGCTGGGCCGGCTGTTCGCGGTCGCCGAGGATTATCCCGACCTTAAGGCCGACGCCAACTTCCGCCAGCTCCAGGATGAGCTCGCCGAGGTCGAGGAAGAGCTGCAGGGCGCGCGCCGCTATTACAATGCGACGGTGCGCGACCTCAACACGCAGGTGCAATCGTTCCCCGACGTGCTGGTCGCCAAGCCGATAGGCTTTTCCGAAGAGCCGTTCTACGCCGACGAGGATCCGTCGATCCAGGCCGCGCCGAAAGTTAGCTTCGGCGCCCGCGCCTGATGCGGCTGCCGCTTCCGCTGCTGGCGCTGCTCGGCGCGCTGGCGCTGCTGCTTCCAGGGGCGGCGCGGGCCGACGAGCGCATCCTCCATTTCCTGAGCGACGTGACGGTCGAGCGCGACGGCACGTTGGAGGTAGCGGAGACGATCCGCCTCCGCGCCGAGGGCGACGAGATCAGGCGCGGCATCCTGCGCGACTTTCCGACGCGCTACACCGACCGGCTCGGGCGGCGGGTGACGGTCGGGTTCGAAATGGTCAGGGTCGAGCGCGACGGCAAGGCCGAGCCGTGGGCGCGCGAGGGCCTGAGCAACGGCGTTCGGATCAGGATCGGCGATGCCGACGTGCTGCTCGACCCGGGCGAGCATGTCTATGTGATCCGCTACCGCACCACGCGGCAGCTCGGCTTCTTCGACACCTTCGACGAGCTTTACTGGAACGCGACCGGCACCGGCTGGACCTTCCCGATCGACGTCGCCGAAGCGGTCATCCGCCTGCCCTCCCCGGCGGCGTTCGGCGACCGCGCGGTCTATACCGGCCCGGAAGGGTCGACCGCCCGCTACGCCGAGGTGGTGGCGGAGCGGCCCGGCGAGATACGCTTCCGCACGACTGCGCCGCTCTACGCCTATGAAGGCCTGACCGTGGCGGCGGCGTGGCCCAAGGGCGTGGTGGAGCCGCCGGCGGCCGGCACCAAGGCGGGCTGGTGGCTGCGCGACAACGGCCCACTCGCGCTCGGCATATTGGGGCTGTTCGGCGTTCTGGCTTATTATTTCCACGCCTGGCGCCGCGCCGGCCGCGGCCCGCAAGCGGGGACGGTGGTGCCGCTGTTCACGCCGCCCGACGGGCTGTCCCCCGCCGCCGTCCGCCATTTGTGGCGGATGGGATCGGACAACCGCACCTTCGCCGCCGCTTTGATCGATCTCGGCGTGCGCGGCTGCCTCCGGCTGCGCGAGGAGGATGGCGGCTTCTTCTCCGGCCGCAAGACCTATATCGAGCGGCGCGAGGGCGCCGATACGGCGGCGCTGCCCACGCCCGAGGCGGGGATGATGTCGGCCTTGTTCGGCGGCGGCGACAGCCTGCTGATGGACGACAAATATCACGCCACCTTCCGGGCCGCGCGAAACGCGCTCGATCACGCGCTCGACAAGGCCCACAAGGGCAAGCGCTTCCTGACCAACTGGCATTGGTCGGTGGGCGGCGTGCTCCTGATGGCGGGGGCCTCCGCGGTGACGGCCCTGGTGCTGGCGGCGCTCGATGGACCGGACATCGAGGGCGCCCGGGGCTTGCCGATGCTGATCCCGCTGCTGGCGCTGCCGGTCGTGCTCAGCGCCTTTTGGTGGATGAAGGCGCCGACCCGCGAGGGGCGCGCGCTGATGGACCGGATCGAAGGCTTCCGCCGCTATCTGTCGATCACCGAGGAGGAGCGGCTGGAGACGCTGCATCCGCCGGAAAAGACGCCCGAGCTGTTCGAGCGCTATCTGCCCTATGCGATCGCGCTCGACGTCGAGAATGAATGGGCGGAGCGGTTCGCCACTGTGCTGGCGGCGGCGGCGGCCGCGGGCCAGGCGGGGACTATGAGCTGGTATTCGGGACGCAGCGATCCCTGGAACGACACCGGCGGCTTCGTCGACCGGGTCGGCTCGTCGCTGACCAGCAGCGTGTCTTCGGCCTCCACGGCGCCGGGTTCGAGCAGCGGCTCGTCGGGCGGCGGCTCCTCAGGCGGAGGCGGCGGGGGCGGCGGCGGCTCGGGCTGGTAGGCCCGGGCGCCGGAAGACCAAAGTCGGGCCGCCTTTATATTCGGTCGCGGCGATCTGCTGGAAGCCGAATTTCAGCGCCACCCCGATCGACGGCGCGTTGGCGGGATCGATGATGCAGGCATATTCGGGCGCGGGGAGGGTTTGCTCGGCCCAGTCCAAGGCGGCGCGGACCGCCTCGCTGGCATAGCCGCGGCCGTGGCACCAGGGATCGAGCACCCAGCCCATTTCGGGCACGCCCTCGATCGACGGTTGGAGCGCGCGGTGGAAATCGGCAAAGCCGACGTCGCCGACGAAGCGGCCGCTGGCGCGCTCATAGACCGCCCAATAGCCGTAGCCGAGCATCGCCCAGAGGCCGCGGGCGCGCAGGATCCGCGACCACACCTCTTCGCGGGTGAAAGCGGTGCCGCCGATGTGGCGGACGACGTCGGGATTGCTCCACATAGCCGTGGAGGCGTCGAGATCGTCGGCGCCGGGGGCGCGGAGGATGAGGCGCTCGGTCTCGAGGACCGGGACGCCGGCCGCATCGTCATGCTGAACTGGTTTCAGCATCCAGCTACCGGCCTCTGCGGGGCCCGCCGGATGGACCCTGAAACGAGTTCAAGGTGACGATCGAGCCGAGACCGAATGCCCGGGCTTATTTCTTGCCGAGGGTGAGGCCGCCAAAGCGCTTGTTGAAGCGCGCGACCTGGCCGCCCGTGTCGAGCATCTTGCCGTGGCCGCCGGTCCAGGCCGGGTGGACCTTGGGGTCGATGTCGAGCTGCAGCGTGTCGCCTTCCTTGCCCCAGGTGGAGCGGGTCTCGAACACGGTGCCGTCGGTCATCTGCACCTTGATCATGTGGTAATCGGGATGGGCGTCGGTCTTCATGGCTGATTTTTCCTGAGTTTCGGCTGGTTCCGACCAGCCTCCTGGGAAGGTCTGGCGGGCGCTCTACCGTCTCAACCGAAAGTTGACAAGACGTGCGGCGCGGGATTAGCCCCGGCCGCAGCGAAGGTACCGCCGGAAACGGCGGTTAAAAGGCAAGCCGGTGAAAGACCGGCGCTGTGCCCGCAACTGTAAGCGGCAAGCCTCCTGTTCCAAAGCAGGCGGCGAGCCGTAAGCCAGAAAACTGCCTCCGCTCGTCGTCCGCACCCGGCCGGGTCCAGCCTGCGGTGCGTGGCGTCGGGGGCGCATTGCGCCCGCGATACCTCCGAGACGGCAATCCTGTCGTTTCGTGGAGGTTGACATGCACATCCTGTTCCTGATCAGCGCCGCGGCCGCGCCGGCGCCCGTCCCCGTGCCGGCGGCCGAGCCGTCCGATGCCATCGTCGTCACCGCCGCGCGCCTGCCGGTCGCGGGCGAGGAGGCGCCGGCTTCGGTCACGGTCTTCGACGCCGCCGAAATCGAAGCGCTGGGCGAGCCGTTCGCGCTCGATTATGTGCGGCTGTCGCCCGGCGCTTCGGTGTCGGTGTCGGGCGCCGAGGGCTCCCAGGCGCAGATCCGGATCCGCGGCGCCGAGGCCAACCAAACCTTGCTGTTCGTCGACGGCATCGCCTTCAACGACGTCGCGTCCGACAATCAGGCGCGGTTCGAGACTTTCGCCGCCGACGGGCTCGAGCGGATCGAGGTGATCCGCGGGCCGCAATCGGCCTTGTGGGGATCGGAAGCGCTGGGAGGCGTGATCGCGCTGGGGACGCCCGATCCGCTCGCCGGGCGGCGCGGCAGCGGCCTGGTCGAACTCGGCAGCCGCGATTCGGGGCGCGCGGCGGCGGCCTTCGCGCTCGGCGGCCCGCAAGGCGGCGTCGCCGGGACCGCCGCCTGGTCGCGCAGCGACGGCATCGACATATTCGGCGGCGGCGCCGGGGATTTCGACGGCTATGAGAGTCGCAGCCTCAGCCTCAAAGGCGTGCTGCGCCCGCTCCCCGACGTCGAGCTGGGCGTGGTCGGGCGCGCGATCCGCCACGACAACGACTATGACGGCACCGACGAGAATTTCCTGCGCGCCGACACGCTCGACGCCTCCGAGGCGGAGACCTATGCCGGCCGCGTCTGGGCGCAGGCCGGGCTTGGCGAGGACGCGCCCTGGAGCGTCAAGGCCGAAGCTCAGCATCTCGACAATCAGAACCGAAATTTCGACGGCGCGGCCCACGTCAACGACAGCTTCGGCCGGCGCACCCGCTTCGGCGTGCAGGCGGTGCGGCGGTTCGCGACGGGCGCGGCCCGCCACGCTTTGATCGCGGCGGTGGAGCGGGAGGATGAGGATTTCGCCACCCGCGACCGGTTGTTCGGCGGCGGCAGCGATGTCGATCATAGCCGCGGGCGCACCGCTTTGGTCGGCGAGTGGCGGGCGGAGTGGAGCCCGCGCGTCACCACGGACATGGCGGTCCGCCGCGACGACTTCAACCGGTTCGAGGACGAGACGACGATCCGCGCCGCCGCGACGGTCGAGGTGGCGGAAGGGCTCTCGCTGTTCGCCGCTTATGGCGAGGGCATCGCCCAGCCCGGCTTCGCCGAGCTGTTCGGCTTCGCTCCGAACACCGGCTTCGTCGGCAATGCGGAGCTTACGCCGGAGCGGTCGAAAGGTTACGAGGCGGGTCTCAGGTGGCGCGGGCGGAGCTTCTCGGCCGAGCTCGCCGCTTTCTCGAACGACCTCACCGACGAGATCGTCTACGAACAACTGACCCCCTTCCCCGCGCCCACCTACCGCTACGTCAATTCGGACGGAAAAAGCCGCCGCCGGGGCATCGAGGCGTCGGTCGAGTGGCGGCCGGCGGCGGGCCTCAGCGTCGCCGCCAATTACAGCTTCCTCGACGCGCGCGAGCCCGATCTGGGCGCGGGCGTGCCGCCCCGCGAGACGCGGCGGCCAAGGCACAGCGCCAATCTCTTCGCCACCTGGACGGCGGACCGGCTCAGCCTCGCCGGCTCGGCTTCCTATATCGGGCGGCGCCGCGACGTCGACTTCGACACTTTCGAGGAGGTCCGGCTCGACGATTATGTGCTGGTCGGCGCGCGGGCCGCTTATGCGCTGACGCCGCAATTGGAGCTTTACGGCCGGATCGAGAATGGGCTCGGCGCCGATTATCAGGACGTCTTCGGCTACAATACGCCGGGGCGGTCGGTCTATGCGGGCCTTCGCGTTCGCCTCGGCCGCTAGCCTCGCGTTCACCGCAACGGCCGGCGCCGCGCCGGCTGATGCCGCCCCGCGCCGGGTGGCGTCGCTCAACCTGTGCACGGACGAGCTGCTGCTGATGCTGGCACGCGAGGACCAGATCCTTTCGATCAGCTTCCTGTCGCAGCTGCGGGCGGAATCGCCGCTGTGGAAGCGGGCGCGCCGGCATCGGCGCAACGACGGCAGCCTGCTCTCCGTCGCCGGGCTCCGCCCCGATCTGGTGCTGACCATGGGCGGCGGCGCGCGCGACCGCACCGGCATCGCCGGGAGGCTCGGCATCCGCACGCTCGACCTGCCCTTCCCGCGCAGCCTTGATGACGTCGAGGTATCGCTGCGGCGGGTGGCGGCGGCGCTGGAGCGTCCGGCGGCGGGCGCGCTGCTGACCGCCCGCATCCGGCAATTGCGGCGCGCCCGGCCCGCGCGCCAGGCGGAGACGATCTGGCTCGGCGGCGGCGGGCGGAGCCTGGCCGCGAACGGACTCGGCGCCCAATGGATGGCGCTCGCCGGCTTCGGCCAGCGGCCGCTCCGCGGCGACATCGTCCCGCTCGAGCATTTGCTCGTCCGCCCGCCCGCCATCCTGCTGCGCAGCGACTATCGCAGCGGCCAATATTCGGGCGAGCAGCGCTGGCTGAGGCACCCGCTCGCTAAGGGTATTGCGCGGTCGCGGACGATCGTCACCGACGGCCGCGCCTGGACCTGCATGGGCCCGCTGATGATCGCCGAGATCGCGCGGCTTCGCGCGACGATGACGCCATGACGGCGCGGCTGCTGATTCTGGCCGCGCTCGCCGTCGCCTTTTTCCTGTCGCTCGCCTGGCCGTGGCAGTCGCTGGCGGGGCTGATCGAGCAGGATACCGAGCTCGCGCTGGCCCTGCTGGTCGAGCTTCGGCTGCCGCGGGCGCTGCTCGCTTTGGTCTATGGCGCCACATTGGGAGCCTCCGGGGCCGCGGTCCAGGCCCTGTTCGCCAACCCGCTGGCCTCGCCCGACCTCACCGGCACCACCAGCGGAGCGGCGCTGGGGGCGGTGGTGACGGCCTATCTGCTCGGCTTCGCGGCCCCGCTCGCTTTGTCGATCGGCTCGGTCGCCGGGGCGCTGGGCGCCTTGCTCCTGCTCCTCCTGCTGGCCGGGCGGCGGGCCGAGACCGCCACCTTGTTGCTGTCGGGGCTGGCGATCAGCGCGCTGGCGGGCGCCCTCACCACGCTCGCGCTGGCGCTCGCCCCCTCCCCCTTCGCCTTTTACGACGCCTATGATTGGCTGATGGGTTCGCTGGTCGACCGCAGCCTCGCCCAGGCGAGCTTCGCCGCGGTCCCCGCTTTCGTCACCATCGCGCTGCTGCTCCGCACCCGCAATGCGCTCGACAGCCTCGTGCTCGGCGAGGAGGTGGCGGAATCGCTGGGGCACGATATCGGGCGGCTGCGCATCCGCATCGTCTGCCTGACCGCCTTGGGGGTTGGCTCGTGCGTCGCGATCTGCGGCGCGATCGGCTTCATCGGCCTGGTCGCCCCGATTTTCGCGCGGCGGCTGACGCGGGGCCATCCGGGCCGGGCGATCGTGCCGGCGGCGTTGCTCGGCGGGCTGCTGCTGCTGGCCGCCGACCTCGTCACACGGGCGGCGCCGCTCGGACGGACGCTGCCGATCGGCGTCGTCACCGCCTTGCTCGGCGCGCCCTTCTTCCTGTGGCTGGTGGCGCATATGCGCTGGAGGCTCTCCCAATGAGCCTCGTCCGCGCCTCCGGGCTGGCGCTGCCGGACCGCCTCGACCCTACCGACCTCGTGCTCGAGGCGGGCACCCTCACCTGTCTGGTCGGCCCCAATGGCAGCGGCAAGACCAGCCTGCTCCACGCCCTCGCCGGCATCGGCGCGCCCGCCGGCCGGGTCGAGATCGGCGGCGTGGATCCGGCGAGCCTCGGCCCCGCACACCGCTCGCGGGCGCTGACCTTCCTTCCCGCCTCGCGCGACGTCAAATGGCCGCTCACCGCGATCGACCTCATCCGGCTGGGCGCGAGCGGGCCGATCCACGATAGTCTGGCGGCGCTCGAGCTGGGCGGCCTCGCCGACCGGAGGATCGACCGGCTCTCGACCGGCGAGCGCGGCCGCGTGCTGATCGCGCGCGCGCTGGCGCCGCGGCCGCGGCTGCTGCTGCTCGACGAGCCGGTGGCGAACCTGGACCCGCTCTGGCAGTTGCGGCTGATGGAGCATTTGCGGGCGCTGGTCCGGCGCGAGGGCGCGGCGGCCCTGGTCGCGATGCACGACCTCGATCTTGCCGCGCGGTTCGGCGACCGGCTGATCGTGATGGACCGCCGCCGCATCGCCGCGGATGGCGAGCCGCACGGGCTGCTCGAAGGGCCGGCGATGCGGGAGGTGTTCGGGATCGAGCGGTCCGACGGCGGCTGGCGCCCGGTCGGCTAGATGTCTAGCCCGCTGGCGGGTCGGCGATCATGGCGGTGAAATTGGCTTCGGCCGCGAGCTTGCCCTCGACCAGCGCACGGCCGGCGAACTTGCAGACGCTGCTGCGCTTCTGGACGAACTCGACTTCGAGGCGGAGCAGCACGCCGGGCTCCACCGGCTGGCGGAATTTCGCGCCGTCGATCGCCATGAAATAGACGAGCTTGCCGGAGCCGGCGAGGCCGAGCGATTCGACCGCGAGCACGCCCGCCGCCTGGGCCAGCGCCTCGACGATCAGCACGCCCGGCATGATCGGGCGGCCCGGGAAGTGGCCGTTGAAGAAATCCTCGTTGATCGACACCGCCTTGATCGCGGTGATCGATCGGTCGGGGACGATCTCCTCGATCCGGTCGACGAGGAGCATCGGATAACGGTGCGGCAGCGCCGCCATCACCCGCCTGATGTCAAGCGGGCCGATGGCGGCCCTGCCGGCGTCCGTCATCAGCGGCCCTGCGGGCGCTGCTGCTGCTGTTGCTGCGGCAGCGGCGTGACGCTGACGGTCGGGAGTTGCTGATTGAGCTGCGTCATCACTTCGGCGGTGATGTCGAGGGCGGGGGCGGCGAACAAAGTCGCGCCGCGTTCGACCGCCAAATTGGCCCCGCGCGCCTGCGCGACCCGGCCGACGATCGGCAGCAGCCGGGTGAGGATCTGCTGGTTGACGTGGGCCTCGGTCGATTGCAGGTTGACCTGGGCCGTCGACAGCTCCTGCTGGGCACTGCGCTCGCGGGTCTGAAGCGCGGTGATCCGCTGCTGCAGCGCCGCGTCCGGCTGGCGGGTGCCGAGCGCATTGACGGCGGTCGCGATCGGCTGGCCTTCGGCGCGGATCTGTTGCTGGAGCGTCTGGGCGCGGGTGCGCAGCGTGTTCTGCTGGGCCTGGAGCTGCGCGGTCGCCGCGCGGCAGGCCGTGCATTCGCGGGAGATGCGACCCGTGTCGACCACGGCTACCACGGCAGCGCCGATCCGCTGCGCCGGAGCGGCGGCGGGGATGGCGATCGAGAGCGCGGCAAGGGCCGCGCCGAGAGCGAATTTGGTCATCAGAATGCGGTTCCTACGTTGAATGTGAAGAGTTTGGTGTCGTCCCCTTCGGCCTTGGTAAGCGCCTTGGCTATATCGACCCTGAACGGCCCGAAGGGCGAGTTCCAGTTGACCCCAAAGCCCACCGAGATGCGCGGCTTGGGCGTGTCGCCAACATAGATTTCCTTGAACGGGGCGAGCCGGTTGGCGAACAGCTGGGTGCCCGTCGGGCAGGTGCCGCCGACCGGAATCTGGATGACGTCGTTCCCCTGCGCCTCGACGCACTGGAAGTTGCCCTCGGACGACAGGATCGGCCGCGTCAACGCGGGGTCGTCGGGTTCGAGATCGAGCGTCTGCGGATTCTTCAGCCCGAACAGGGCGCCGACGTCGACGAAGACCGACGGCCGCAGCCCGAGCTCGCGGCCCTTGGCGCCGAGCGGGATTTCGAGCTCAGCGCGGGCGAGGTAATAAGCCCGCCCGCCGAGCGCGTCGTCGGTGATCTGGTCGGGGTCGGTGTTGAGCACGGCGTTGCCGTCCTCGTCGCGCTCGAACAGATAGGGGATGCGCTGGATGCGCGGGCCGACGCCGCGAATGTCGAAGCCGCGGATCTGCGGTTCGCCGAGGAAGAAGCGATCGGTGAGGCGGACCGGATCCTCCCCCTCGTCGTCGCTTTTCTCGAAGCTGTGGATGTAGCCGCCTTCGACGCGGCCCGACAGCACGAAGCCGCTGTCGCCGATGCCCCAATATTTGCTCGCTTCGGCGCGGGTGCGCAGATATTTCGTGGTGCCGCCGAGGCCCGCGAAATCCTGGCTCAGGATCATGCGATGGCCGGCGGTCGGGCGAAGCCGGTTGTCGAGCGTGTCATAGACGAAGGAATAGCCAGCCGCCGAGGTCGTGCGGTCGCCGATCGCCTGGCACAGATAGCGGCCGGCCAGGATGGGGTCGCAGGTCGCCACGCCATCGCCGTCGAGATCGGAGAAGAACTGGCTTTCGTCCAGCGACACCTCGTCGAAATTGAGGCTGTAGCGAAGCGCCAGCGACATATTCTCGGTGAGCGGCAGGCCCGAGCGGATCTGGCCGCCGGTCGTCACCTGCTCATAAGTCGTGTTGCGCTCGCCGCCGAGCAGGTTGAAGCTGCGATAGTCGCGCCGGTAGATGTCGCCGCCGAGCGCGATGTTGCGGTCGAACAGATAGGGCTCGGTAAAGCCGAGTTCGATCGACTTTGAATAGCTCGAATAGTTGATCGCGGCGCGAACTTCCTGGCCCTTGCCCATGAAGTTGCGCTGGCGGATCGAGGCGTTGACCAGGAAGCGTTCGAGGCTCGAGAAGCCCGCCGACAGCTGGATGTCGCCGGTCGATTTCTCTTCGACGTCGACGGCCAGCACGACGCGGTCCGGAGTGGAGCCGGGCTGCTGCTCGATCTCGAGATTGTCCTGGAAGAAGCCCAGCGACTGGATGCGGTCGCGGGAACGCTTCACCTGGATGCTGTTGAACGGATCGCCTTCCGCCAGCCTGAACTCGCGGCGGATGACCTTGTCGCGCGTCACCGTGTTGCCGTTGATGTCGATGCGCTCGACATAGACGCGCGGCGCTTCCGCAATCTGGAAGTTCACCGACATGGTGAGAGTTTCTTTGTTGCGCTCGAATTGCGGCTGGACCTGCGCGAAGGCGTAGCCGAACACGCCGGCCGTCTCGGTCAGCGAGGTGACGGTGTCTTCAATCTCTTTGGCGTCGTACCAGTCGCCGGTCTTCATCGGCAGGCCCTTGGCCAGCGTCTCCGGATTGAAGTCGCGAATGCCGCTGGTGACCTTGACGTCGCCGAACTTGTAGCGATCGCCTTCCTCGACGACGTAGGTGATGATGAAGTCGCGCCGGTCGGGGGTGAGCTCGGCCACCGCCGAGACGACGCGGAAGTCGGCATAGCCTTCGGTCAGGTAGAATTGACGCAGCTTCTGCTGGTCGTAGGCGAGCCGGTCGGGATCGTAGGTGTCGGCCGAACCGAGGAAGCTCAACAGGCTGGTCTGGCGGGTCTCCATCTCGGACCGCAACCGGCCGTCGGAAAAGCGCGCGTTGCCGAGGATGTTGATGCTGCGCACCTTGGAGCGCGGCCCTTCGTTGATCTCGAAGACGAGGTCGACGCGATTCTGCTCGAGCTGAACGATCTTGGGCTCGACGTTCGCGGCGAAGCGGCCCTGGCGGCGATACAGCTCGATGATGCGGGCGACGTCGGCGCGGACCTTGGACCGGGTGAAGATCTGGCGCGGAGCCAGCCGGATTTCGGGCGCGATCTTGGCGTCCTTGATGCGCTTGTTGCCTTCGAGGATGATGCGGTTGATGACCGGATTCTCCCGGACCTCCACCGTCAGCGCGCCGAGGTTGTCGCGGATCTGAACGTCGGCGAACAATTCGGTCGCATAAAGGTCGCGCAGCGCCTCATCGAGCGCCTCGCGCGTATAGGGCTCGCCGACCCGGAGCGGCATGTAGGAGACGACCGTCTCCGTCTCCAGCCGCTGGTTGCCGGTGACGGTGATCGAGCGGACCGTGCCGGTCGGCGCCGGGGCCACGATCGGCGCGGCGGCCGCGGGCACGCCGCCGCCGGCGACCGGCGCCTGCGCGTCCGCCGGCGTTGCGGCGGGCGGTGCCACCGGCGCGGCAGGATCCTGCGCCGGGGCCGAAGCCTCGGGCGCGGCCTGCGCGTCCTGGGCGTGAGCGGGCACGGCGAAGCCGCCCAGCATCGTACCCATCAAAAGGGCCGAGCACAGCCGCTTACTACTTGAAAATGCTTTGATCGCTGTCACGCGTCCCCGCCCTTTGAGCCTTGCGGCCAGGTTATTTCCCCGGCCTTTATTACCCTGTGTTACCGCCCTGCCCGAAGCGGCTCACCCGATCAACCCGCCAAGCCTCGTCCACACTCCAAAAGACGCCAGGTCGTTGAGGGTAACAAAGATCATCAGAGCGAGCAGCGCCGCCAGCCCGGTCCTGAACGCCCATTCCTGCGCCTCCGGCCTGAGCGGTTTCCGGCGCACACCCTCGATCGTGTAGAAGAGGAGATGCCCGCCGTCGAGCAGCGG
>DASVRK010000240.1:0-7499 GCA_036388655.1 Allosphingosinicella sp. | reverse complement strand
CTCAGACGAGCGCCGCCATCGCCCGGGCGAAGGCCAGCCACGGCCCCGTATCCATGATCGCCACCCGCAAGATCTGGCTCGCCACCAGCAGCCCGCCGCCCCACGCCCACACCGCATGCACCCGGCCCCGCACCGCGAGGTCGTGAAGGATGCCGGCGGCGATGACGAGGTCGGCGCCCAGATAGAAGGAAAGCGGCGCCGTCGCCTCCACCAGGTCGAGCGGCAGCCGGCCGACCGCCGCCTCCAGGATCGCGGCGCTGGACAGCAGCATCAGCCTTTTATGCGCCTCGGCATCGCGGCGCCGGGCGATGCCGAGCGCGACGATGATCCCGAACGCCTGGATCGAGAAGAAGGTGATCGCGTAAAAGGCATAAGGGTCGCCGACGCCCTTGTAGCCGGCCTCGATCGCCTCGACCGCGGCGGAATTGCCGAGCAGCCACACGGCGAAGGCAAGGCCGGCGCCGCCATAGCCGAGCGCGCGGTGCAGCCCCACCCTCCCCCGCGCGACCAGCGCCGGCTGCGCCGCCTGAAGCAATATCCAGCCGGTGAACACCAAGGCGTGAAGGTGGAGCAATGGCGTGATCTCGGGCGTCCGCGCCGGCGGCGTCAGCCAGTGCGACAGATAATAAGTGCGTGCGAAACCGGCGAACACGATCGCCGCGATGAGCAGCCCCATCGCGCTGTAGAAAAGCCGCCCCGCCGGCCGCGCCTCGCTCGCAATATAACCGGTCGCCATCCTGCCTCCCTTCCTGCCCCGAACGCCCGCGCGCGCCGCCGGTTCAGAGACCCGCTTGCCAGCCCGCACGCGGAACGCCATGCACGCGCCATGCGCCGCAAAGCCCGCCAGGCCGCCAAGCCCGACAACCGCCCCCGCTTCTGGGGCCGCCACGCGGTCGCCGCCGCGCTCGCCAATCCCGAGCGCCGGATCGTCCGCATCTCGGTCACGCGCGAGGCCGCCGCCGAGTTCGACTTCGCGCCCGGCGTGCCGGTCACCTACGCCGACGCCGCCGACCTCGGCCGGCTGGTGCCGCGCGACGCGCCCCATCAGGGCATCGTCGCCGAGGTCGAGCGCCTGCCCGACCGGCTGCTGGCCGATCTCCTCGACGAGGCCGAGGACGGCCGGCCTTTGCTGGTGCTCGACCAGGTCACCGATCCGCACAATGTCGGCGCCATCCTGCGCTCGGCCGCCGCGTTCGACGCGCTCGGCATCGTCACCCAGGACCGCCACGCGCCCGCCGAATCGGGCGCGCTCGCCAAGGCCGCCAGCGGCGCGCTCGAGACCATGCCGTGGGTGCGGGTGGTGAACCTCGCCCGCGCGCTCGACGAGATGGCGCAGGCCGGCTTCTGGCGGGTCGGCCTCACCGGCGAGGCCGACACGAGCCTCGCCGAAGCGATGGGGCCGCCGCGCATCGCCTTGGTGCTGGGCGCCGAGGGCGAGGGCATGCGCCAGAATACCGAGGCCCATTGCGACGCGCTGGCGCGCCTGCCGATCAGCGACCGGGTGGAAAGCCTCAACGTCTCGAACGCGGCGGCGGTGGCGCTTTACGCGGTGCGGGTTGCCTCCGCTTCATGAGCTCCGGGGCGCGGCCATGGGCGGCATAAAGGCGAAGGCGCTCAAAGCCTCGATCGACGCGCTAGCCGGGCGCGAGCCGCTGTTCGCCGCCGCCCTCGCTTGCTCGGGCTATCCCGAGCCGCGGGTCAACCCGCCCGGCTACCCGACTTTGCTCAGGACCATCATCGGCCAGCAGGTCAGCCTCGCCAGCGCGCGCGCGATCTGGACCAAGCTCGAAGCGGCGCTCGGCGAGGCCGAGCGTCCCGAGAGCATGGCCGCGGCCAGCGACGAGGCGC
Source organism: Allosphingosinicella sp. (assembly GCA_036388655.1). GTDB lineage: Bacteria > Pseudomonadota > Alphaproteobacteria > Sphingomonadales > Sphingomonadaceae > Allosphingosinicella. The sequence continues at coordinate 5,651 of DASVRK010000240.1, read as the reverse complement.
TGCGCGGCGCCGGCCTCTCGCGCCAGAAGATGGCCTATGCCCGCAGCCTCGCCGACGAAATCCTCAGCGGCCGGCTCGACCTTCAAAATCTCGCCGAGGACGACGAGGAGGCGATCGCCGAGCTCGTCCGCGTCAAGGGGATCGGCCGCTGGTCGGCGGAAATCTATTTGCTGTTCGCCGAAGGCCGCCCCGACATCTGGCCGGCCGGCGACCTCGCCATCCAGGTAGCGGTAGGCCGCATCTTGGAGCTCCCCGAACGCCCCACCGAAAAGCAGGTCCGCGACCTCGCCGAACCCTGGCGCCCCCACCGCGGCGCCGCCGCCATCTTCGCCTGGCACCATTACAAGACGCCGGTCCTTTAGCGCATCCAGCTACCTCGACGGGGTCAACACCCCCCGTCCGCCATCCAGCACGGGTCCCAGCTCGGCTCCGGGCCGAAGCGGGCGGCGAGGAAATCGATCAGCGCCCTCACCCGCGCGGTCGAGGCGCGGCCCGGCGGCATCACCAGGTGCAGCCCGATCTCCTCGAACGGATAATCCCGCAGCAGCACTTCGAGCTTGCCCTCGCGGATCGAACCCGAGGCGATGAAGCTCGGCAGCACGACGATGCCGAGCCCGGCGCAGGCCGCCTCGCGCAGCATCTCGCCATTGTCGGCGCGGAAGCGGGCATGGCCCTTCACATGCTCCCAATGGTTGCCGACCCGGAACCGCCATTGCTCATAAGCCGGGATGTTGGCGTAGAAGAGCAGGTCATGGTCGGCCAGGTCGCGCGGGTGGAGCGGCCGGCCGCGCTCGGCGATATAGCCGGGGCTGGCCAGCACCGCCGCCCGCACCGGCGCGATGCGGCGCGCCACCAGCGAGGAATCCGGCAAATTGCCGATCCTGACCGCCATGTCGTAGCCGCCGCCGATCAGGTCGACCGTGCGGTCGTTCAGCGACACGTCGAATTCCACCCTGGGGTGGAGCTTGGCGAACTCGGCCAGCGCGGGCGCGAGATGCTGGCTTCCGAACGACAAGGGCGCGGTGATCCGCAGCGGCCCCGCCACCTGCGTCACCGCGTCCGCCACCACCTCCTGCGCCGCTTCGAGCTCGGCCAGCACGTTGGCCGCGCGCGCATAATAAGCCTCGCCAATGTCGGTCGGCTGCGCGCCCTGCGCGCTGCGCGTCAGCAGCCGCGCGCCCAATTGATCCTCGAGCCGCGCCACCCGCCGGCTTAGGATCGATTTCGACAGGTCCATCCGTTCGGCGGCGCGGGCGAAGGCGCCGGTCTCCACCACCCGCACGAAGGCGAGCACATCCATCAGGTCGACCCCCGAGCGTTCCATATTCAGCGTTCCATATATTGCAACACCACAATGCGCCGCGAACGGCTACTCGCAACGCTGCTACGCGCTTATCTGGCTTTCAGCAAGCAGATCCCGGCCCGTGAAGCCGGAGGTTCAGGAGGCAACATGACCAAGGTTCTCATCATCGACAGCGCCGCCACCGGCGAGGCCTCGGTGTCGCACAAGCTCACCGACGCGCTCGCCGAACGGCTGAGCCGGCGCGACCCTTCGGTGCACATCGTCCGCCGCGACATCGGCGCCGCGCCGATCCCGCACCTCACCGCCGAGACCGTCGGCGTCATCCGCGGCGCCCCCGCCGAGACCGACGCCGCCCGCCAAGCCGCCGCGCTTTCGGACGCTTTGGTCGCCGAGCTCAAGGAAGCCGACCTGATCGTGATCGGGGCGCCGATGTACAATTTCGGCATGGCTTCGACGCTCAAGGCCTGGTTCGACCATGTCCTGCGCGCCGGCATCACCTTCCGCTATTCCGAGGCGGGCCCCGAGGGCCTGGTCAAGGGCAAGCGCGCGGTGGTGATCGAGGCCCGCGCGGGCGTCTATAGCGAGGGCCCGGCCGCGGCGATGGACCATCAGGAGCCGCACATCCGCACCCTGCTCGGCTTCATGGGCGTCACCGACGACGAATTCGTCCGCGCCGAGAAGCTGGCCTTCGGTCCCGACGCCGCCGCGGCGGCGATCGCCGAGGCGGTCGACCGGCTCGACGGCTTCGCCCGCACCGAATTGGCGCTGGCCGCGTAACCGCCGGCGCCCGATCCGTCCGCCTCGCCCGGCTATGCCCCCGGTCGGGCGGGGCGGGCGGATCACCCGTTGTGACTCCCCCGTTGAGACCGGGCCGGCAAGGCCCCACATTCCAGGCAATTCGCCCGCCGGAGCCCAAGCTCCGGCGGGTTTTCGGAGGAAATCCCATGATCGACATCCGTCCCTTCGGCACGCTCGGCCAGGCCGACCATGGCTGGCTCAACGCCCGCCACCATTTCTCCTTCGCCAATTATCACGAGCCCGCCCGCATGGGCTGGGGCGCGATCCGGGTCTGGAACGACGACGAGATCGCCGCCAAGTCCGGCTTCCCGCCGCACCCGCATTCGGACATGGAGATCATCACCTATGTCCGCCAGGGCGCGATCACCCATCAGGATTCGATGGGCAATAAGGGCCGCACCGGCGCCGGCGACGTCCAGGTGATGTCCGCAGGGACCGGCGTCCGCCACGCCGAATATAATCTCGAGGACGAGCAGACCAATTTGTTCCAGATCTGGGTCGAGACCGACCAGCGCGGCGCCGAGCCGAGCTGGGGCGCCCGTGAATTCCCGAAGCATGAGCGCGACGGCAGCTTCGTCACTTTAGCGAGCGGCTTTGCCGACGATGCCGAGGCGCTCAGGATCAACGCCGCCGCCCGCGTGATGGGCGCGACGCTGAAGGCGGGCGAGGCCGCCGAGCTCACGCTCGATCCGGCCCGGCACGTCTATCTGGTCGCGGTCAACGGCCCGGTCGAGGTCAACGGCGTCCGCGCCGAGGCCCGCGACGGCGTCGCCGTGACCGGCGAGGCGACGCTCAATATCCGCGCCCTCGACGAGACCGAGATCGTCCTCGTCGACGCCCGCTAATCCGGGAGGGCGGCGCCACCCGGCGCCGCCCTTCAAAGCGTATTCCGGACTGTTCCCCGGCGAAGGCCGGGGTCCAGACTCCAGCGCAGCTGGACCCCGGCTTTCGCCGGGGAGCAGCGCCTCGTCAGCCCGAAAAAGCTTTAGCCGACCACCCGGCCGCCCGGCGCCGCTCAGTCCCCCCGCCGCACCAGGCCGCCGCCGTTGATCGAGCTGGCGACTTCGGGATTGCCCCAATAGCGGATCTCGCCGCCGCCCATCACCGAGGCGGCGAGGCTGGCGGCCGGCCGCACCTTGAGGCTGCCGCCGCCATGCACCGACGCCGCCGCCTCGCGCACCGGCAGCGCGCGCAGGTCGATCGCGCCGCCGCCATTGACCGCCGCCGCCACCGATTCCTGCCGCGGAAAGCCGCTCGCCACCACGATCTCGCCGCCCCCGTTCACCGCCACCGCAGCCACGTCGGGCGTCACGATCTCGATCTCGAGGTCGTAGCGCCGCGGGCAGCGGCCGTTGCAGGCGTCGATCACCAATTCCCGCTCGCGGCCCTCGACGCGGACATGCGAATAGCGGGTGCTGCCCCGGATCAAAGTCACCCGCTGGACCGGGCCATGGCGCAGCCTGACGCTGCCGCCGCCGTTGAGCTGGATCGAATCGAACCGGCCCAGCGGCACCACCTCCTGCGCCGCCGCCGGAGCCGCGACCGCGAGCAGCGCCGCCGCCGTCAAAATCCTCGATAGCATGTTCATCTCCCTGTTCAGCTTCGCCTCCTTTCGCAGCAAGAGCCGTGCCAGCCGCCTTCCGCCGCGCGCGGAGCGCGGAAGCCGCGGCGTCTGTCCGGAAGCGGACTCCTGCCTGTCCGCCGCCGGACAGGAGCCGGAACGGCAGCCCGCCAGGCGACGTTTCCCTCGCACCAGGAAACTCGGGAAAGCGCCACCCGCTGAAACCGCTCGATTCGATCTTCGCCGGCCTCGCCCGCTCGCGCTTCCGCAGCCGCTTCCGCCTCGGCCCGCGCGAGCGCGCCTATCTCGCCGCTAAGGGACCGGAGACGATCCGCGCCCACGCCGCCGACTTCATCGCCGCCCGGCTCGCTCCGGCCGAACCCGCCAATGACGGCCGCCAGACCCCGATGCGCGGCCACCCCATCTTCATCGCCCAGCACGCCACCGCCACCTGCTGCCGCGCCTGCCTCGCCAAATGGCACAACATCCCCGCCGGCCGCGCGCTCACCCCCGCCGAGCAGCAGCATGTCCTCGCCGCCCTCGACCGCTGGCTCGCCGCCCAACCGGCGCCTGAACCGCTTGGCGAACCGCCCGCCGGAACCACCCGCCCTGCCCTCGGTTGAAACCGCGATTGGCGAGAGGAGCAAGCGATGGACGAGACGCGAGCGGACGGCCCGGCCGCCGCCCCTGCCGGCGAGGCCCGCGAGGGCGTCAGGCGCCTCATTTCGGCGCGGATCGACGACACCAACGTCTACGACACAGACGGCGGCAAGATCGGCACTCTCTACAGCGTCCATATCGACCGCTGGTCCGGCCAGATCGAATATGCGGTGCTGTCGTTCGGCGGCTTCCTCGGCCTCGGCCAGAGCTACCATCCGGTCCCATTCCAGATGCTGAGCGTCAACGAGGACCGCGGCGGCTACACCGTCCATCTCGGCCGCTCGGTGCTGGAAGGCGGCCCCAGCTACCGCCCCGACACCGCCCCGCCTTGGGATTCCACCTACGCCCGCCGCATCTCCGATTATTACGGCATCCCCCCCCGCAGCGGCACGTTCTAGACGCTCCCCCAGCGCAGCTTGGGGGAGGGGCCTCTACTTTCGCGAGGAGGAACGTAGCGCCTCACCCCGCCTGAAGAAGCCCCTCCACCGCCCTACGGGCGGTCCCCCTCCCCTGCAAAGGCAGGGGAGGAATGCGACCCCTCCTCAGAACAAAAAAAGAACTTTCCTACAGAGAACCAATATGGTCTGCTGTCTCGGCTATGACGAACCCAAGCCCCACCCCGCGCCCACCGGCGCCCCCCGCCGCGGAGCCTCCCGCTTCCGCCCCCTTCACCCCCGTCGAACTCCGCGCCCGCCACGATGGCTGGACGCCCACCCGCCAGCGCGAGTTCGTCGAGGCGCTCGCAATTTGCGGCTGCGTCGTCGAAGCCGCGGCCCGGACCGGCATGACCGAGCAGAGCGCCTACCGGCTCCGTCTCCGGCCGGACGCGGGACCCTTCGCCGCCGCCTGGGACGCGGCCCTGGTGGTCGGCAAGACTCCGCTGGCGTCGATCGCTTGGGACCGCGCCATCAACGGCACCGCGACGCCGATCTTCTACAAAGGCGAACAGGTCGGCGAGCGCCGCCATTATAGCGACAAGCTGCTGCTCCACCTGCTCGGCAATACCGAATTGACCGGCCGCCGCGCCGCCGCCCGCGACGCCGTGCTCGCCGATTGGGACGGCTGGATGGAAGGCCTCGAACATGGTTTTCCCCAACCGGAACCCCAACCGGAGCCGGAGCCGGAGCCGGACGGGCCGCCGCAACGAATTATCACCGGCAACTACTGGATGGAAGACGGCATCTGGTACACCGACAAGACGCCGGCGCCGGGCTATACCGGCACGATCATCGGCGGCTGCATCACCCGCCGGCGGACGCTGGACGAGAAGGAGCTCGCCGAGGCCGCCTGGCAGCTCGAGGAGTGGGAGCAGGAGATCCTCAAGGAGGA
>DASVRK010000239.1:0-10392 GCA_036388655.1 Allosphingosinicella sp. | reverse complement strand
CTTCTCGACCCGCTCGTTGCGGATCTCGGAGACGTGGACGAGTCCGTCCTTGCCGCCCATGAAGTTCACGAAGGCGCCGAAATCGACCAGGTTGACGACCTTGCCGGTGTAGACCTTGCCCACCTCGGGCTCCTCGACAATGCCCTGGATCCAGCGGCGCGCCGCTTCGATCTGGTTGACATCGGACGAGCTGATCTTGATCAGGCCCTCATCGTCGATGTCGACCTTGGCGCCGGTCTCCGCGACGATCTCGCGGATGACCTTGCCGCCGGTGCCGATGACTTCGCGGATCTTCGACTTGTCGATCTGCATCGTCTCGATGCGCGGCGCGTGCGCCGAAAGCTCGCCGCGGGTCTGGTCGAGCGCCTTGGCCATTTCAGCCAGGATGTGCGCGCGGCCGTCACGCGCCTGATCGAGCGCGACGCGCATGATCTCTTCGGTGATGCCCGCGATCTTGATGTCCATCTGCATCGTGGTGATGCCGGCTTCCGTGCCCGCCACCTTGAAGTCCATGTCGCCGAGATGGTCCTCGTCGCCGAGGATGTCGGAGATGACCGCGAACTCGTCGCCTTCGAGGATAAGGCCCATGGCGATGCCTGCCACCGGCCGCTTCAGCGGAACGCCCGCATCCATCAGCGCCAGCGAGGCGCCGCAGACGGTCGCCATCGACGAGGAGCCGTTCGACTCGGTGATGTCGGCCAGCACGCGGATCGTATAGGGGAACTCGTCCTTGGTCGGCAGCAGCGGGTGGATCGCCCGCCAGGCGAGCTTGCCGTGACCGACCTCGCGCCGCCCCGGAGCGCCGAAGCGGCCGACTTCACCGACCGAATAAGGCGGGAAGTTATAGTGGAGCATGAAATGCTCGTAATTGAGGCCATTCAAACCGTCGATCATCTGCTCGGCGTCCTTGGTGCCGAGCGTGGTGGTGACGATCGCCTGGGTCTCGCCGCGCGTGAACAGCGCCGAGCCGTGGGTGCGCGGCAGGAAGCCGACCATGGCGTCGATCGGACGCACGGTCTTGGTGTCGCGGCCGTCGATGCGGCGGCCTTCCTTCAGGATCGCGGTACGGACGATCTCGGCTTCAAGCTTCTTGCCGAGCTTGCCGGCCTTGAGCTTGGTCTGCGGATCGGCGTCGGCAAAGGCGTCCTTGAAGGGCGTCTTGGCGGCGGCGATGGCGGCGACGCGCTCGGCCTTGCCGACCAGCTTATAGGCCTGTGCGAGCCCGGTGCCGGCGAGTTCGCGCAGCTTGCCGAGGATCTCGCCCTGATTTTCATCGCTGGCGAGCTCCCACGGCTCCTTGGCGGCCTGCTCGGCGAGGCGGATGATGGCGTCGATCACCGGCTTGGACTGCTCGTGCGCGAACATGACGGCGCCGAGCATGATGTCCTCCGAAAGCTCCTTGGCTTCCGATTCGACCATCAGCACGGCGTCGTAGGTGCCGGCGACCGCGAGGTCCAGTTCGCCTTCCTTGATCTCGTCGAGCGACGGGTTGAGCTGATATTCGCCATTCTGATAGCCGACGCGGGCGGCGGCGATCGGGCCCATGAAGGGGACGCCCGACAGGGTCAGGGCCGCCGACGCGGCGATCATCGCCAGGATGTCGGGCTCGTTCTCGCCATCGTAGCTCAGCACATGCGCGATCACGAGGATCTCGTTGTAGAAGCCTTCGGGGAAGAGCGGCCGGATCGGCCGGTCAATCAGGCGGCTGGTCAGCGTTTCCTTTTCGGTGGCGCCGCGCTCGCGCTTGAAGAAGCCGCCCGGGATGCGCCCGGCGGCCGAATATTTTTCCTGATAGTGGACGGTCAGCGGGAAGAAGTCCTGCCCTTCCTTGACATTCTTGGCGGCGGTGACGGCGCAAAGGACGACGGTCTCGCCCAAGGTGGCGAGCACGGCGCCATCGGCCTGGCGGGCAACGCGCCCGGTTTCGAGCGTCAGGGTTTTTCCGCCCCACTCGATTTCTACTTTCTTCATATCGAACATTTGATTTCCTTCCGTCCGGCCGCCCGATGCGGCCGGGGCCTGTGTGGACCTGTCTGGTCCTGCCAGCCTCGCGGGATTGCTTGCTGGCTATTGTGCTCCTGCGAAAGCAGGAGCCCAGTCTGGCTATTGTGCTCCTGCGAAAGCAGGAGCCCAGTCTGGATCCCGGCCTCCGCCGGGATGACGCAATACGTAATCGGCCCGCCGAGGCGGGCCGAACGATTGCGTCACTTGCGAAGGCCGAGCTTCGCGATGAGTGCGGTGTAGCGCTCGTGATCTTCCTTGCGGATGTAATCCAGCAGGGAGCGGCGCTTGTTGACCATCATCAGGAGGCCGCGGCGGGAATGATTGTCCTTCGCGTGCGTCTTGAAGTGGCTGGTGAGGTTATTGATGCGCTCGGTGAGGATGGCGACCTGGACCTCGGGCGATCCGGTGTCGCCCGATCCGCGGGCGTTGTCGCTGATAATCTCTTGCTTGCGTTCGGCAGTGACCGACATCGGGGACTCCTTATTCTATAGGTTGAAGCCGCGCACCACGCGAAGTTCCCCTTCGCTAAGCTCCACGATCGCAACCGGAACATGTTCGTCGGTTGCAAGGTGGAGCCCCGGCTGTGCGGCGATCCCGGCCAATTTCCGCCCCTGTCGGAGCAGCCTTGCCTGGTCGGGGGTGACGGGTAGAGCCGGGATGTCGTCCAGCCCCGCCGTCAGCGGCAATATTGCTAGTTCAAGCTGCCGGGCCTTAGCGAGCCCGCTCAATTTGTCCAGCGAAATCGCCTCGCCGAGGGTGAACGGCCCGGCCCTGGTCCGCCGCAGCATGGTGACGTGGCCGACCGTGCCGAGCGCGCGCGCAATGTCCCGCGCCAGCGACCGGATGTAGGTGCCCTTCGAGACGCGCGCGGTCAGCGTCACCTGATCCAGCTCCTCCCCGGAACGGGGAGGGGGACCATCCCCGGCGTCCAGCCGGGGATGGTGGAGGGGGCCCGGCTCCGCCGGACCGGTGACGCGGTGGGCCCCCTCCACCGCACTTCGTGCGGTCCCCCTCCCCGTTCCGGGGAGGATTTCCAGCCCGTGCACCGTCACCCGCCGGCTCTTCATCTCGACCTCCTCGCCGGCCCGCGCCAGATCGTAAGCCCGCTTCCCCTCCACCTTGAGCGCCGAATAAGCCGGCGGCACCTGCTCGATCTCGCCCGTGAACGCCGCCAGCACCGCCTCCACCTCGCCCAAGGCCGGCCGCACGTCGGAGAAGGCCACCGCCACCCCCTCGGCATCGAGCGTGTCGGTCTCCTCGCCGAAGCGGATGGTGAAGTCGTACACCTTGTCGGCATGGAGCATGCGCCCGCTGAGCTTGGTCGCCTCGCCGAGCGCGATCGGCAGCACGCCGCTCGCCAGCGGGTCGAGCGTGCCGCCATGGCCGACCTTGACCTTGGCATAGCCGCCCTCGCGCAGCGCGCGTTTCACGGCCCCGACCACTTGCGTGGAGCCGATGCCGACTGGCTTGTCGATCACCAGCCAGCCGTGCATCGCCTCAGCCCAGGCCGGCGAGCGAGGCAATGAATTCGATCAGCGCCCGCACCGGCGGCACCACCACCCGCTCGACCAGGTCGGCGTCGGGGGCGACCAGCGGCACCACCACCAGCAGCAGGATCAGCAATGGAAAGCCGAACCGGCCGAGCCGGCGATACGGCCGCGCCAGCCGCCGCGGCAGCAGCCCTTCGACGACGTGGCCGCCGTCGAACGGCGGGATCGGCAGCAGGTTGAACACCGCGAGGAACACGTTGATCGCCAGGAAATTCTCAAGGTTGGCGGCGAGGAAGCGGAAGCCCGGCCCTTCGCCGCCGACGGCGAGCGTGAGCGCCAGAGCGAAGGCGGCGACGAGCGCCAGCGCCAGGTTCATCCCAGGCCCAGCCAGCGCCACCAGCATCATGTTGAGCCGCGGGTTGCGCATCTTGCGCGCCACCACCGGCACCGGCTTCGCCCAGCCGAACACCGGGGCGCCGCTCACCGCCAGCAGCAGCGGCAGCGCGACCGTCCCGACCGGATCGACATGGCGGATCGGGTTGGGGCTGAGCCGCCCGAGCCGCTTGGCGGTGGGGTCGCCGAAGGCGTTGGCGACCCAGCCGTGCGAGATTTCGTGGAGGACGATCGCGAACACCAACGGGATCAGCCAGGTGGCGATCCGGAACACGACATTATCGGGCACGGACGCGCTCCCATTCGCCGGCCAGGATCGAGAACAGCACGGTATCGCGGACATGCCCGGTCCAGGTGATCCGCTCGGCCCGGATCACGCCTTCCCGCACCGCGCCGAGCTTCGCCATCGCCGCCTGCGAGCGGGCGTTGCGGCTGTCGACCCGGAATTCGATCCGGCGGAAGTCGCAGTAGACCGCGCGGCCGATCATCAGCTCCTTCACGCGCCGGTTGAGGCCGGTGCCGCGCATCTTCGGGACGTAATAAGTGTTGCCGATCTCGAGCACGCCCCGCTCCGGCTCGATGCCGATATAGCAGCTCATCCCGACCAGCGCCTCGCCATCGAAGATCGCGAAGCCGCGCCCGTTCGGCCGCGCCAGCAAGGCATCGAAGCTCGCGTCGAAATGGTCGGGATCGTAGGAGATGGCGTAGATCCGCCAGATCTCCCGATCCTCGGCGCAAGCCGCCCTCAGCGGCTCGCGATGCGCCTCGGCCAAGGGCTCGAGCCGTAGCTCGCCCTCGGCCATCGCGGCGGCGAGGTTCATTCCTCCTCGTCGGCGCGGAGGTCGCGCGCCACCTTGGGCGAGCGCAGCAGGCCGTCGATATGGCTGCCTTCGTCGAAGCTCTCGTCGGCCAGGAACTTGAGCTTGGCCGCATATTTGAGGTTCACCCGCCGCGCCACTTCGCTCTGCAAAAAGGCGGTGTTGGTGCGCAGCGCCTTCAGCACGACCGGCTCGTCCTTACCGAGCAAAGGCTTCACGAACACGGTCGCGTGGCGCAGGTCCGGCGACATCCGCACCTCGGTGACCGAGACCGGGTGGCTAGCCAGCGTCTCGTCATGGACGTCGCCCCGCATCAGCACCTCGGCCAAAGCATGGCGCACCTGCTCGCCAACGCGGAGCAAGCGAACGGAGCGGCCTTCTGAATCGGAAGCCATCGTCAGGCGCCCGGCAGGATGTCGTCGGCGGAGACCTTCAGCGCTTCGGCGAGCCTCCGCCACAGCCCCGGCGATCCCTGTAGCTTGCCATTTTCGATCCTCGAAAGCATCGAAGGCTGGGTCCCGGCTTCGTCCGCCAGGGTTTCGAGCGTCATGCCGCGATGCTTCCGCCAGACTTTGAGCGGGTTCTCACCACCAAGGATGCGATCGACCAACTCGGCGGGGAGATATTCCTCGCCCTCCAGCCGCCGCCGCTCCGCCTGCGCCGCCGCCAACGCATCCGCCTTGTCCTCGGCGATATCGATCAGCCGCTCATATTCAGCGACGGGGAGCAGCGCCATCTTGTGACCTGCAATTTCCACGATCTGCACAGTCATGCCGTAGGACACTCGCTACTCGCCCAAGCCTTAGAGCGTGCGCTCGCGTTGCTCGACTTCGAAGACTTCGAGATGGTCGCCCGGCTTGATGTCGTTCGTGTCCGCCAGGAGCACGCCGCATTCGAGGCCGGCGCGCACTTCGGGGACATCGTCCTTGAAGCGCCGCAGCGACGAGATCGTGGTCTTCGAAACGATGACGTCCTCGCGCGTCAAACGGGCATGGAGCCCCTTGCGCAAGATGCCTTCGAGCACCAGCAGGCCGGCCGCCTTGTCCTTCTTGCCGGCCGGGAAGACCTCCTTGACCTCGGCGCGGCCGAGCACGTTCTCGATCATCAGCGGCCCGAGCTCGCCCGCCATCGCCGCCCGCACCGCGTCGGTGAGGTGGTAGATGACGTCATAATATTGGAACTCGACGCTCGCCCGCTCGGCGATCTCGCGCGCCTTGGCGTTGGGCCGGACGTTGAAGCCGATGATCGGCGCTCCCGACGCGCTCGCCAAAGTGACGTCGCTCTCGGTGATGGCGCCGACCCCCGAATGGAGGATGCGGACCTTGATGTCCTCGTTCGAGATTCGGTTGAGCGCATTGACGATCGCCTCGGCCGAGCCCTGGACGTCGGCCTTGACGACCAGCGGATAGATCACCGCCTGGTCGGACTTGGCCGCGAACATATTCTCGAGGCTGACCGGCGCGCTGGTGGTGCGCTTGCGGTCGAGCACGCCCTGGCGATAGGCCGCGACCTCGCGGGCGCGGGCGTCGTTCTCGACCACCGTGAAGGTGTCGCCCGCGGACGGTACGCCCGACAGGCCGAGCACTTCGACCGGCACCGAAGGGCCGGCTTCCTTAACCTGCCTGCCCTTGTCGTCGATCATCGCGCGGACCTTGCCCGAGATGGCGCCGACCACGAAGATGTCGCCGACCTTGAGCGTGCCGCGCTGGACCAGCACGGTGGCGAGCGGGCCGCGGCCCTTGTCGAGCTTGGCTTCGATCACCGCGCCTTCGGCGGAGCGGCTGGAGTTGGCCTTGAGCTCCAAAATCTCGGCCTGCAGCGAGATCGCCTCGAGCAACTTGTCGAGATTGGTCTTCTGGAGCGCGGACACTTCGACGTCCTGGACGTCGCCGCCCAGATCCTCGACCACGATCTCGTGCTGGAGCAGCTCCTCGCGCACCCGCTGCGGACGCGCGCCTTCCTTGTCGATCTTGTTGATCGCCACGATCATCGGCACGCCGGCCGCCTTGGTGTGGTTGATCGCCTCCACCGTCTGCGGGCGCAATCCGTCATCGGCGGCAACGACCAGGATGACGAGGTCGGTGACGTTGGCGCCGCGCGCGCGCATCTCGGTAAAGGCTTCGTGGCCGGGCGTGTCGAGGAAGGTGATCTTCGACTTGTCCGGCAGCTGCACCTGATAGGCGCCGATATGCTGGGTGATGCCGCCGGCCTCGCCGGAGACGACGTTGGCGCCGCGGATCGCGTCGAGCAAAGAGGTCTTGCCGTGGTCGACATGGCCCATGATGGTGACGACCGGCGGCCGCGGCTGCAGCGTCTCCGGCGCGTCGACATCGTCATTGGCCTGGATGTCGACGTCGGCTTCGGACACGCGCACCATACGGTGGCCGAATTCCTCGATCAGCAGCTCGGCCGTATCCTGGTCGATGGTCTCGGTGACGGTCACCGGGGTCCCCAGCTTGAACAACGCCTTCACGAGGTCGGCGCCGCGCTCGGCCATGCGGTTGGCGAGCTCCTGGACGGTGATCGCCTCCGGCACGACGACGTCGCGGACCTGCTTGGCGGCGGGGCCGGACTGCTGGTGGTGGCGCTTTTCCTTTTCGCGGGCGCGCTTCAGCGCGGCGAGCGAACGGGCGCGGGCGCCGCCCTCGCCATCGTCGAGCGCGCGGGTGACGGTGAGCTTGCCGGACTGGCGGCGATCGTCGCGCGGGCCGCGCGCCGGGCGCGCGGGCTCCGGCCGCTTGACCGGCGTGAAGCCCTTCGGCCGGGCATGCGCGGGGCGGCGGTCCTCGTCTTCCTCGACCGCTGGGGCGCCGGCCGCCGGCGCTTCGGCGGAGGCCGGCTGCGAGGCGGCGCGTTCGGCTTCCTCGGCGGCTCGGCGGGCTTCTTCCTCGCCGCGGACGCGGCCTTCTTCCTCGGCGCGGCGATTGTCCTCGGCGCGGCGGCGCTCTTCCTCGGTCGCGGCCTGGGCCTGGCGATCCTCGCGGCGGCGCGCTTCCTCGAGCGCGTTCATGCGCGCTTCCTCGGCCTCGCGCAGCAGGCGGTCCTGCAGCTCGCGGCGGCTCAGCGTATCGCTGGCCGGGCGCTGCGGCTGCGGCGCGGGGGCGGCCGGCGGCAGCGCCTTGGCGACCGGCGCGGGCGGCGGCGCGGGCTCGGCTGCCTTGGCCGGCTCGGGCGCCTCGCCCGGGCGGCCGAGGATGCGGCGCTTCTTCACTTCGACCACGACCGTGTTCGAGCGGCCATGGCTGAAGCTCTGCTTCACCTTGCCGGTCTCGACGGTCCGTTTCAGGCCCAGCGGCGCGCGCGCTCCGAGCTTCGGCTTGTCTGTCGTCTCGCTCATATTATCCTTCGTTCACATCCACAGCCGACACTTGCGGCGAACCCGCCGAAGCGGCGCTTAGCTCTTCATTCGGTCCGATAAAAGCGCGCCACCGATCGAGCGCGTGACGCACACGCGCTGCGGCGGCCCGGTCGATCAATGCGGCATGTACCACATTTTGCCGCCCAAGCGCTAATGACAATATGGCTCTTTCCGCTGGGAAAACCAGCCCTTGGCGCAGTCCGTTCTCGGCGCCGTTCTCGCCGCCCCCGCCGGTCCGCCAGGCCTGGTCGAGCTTGCGGCTGCCGTCCTCGCCGGCATCGGCGGCGTGGATGAGGAGGTGGACCTGGCCGCGCCGGGCGGCGGTCTCGATCTTGTCGGAGCCGCTCAGCAGGGTTCCGGCGCGCGCCTCCAGCCCCAATCGGTCGAGCGCCGCCTGCCGCAGCGCGGCCTCGATCTTCTCGCCGAGATCGGCGGGCGCACTCGCCTCGCCGGTCTTGAACGCGCGGGCGAGCGCGCCCTTGAGCTTGCCCTTCGCCTGCGCCGCCTCGAGCGTCGGCCGGTCGACGCCGATCCACGCCCCGCGGCCGGGCGCCTTGGCGCGCACGTCGGGCGCGACCATCCCGTCCGGCCCCAGCGCCAGGCGGATCAGCGCGCCGCGATCGCCATGCTCGCCCGAAAGGATGCACTTGCGCTCAGGGACGTGCGACGAACTGTTCCCCGGCGAATGCCGGGGCCCAGTTTCTGCTTCCGCGTTGCTTCGGGCCTGACCCGTCAGCCGCTCATTGGGAGGTTTCCGCAACCGCGTCCTCCCCTTGATCGGCGGGCCCCGACGCGGCCGCGTCATCGTCTTCGAACCAATGCGCGCGGGCCGCCATGATGATCTCGTTGCCCTGCTCGTCCGACAGGCCATAATCGGCCAGGATGCCGCCCTTGTCCTCGGGCCGGTTGCTCTCCCTCTGGCGGCGCTGCTCGGGCCGCTTCTTCTGGACCAGCTCGTCGGTGGCGAGGTCGGCGAGGTCGTCGAGCGTCCGGATCCCGGCCTTGCCGAGCGTCACCAGCATCGCCTCGTTCAGGTACGGCATCTCGGCCAGCGCATCCTCGACGCCGAGCGCGCGGCGCTCCTCGCGGGAGGCCTCCTCGCGGCGCTCGAGCGCTTCGGCGGCGCGGCTCTGCAGCTCGCCGGCCAGCTCCTCGTCGAACCCTTCGATCGAGGCGATCTCGTCGAGCTCGACATAGGCGACCTCCTCGAGCGCGCCGAAGCCCTCGGCGACCAGCAGCTGCGCCAGCGTCTCGTCGACGTCGAGCTCGTTCTGGAACAACTCCGAGCGCTCGATGAACTCGCGCTGCCGTTTCTCGCTGGCGTCGGCCTCGGTCATGATGTCGATCGCGGAGGTGGTGAGCTGGCTCGCCAGCCGCACATTCTGCCCGCGCCGGCCGATGGCGAGGCTGAGCTGGTCGTCGGGCACCACCACCTCAATCCGGTTCTCCTCCTCGTCGATGACGACGCGGCTGACCGTGGCCGGCTGCAGCGCGTTGACGACGAAGGTGGCGAGGTCGGGCGACCAGGGGATGATGTCGATCTTCTCGCCCTGCATCTCCTGCACCACTGCCTGGACGCGGCTGCCCTTCATGCCGACGCAGGCGCCGACCGGATCGATCGAGCTGTCGTGGCTGATCACGCCGATCTTGGCGCGGCTGCCGGGGTCGCGGGCGGCCGCCTTGATCTCGATGATGCCATCGTAGATTTCGGGCACTTCCTGGGCGAACAGCTTTTTCATGAAATCGGGGTGGGCCCGCGACAGGAAGATCTGCGGGCCGCGGGCTTCGCGGCGGACCGACAGGATCAGGCTGCGGATGCGGTCGCCGACGCGGACCATTTCGCGCGGGATCTGCTGGTCGCGGCGGATGACTCCTTCGGCGCGGCCGAGATCGACGACGACGTGGCCGAACTCGACGCGCTTGACGACGCCGGTGATGACCTCGCCGGCGCGGTCCTTGAATTCTTCATATTGGCGCTCGCGCTCGGCGTCGCGGACCTTCTGGAAGATGACCTGCTTGGCGGCCTGGGCGGCGATCCGGCCGAACTCGATCGGCGGCAGCGGGTCGACGATATAATCGCCGACGACCGCCCCCGGCTGCAGCTTCTGGGCGTCCTCGAGGCTGACCTGCTTGAAATAATCGTCGACCGCCTCGACCACCTCGACGACCCGCCACAGGCGAAGGTCGCCGGAGGTCGCGTCCAGCTTGGCGCGGATGTCGTTCTCGGCGCCGTAGCGAGCGCGGGCGGCGCGCTGGATCGCGTCCTCCATCGCCTCGATGACAATGCCCTTGTCGATCATCTTTTCCGACGCGACCGAGTTCGCGATCG
>DASVRK010000238.1:0-3228 GCA_036388655.1 Allosphingosinicella sp. | reverse complement strand
ACCCGCGGGTCGTTGGCGCCCTGGACGACCAGCATCGGCTTGACGATATTCTTGGCGTGGAAGAGCGGCGAGATCGCACGGTGCCGCTCGCCGTCCGTGGCGGGATCGCCCATCTCGTCGAACAAAGCCTCGCGCATCGATTCCCACCACGGCGGGATCGACTGCAAGGTGCGCACCCAGTTGGTCACACCGAAGATGTTGACGCCGACGTCGAACGCCTGCGGCTCGAACGCCAAGGCGGCGGCAACCATATAGCCGCCATAGGAGCCGCCCATGATGCCGATCCGCTCGCCGTCGACCCAGTCCATCGACTGCAGGAAGCCCTTGGAGGCGACCACGTCCTTGAGGTCGACGTCGCCATGGCGGCGGTCGTCCAGGTGGAAGAAGGTCTTGCCGTATCCGGACGAGCCGCGATTGTTGATCGCGTAGACGGCATAGCCATTGTTGACGAGGTGCTGGACCATTGCCGAATAGCCGCGCCGGCTCTGGCCGCCCGGGCCGCCATGGACGAACACCACAGCCGGGACCTTGTTCGACGCGCTCGCCTCGCGCGGCTTGTAGAGGATGCCGGGCACTTCCAGCCCGTCATAGCTCTTGAACCGGGCCACCGTTGCTTCGACCAGCTGCGCCTCGTCGATCGCCGGATTTAGCGCCTTGGTGAGCCGCCGCGCCTGGCCGGTGGCGAGGTCGGCGACGAAGATGTCGGCGGGCGACGTGTCCGAGGCGACGGTGAAGGCGACCATCGTCTCGTCGCGGTTGAAGCGGACGCCGCCGACGTCGCCGTCGGGGATGCCCTTCAGCGCCACCGGGCGGCCGTCGCGGGCGGTGATGGTGAGGTCGGTCGATCCGTCGCTGTTGAGCGCGTGCACGCGGTAGCGGCCGGACGGCGAATATTGGACGAACATCACGTCCCAATCCGCCGCGATCATCGGCTTCTTGCCGCCGCTCGCCAGGTCGTAGGCCCAGGCCTGGTTGAACTCGCCGGCCTCGTCGGTCGCATAGACGAGGGTGCGGCCGTCGCGGCTGAAATCGTAGACGGCGTGGCTGACATTGCCCTTGTGCGTGGTGATCAGCTTCGGCGCCGACTTGGCGCTGAGGTCGGCGAGGTAGAGGTTGTTGTCGGCGCTGGTCCGCTCCTTGACCAAGGCGAGGTAGCGGCCGTCGGGCGAGATGTCGCCGACGGCATAGCCCTGGTTGCGGAACAGCATCCGGCGCCCGTAGCCGTCCACGTCATAGGCGTAGACGTCGAACATCTCCGGGTCGCGCTCGTTGCTGGTCACCCAGAAGGTCTTGCCGTCGGCGCTGAAGCCGAGAAAGTCGGCCTTGACCTTGTCGCCCGGCGTGAGGTCGCGCACCGACCCGTCGGCCTCACGCACATAGACGTGGTTCAGCTCGTTGCCGCCCTTGTCGAAGGTGAACAGCATCCGGTCGTCGGCGGGAAAGAAGCTTTGCGCGAAGGTGGCATTGTCGGCCGAGCTTGTGAGCGGCGCCGCCGCGCCGCCCGCCACGGCAAGCGCATAGGCGTTGAACACGCCGGATTGGTCGCTGTTGACCAGGATCCGGCTGCCGTCCGCCGAGAAGCCGAAGCCGGCCGGCGCCGCCATCGTGTAGCTGGTCGTCTCGAAGAAAGTCTTGGCTGAGTAGCGCGCGGGGGCCGCGGCCAGGGCCGGGGAGGGCCCCGCCGCCGCGGGCGGCGGGGCCGGCGCCGTCGTCACGCCGTCGTTCATCGCGCACCCGCCGAGCAGGAGCGCGGAGGCGCAAAAAGTGGTCGCGACAGGGCCATGTCTCATAATTCCTCCCGTTGTGTCTTAGTAAGATAATACACCGGCGGGAGCTTGACCAGCCCTGTTTCGTGGGGCGGGGATCAGCCGATGAGGAAGTCGTTGACGTGCAGCTGCGTGCCGGCCGCATTCTCGAGCGTGATCGACGACCCGCGGAGGTCGAGCACCAGATCCTCGCCCTTTTCCTCGAACGCGGCGGCGATGTCGCGGCGGTTGACCCTGCCGTCGTCATTGACGTCGCCGATCTCGCGGAGCCAGGTGCGGTCGAAGCGGATCTGGTCCTCCAGCTGCCGGCCGCCCTCGAAATCGGCGATCACGTCGCGGTCGCAGTCGCTGAACCTGCCGGCGAGGAAGACGTCGTCGCCGCCGCCGCCGATCAGCACGTCGCTGCCGCGGCCGCCGTGGAGGAAGTCGTCGCCCCAATCGGCCTCGAGTATGTCGTTGCCGTCGCCGCCGCCCAGCTTGTCGTCGCCGCGCGCGGCTTTCAATATGTCGTTGCCGTCGCCTCCGGAGAGATGGTCGTTGCCGCCATAGCTGAACAATATGTCGTTGCCGCCGCGGCCGAACATCAGGTCGTCGACCTCGGTCTGGCCATGCAGGATGTCGTTGGCCCAGCTGCCGGAACGGACGGTGAGTTCGCTGGTAAGCGTGGTCGACCATCCCGCCCATTGGCGGCCCGGGAGAAGGTGCCCGCCGACTTCGCTGAGGTGCGTCTCGATATAGCGCATGGTCGAGTCGGCGACTTCGATCGACGCGTCGTAGAACATGATGCTGTCGGGAGCGAGCTTGTAGGACCAGCCGATATTATAGTCGGCGGGGACCTTGATGATGGTGCCGCCGACGCGCGCCGCGTCGGTCGTGGTCCCGGCCAGCAGCGCCCGCGCATGCGCGATATCGTCCCGGTCGGTGACCCGGATCACGAACGTCTCGTTCGAAGCGTCGGTAAAGCTGAAATAAGCCATCGCTGAGTCCCCCTCTAAAATGGTGCGGCAATTTACGGCCTGAGGCGGGGTCGCGGCAAGCGCAAAGGCGGCGCCGCAAAATCCCGGATTGAACCTGCTTGCCCGTCCCTTGTTCTTCGCCCCGGAACAAGGCGGCAAGGATGGGAAGACCGGCAGGGATGATCGAGTTCAGCCCGCCTCCGGCGGAGGGCTTGCCGCTCGCCTGCCGACCCTCCGGCGGAACCGATCAATCCGGTCCGGCGCTCGACTTGCTCGCTGCCGAACGCCCGCGCCTTGAGGATCGGCTGCTCGTCCACGGCGCGCTGCTCCTGCGCGGCTTCGGCCTCGGCTCGGTCGCCGATTTCCAGCGGCTGGTCGCTTTGTTCTGCGACGGCGACCCGCTCGATTATGCCGGCGGCGCCTCGCCGCGCAGCCGCATCGCCGGGGCGAGCGGCGTCTACACCTCGACCGATTATCCGGCGGCCATGGCGCTGTCGCTCCACAAC
>DASVRK010000237.1:0-4190 GCA_036388655.1 Allosphingosinicella sp. | reverse complement strand
GTCAGATAGGTGATGTAGACCGGCACCGGCTCGGGCAGCGCCACCACCTGCTCGGGGGCCGACGAAGGCGCGCGCGGCGTCGTCCCGAACAGCCATTTCGCCAGCCGCGCCGCATCCTCGACCCGGACGCAGCCCGAGCTCAGCTTGCGGTCGGCCTGCGCGAACAAGGCCTTGTCGGGCGTGTCGTGCAGGTAGACGCCGAACTCATTGGGGAACATGAACTTCATGTCGCCCATCGAATTGCCGGCGCCGGGCAGCTGGCGCACCCTCAATTCCTCGTGGCCGGCCGCCACCGCCTGCCAGTCGATCGTCTCCGGATCGACCGCGACCGCATTCTCGGTCCAGTCGGACAGCACTTCGTAGCGGCTCTTCTTGAGGTAGCCGAGGCCCTCCTCGAGCACCTTCGGGGCGACCTTCTTGCGGACGAGGTCGGGCGGCACGTTCCAATAAGGGTTGAGCACGGCGGTGCGGATCATGCTCGCCACCATCGGTGTCGGCTCGCTGGGCTTGCCGATGATCACCTTCATGCTGTCGCGCGGCTTGCCGTCCTCGTAGAGCCACAGCCGCGCGCTGACCGCGTCGACCAGCACATAGCGGCCGCTCTGCGAGACCGGCAGCGCCCGCGCGCGTTCCAGGTTGAGCTTCAGCCGCCGCTCGATCTGGCGCGGATCCTCGCCGAAGCCGCTCGTCGCCGCGGCGTCGAACACCCGCGCCGGCTGGTCGCGCAAGGTCGCGAGCGCGCTGCGCAGCTGGCTGTAGAGCGGGTTGACCGTGGAAACCTTGTCGAGGTGGGCGGAGAGCGACGGCGCCGCGGCGGCGTCGCTGAGGATGGCGGTGCGGAACGGAACCGAGGGCGCGACCGCGCTGTCGGCATAGACCATGCCGGCGCCGGCGTCGGCCGGGCGGCGCAGCGTCTCGACATAGCCTACCAAGGCCCGCGACAGCATCAGCTCGGCATAAGCCTGGTCGCGCGGGTCGCCCGATCCGGCGCGGTTGACCGCCCGCTCGAGCTCGGACGCGAGCTCGCGCGCCGAAACCATTCCATCGAGCTCGGCATCGCGCGTCATGGCGATCATCCGCGCCGCCTCGGGCACGAGGAAACCGTTCTTGACCCAGATCGGGCGATAGTGGCGCGGGCCGTAGAAACGGGCGAGGCCCGGCTCGGCGGCCGCCTGCAACGCGGCCCGGAGCGCGGGCGCGGTCTCGGCCGAAGCCGCGGACGGCGATATGGCGAGTGCTAGCAGCGGCGCCGCGGCGGCGCGCAACGCCCACTTTCTGATCCCTGATGTCACTTTTTTGCTCTTTTGTTACTCGTTACTGCAGCCGAAACGCATCATATGCCCTTCGGGGTCCACGGCTTGTCGGCGCCGCCCCGCTTCAGGACGCTGCGCCCTCCGATATGGGGCGCCGCCGAGCCTTGTCCAACCGCCCCGTCCCGCCCTAGGAGCGGCGCGCACGCGAACGGGAGCCAAGCATGAGATTAGACCAGGATATCGCCGCCATCGTCACCGGCGCAGCCTCCGGGCTCGGCGAGGCGACCGCCCGCGCGCTCGCCGCCAAAGGCGTCAGGGTCGCCGTGTTCGACCGCGACCGCGAGAAAGGGGAGCGCGTCGCCGCCGAGATCGGCGGCATCTTCGCGCTCACCGACGTCACGTCGGACGAAGCGGTCGAGGCCGCCTTCGCCGCCGCCCGCGCCGCCCACGGCCAGGAGCGGATCTGCGTCAATTGCGCAGGCGTCGCCAACGCGGTGAAGACGGTCGGCCGCGACAAGGAGACCAAGGCGGTCAAGCGCTACCCGATCCACCAGTTCGAGCTCGCCGTCCAGATCAACCTCATCGGCACCTTCCGCGTGCTCGCCGCCTCGGCCGCGGGCATGGCCGAGCTCGATCCGCTCGAGGATGGCGAGAAGGGCGTGATCATCAACACCGCCTCGGTCGCCGCCCAGGACGGCCAGATCGGCCAGGCCGCCTACAGCGCGTCCAAGGCGGGCGTGCTCGGCATGGCGCTGCCGATCGCGCGCGACCTGATGAGCGAGGGCATCCGCGTCAACACCATCCTGCCGGGCGTGTTCAAGACGCCGATGGTGGCGATGATGCCGCCCAACGTCCAGGACGCGCTGGCCGCGCAGGTGCCGTTCCCGAAGCGGCTCGGCCAGCCCGAGGACTATGCGCGGCTCGCCCTCTTCATGGCCGAGAACAGCTATCTGAACGGCGAATATGTGCGGCTCGACGGCGCCATCCGGATGGCGCCGCGGTGAGCCGTCATCCCGCCGCGCCGACCGCGCCGGGGGGAACGGCATGAAGCATATCGGCATCCTCGCCCACAGCGCGGAAGGGGCGACCTTATGCTACCGCACCGCCTGGATGGAGGGCGTGCGCCGGCTCGGGCCCCATCATCATCCCGAGATCACGCTCACCGGCGTGGCGATGCACCATGCCATGCCGGCCTGGGAATCCGGCGACCTCGCCTCGCTCCGCGCTTTGTTCATGGCCGATGCCGCCAAGCTCGCCGCGGCCGGCGCCGATTTCTTCATCCTGCCCGACAACACCGCCCATATCGCGCTCGAAGCGCCGGGCGAGCCGTTCCCGATCCCCTGCCTCCACATCGGCGAGACGGTGGCCGACCAGGCGGTGCGCGAGGGGCGGCGGCGGATCGCCATCCTCGGCACCAACTGGACCATGGAGGGGCCGGTCTACCCGGCCGCCTTCGCCCGCCGCGGCCTCGCCTGGGAGGTGCCCGAGCCCGAGGACCGCGCGCTCATCCACCGCATCATCTTCGACGAGCTCTGCCTCGGCGTCTTCACCAACGCCTCGCGCGCCGCCTTCGTGGCGGTCATCGATCGGATGGCGCAGCGCGGCTGCGACGCCGCCGCCCTGGTCTGCACCGAAATACCGCTGCTCGTGACGCCGGAAGCCTCGCCGCTCCCGACGCTCGATTCCACCCGCCTGCTGGCGGCGGCGGCGGTCGAGGTGGCGGTCGGCCAGCGGCCGATGCCGGACTGGCGGGGCGGCAGCGTCGGCGGATAGCCGGCACCCCCGGCGGCCCGATCGTACTCGCAAAAAAAAGGGGGAAGGCGGTGCGGACCGCCTTCCCCCGCTATTCGTCAGCCGCGACCTGCGGCCGAGCGAACGTGGCCGCCTCGTCAGTCGGTGGTCACGTTGATGATGGTGCTTTGGCTCTGCAGCGCGCCATCGGTGAACGTTATTCCGCCGGCGATGTGGCAGCGGTCGAACGTGGCGTAGGATCCTGCATTGTCGACGTTGACGCCGTTCGACTCGATCCTCACGTCGGGGCCGATCAGATGGTCCTGCCCCCGCAACAGGCTTTGCTTCGTCGCCTGGCCGCGGAAGGTCCCGCCGAGCAGGCTGAAGCGCTTCAGGTCCGTAGCCGTCGTGCCGTCCGACCGAAGGTCCGAGACGTGGAGGAAGCTGACGTCCCCCACACCCGCGCCCGGGCGCGCCTGGAGATCAACGCAGCGGAAGCTGTTGTCGTTGATGTTCGGCCTGACGGTGCCCACCCAATAGTCCACGGCGGAGCCCACGCTGATCATCGCTCCCGACGCATTCGGCACGTTGACGGTGAGGAAAGCCATCGAGCTTCCACGGCAGACGTTGAAATGCAGCAGGCCCGTGTCGCCGGTGAACGCCGTAGCATCGATGGTCCCGCCCGTGATCGTGATCTGCCGGCTGTTCTCCCCGATGCTGCTGGCCCCTTTGCTTTTCTCGGCCTGATCATTGCCCGTGGGAGGCTCGGTCATCAGGAGCGTGGCCGTCCCGAACCCGAATGTGGACCGGTAGCTTTGGGCGGCGACGTCCCACAATTTGTTCAGGGCCGTGATGTTCTCGAAGTAGAAATCGCTGTCGCCGACGGCGTTGCCGCCCATGCCGTACAGACCTTTGTTGGAGCCGAGATGCACCGACACGTTGCGGCAAGCCGTCCGCGCGATGGAGGCTCCCTTCGATTCGAACCCGCCGGTGCCAGTGATGGTGGCGTCTTCGAGAAGGTACATCGGCTGCTCGGTCACCGGCTGCGTGTTGTTATTATTGAAGGTACCGATATTGTTCGCGTTGCCGATCACCCCGTTGCCGAAGAACTCCACCGGCTCGTCCAGCGTGATCTCACCGGTCGCCGGATTGGTGGCCGTAATGCGAGCCCACAGGAAGTAGTGCCGCATGAGCAGAATCGTGTTC
>DASVRK010000236.1:0-1984 GCA_036388655.1 Allosphingosinicella sp. | reverse complement strand
GGTCGTTTTCTTTGGATGAAGGTCGGATATGCGAAGCGGCTGTGGAAGCTCGGCACCGTCGAGCGGATGAACCCGCGCTGGCGCGGCCCTCGTTTGACAGGCTGCGCCTGGTCTGGGCCCCTGCCTTCGCAGGGGCACGGTCAGCGCCCTTGCCGCTCATCCTGAATAATGGTCGTGGGCTTGTCCCCCCAAACAGCACATTAGGGGACCCGATCATGGCATCCCACTTCTTCTTGGCAGGATCGAACAGAAGCGAGGCGGCCATGGAATCGACCGGCCCGCCGCCCCCACCGCCACCTCAATGTGGCCGCTGCAGCGCCCGCGCCTGGTCCTCATATTCGGCCGCCATCGCGGTCAGCGTCGCCACCGCCGGCCGGTCGTTGACCGAGGCCGCCAGCCGCCGGCAGCGCACCGCCTGCGCGCGCAGGTGATCGGCCTGGCGGCTGACGGTGACGTCGATCAGCATGTTGACAGCGCCGATGAGCGAGCCCGCGGCGTCGAACAAGGGCGTCGGATAGGGGACGAAGCTCACCCGGCTGCCGTCCGGCCGCTCGGCGATCGCCTCGGCGCCGCGCACCGGCCGCCGCTCGCGGATCGCCACCGCCATCGGGCATTGCTCGTGCGGCAGCGCCGCGCCATCGGTGGTGTAGAGCTTCCAGGTCACGCACCAGCGGTCCTCGCCGGTAACCGGGGTGCGGCCGGCAAAGCCGATGCAGGCCTGGTTGAAGAAGGTCACCCGCCCGTCCCGGTCGGTGGTGTAGATCGGCGCCGGCAGGTCGTCGAGCGCGGCCCGCATCGCGGCCTCGCCGCCGCCGATCGCGGCGACCGCCTGTTCGATGATTTCGTCGGGCGTGGCTGTGGCTTGCATTTCAGTCCGGCATACGCGGTGGATGGAGTGCCCCCGTGGCCAGATGTTAACCCAGATCAGCCCCGAAAGTTCCCCGAGAAAGCGCCGCCGCCCCGCCGCCGGCCGCCTCATTCGTTAACCGCTCTGTAACCCGCGCGGCGCATGCTCTCCTTGGGGACACCAGGGGAGCCGTGCGATGCGGGCGGAACAACAGGATGCGATGATGCTGGTCCGGGCCGAGCTGTGCCGGCGGCTCGACCGTCTCGAAGCGCCCGCCGGCCGCCGCTCGCCCGCCGAGCTTTCCGGCGCGATCGCCGCCATCGGCCATCTCGCCGCCGCTTACGGCCTCACGCCCGTCGTGCGCCTCGCCGAAGCCGCCCAGCGCGCGCTGGCGCAAGGGGGCTGCCCGGCCGCGCTCTATCTCGATCGCCTCCACGATGCGATCGGCTGCACCCGTAACGACGAACAGGCTGGCGAGGCGATGATCGCTTCGGTATCGGTGCGGCTCACCGCCTGAACCCCCGGGCGCCGAAGCGAGCGCCGAAGCGAGCCCGATGGACGCCCTCCTCACCACCTTCATCGCCGCCGCCCTCGCCGAGATCGGCGACAAGACGCAGCTGCTCGTGATCGCGCTCGCCGCGCGTTACGGCCGTCCGAAGCCGGTGCTGGCCGGAGTCGCCGTCGCCGCGCTCCTCAATTGCGCGATCGCCGCGCTCGGCGGCACCTTGATCCACGATTTCATCACTTTGCGCGCCATCTCGCTGCTGGTCGCGCTGGCGCTGGTCTTCACCGGCGTGAGCGGCCTCATCCGCAGCGGCCAGCGCGAGGTCGGCGCCAATTGGAAGGAGGACGCCTTCGCCACCACCGTCGCCTGCTTCTTCGTGCTCGAGCTCGGCGACAAGACCCAGTTCCTCACCGCCGCGCTCGCCGCCCGCTACGATTCGCTGGTGCTGGCCGGGCTCGGCGCCACCCTCGGCGTGGTCGCCGCCAACGCTCCGGGCGCGTTGCTCGGCGACCGCCTCACCGCCTTCGTCTCGCTGCGCATGGTGCGCATGACCATCGCCATCCTGTTCCTGATCGCCGGCTTTATCGTCGGTGTCGACGCGCTGCGGCTGGTCTGACGGCCGCGCCGCCGCC
>DASVRK010000235.1:0-3246 GCA_036388655.1 Allosphingosinicella sp. | reverse complement strand
CGATCGGCATGACGTGTCTCCTTGGCGTTCGCGGGGGTCGATCAGAAGCCGGCGGACTGGCCGCCGTCGACGTGAAGGACCTCGCCGGTCACGAACGGCGCGGTCTCGAGGAACAGCACGGCGCCGACCACGTCCTCGATCTCGCCCATCCGCCCGACCGGGTGCAGCGCCGACAGGAATTCGTGCGTCTCGGCCGGGTGCATCGGCGTCTTGATGACGCCGGGCGAGACGGCGTTCACGCGGATCCCGCGGGTGGCATATTCGATCGCCAGGCTCTTGCTGGCCGCCGCGATCCCGCCCTTGCTCAACGAGGCGAGCACCGACGGCACCTTGGCGCTCGGATGGTCGACCAGGGCCGTGGTGATGCTGACGACGTGGCCGCTGCCCTGCTTCTCCATCGCCTCGATCGCCGGCTGGGTGATGAAGAAGAAGCCGTTGACGTTGGTCGACATGACCTCAGCATATTGACCGGCGGTATAGCGGGTGAACGGCTCCGCCACGAAGATGCCGGCATTGTTGACCAAAGTGTCGATCCGCCCGAAGCGCGCCAGCCCTTCGTCGACCGCCCGCCGGCCGGTCGCCGGATCGCCGATGTCGCCGGCGATCGTCAGCACGTCCGGGTCGGCGGACGGCTTGATCGAGCGCGACACGGCGACCACGCGGTAGCCGCGCTCCAGATAGGCGTCGACCAGCGCCGCGCCGATGCCCTGGGATGCGCCGGTGACGATGGCGACTTTGCGTTCCTTGTCCATGATGCGGTCCTTTCCGATGCTCGCGCCGCTTCGATCGGCGCCCGATCGGCATTTCTCGCGCCGGCCCGCCGCGGTTACGCCCCCGCGGAAATATTCGGCGAAGAATGCGGTGCCGGCGGCTGGCAATTCCCGGCCGGACCTGCTGCAATGCACCGCCGGCATGGGCCAAGGGGAGACTGCAATGACGATCGCGGAATGGTGCCTGTTCGGCGCCGTCATGCTCTATTTGCTGACCATCGCCCCGGCCAAGGCGATCGGCCACCGCGACTTCGACAATGCTTCGCC
This sequence comes from Allosphingosinicella sp., assembly GCA_036388655.1. Classification (GTDB taxonomy): domain Bacteria; phylum Pseudomonadota; class Alphaproteobacteria; order Sphingomonadales; family Sphingomonadaceae; genus Allosphingosinicella. Next base: position 2,209 of record DASVRK010000235.1, on the reverse strand, counting down.
GCGCGACCCGGCCTTTTACGAGCATCCGGTCAGGAAGCGCGCGCTCGGCGCCCATATCAACGGCCTCGAAACCTTCCCCTTCTTCGCCGCCGCGGTGCTGCTGGCCGAATTCAGGCAGGCCCCGCAGCCATGGATCGACGCGCTGGCGCTCGGCTTCCTCGCCGCCCGCATCGCCTTCGTCGCCGCCTATCTCGCCGACAAGGCCACCTTGCGCACCATGCTATGGAACGTCGCCATGGCGTTCAACATCGGCATCTTCTTCCTCCCCGCCGTCGACCTCCAGGGGCTGGCGGTGGTGATGGCGATCGCGCTCGGCTGGGCGCTGCTGCTCTGGCCGATCCTGGCCGCCGTCGAGCGCGGCCGGGCGGCCCGGCGCTGATCCTCACCCGGCGAGGTCGTGCTTGTCGCGGCGGCGGCGGCCGAACAGCAGCTGGCGCTCGAGCCGGAGCCGCAGCGCCTCGTAATAAGCGCGCAGGAATTCCTCGTCGCCGCCATGCTGCACCGCGCCGATCCGGTTGCGGATGGTGTAGACGACCGTGCCCATCGCGTCCGGATTGGCCCTGCGCAGCACATTCTCCAGCGTCTGCAGCTCGAACACGCCATAAGCCTCGAGCTGCTCGGCGGTGAAGCTGTACGCGGGCGCGTCGCCGGCCGCCGCTGCGCCGAGCAATTCGGTGCCGAGCCGGCGCTTGGGCGCATTGATCACCCAGGTGCCGGCAAGCAGGTCCCCAACCCGCAGCCGGTCCCGGTTGAAAAACGGAAAGAACAGAAAGATACAGGTCCATCCGAAGCCGAACGCCGCCATCGCCGCGTCGGCCGAGCCTTCGGCGGCCCGGTAGACGAGGAATGACATCGGCAAATAGAATTCCAGCTCGCGCAGCAGGTTGCGCGCGATCACCGCGTCGGCGGTCAGGCGGCCGCCGCTGCGCGCCACCACGCGAAGCCCGATCGCGCGCTTGCCGAAGGTGGCCGCGCGCGGCCCCATTTCCAGCACGATGAAGTAGAAATTCCGGAGCAGGAAGAAACCGAGCAGCCACAGGATGAGGGCGAGCCCCGCGCTCTGGACGCCGATCGTCGCGGTGCCGAGCACGATCAGCAAAGTGGCGGCGATCAGCAGCCCGGCCATGATCAGAAGATCGATCAAAAAGGCGGCGAAGCGCTGGCCGGGCTCGGCGAGCCGCAGGCTGAGGTCGACCCCTTCCGGCGTGACGAGGCTGCGCCGGACCTTGGCCTCCGCGTCGCCGCGCATCGCCTTGGCCTTAGCCATCGGCCCGCCGCCGCGGCAGATAATAGAAGCCGAACCAGAGCATCAGCACGCCGATGCCGATCGCGTAGCGGGCCGCATCGCTGGTGATCGTCTGCCGCCCGATGCCTTCGAGCAGGCCGGCGACGAACAGCATGATCAGGACTCCGGCCATGGCGATGGCGGCGGTCCGCCCGGCCACCGCCGCCGCGGCCATGCGCGCCCTCTCGCCGGGGAACACGACCGCCGATCCGATCCGGAGGCCCGCCGCGCCGGCCAGCGCGATCGCGAACAATTCGGTCGAGCCGTGGATGATCAGCCACCCGCCGAGCTCCGCGCCGAGCCCGTGGGACACGAACAAGGCGACGAAGGCGCCGAGGGTGGTGCCGTTATAGACGAGCAGCAGCAGGGTGGGGATGCCGAAGGCGAAGCCGAGCGCGAACGCCAGGATCGCAACCTGGCTGTTATGGGTGAAGAGCAAGGCGGCGAAGGCCCCGAGCAGGTCGGTCCCCTCGCCGCGGTCGTAGAGCGTGCTTCGAAGCTCCTCGGCCGGTGCATCGAAGGTGCGCCCGCCGGCCAGCTCCTCGGGAACGAAGGCGCCGAACCAGCTCGGATCGCCGGCGACCAGCAGGAAGCCGGCCAACGCGCCCGCCAGCATCACCAGCATTGCGACGATGGTTTCCTTCCACAGGCTGCGGACGGCTTCGGGCCAGTCGGAGCCGAAGAAGACGCCCATCCGCCGCCATGGCGAGGTCCTGACCCCGTAGACGAAGAAATAGGCGCGCGCGCACAGCCCCTCGAGATAGGTGACGAGCTCGAGGTCGAGCGAGGTCTCGCGCGCCACCGACAGCGAGGAGAGCGCGCCCCGGTACAGCACCGGCAGCGCGAGCAAGTCGTCGTCGCTGAGCGCGCGCACCGACTTGCGCTCGGCCACCTGCAAAATTCCTTCGAGCTGCTGCCATTCCG
>DASVRK010000234.1:0-4128 GCA_036388655.1 Allosphingosinicella sp. | reverse complement strand
AGGGCGGCAGCAAGCGCGCGCGCCTCGCTTCCGCGCCCGTGGTGGGCGGCGGCAGGATCTACACGATCGACACCCAGGCGACGGTACGCGCCTTCGACGCCGCCACCGGCGGCACCGTCTGGTCGACCCGGATCGCGGGCGCGGGCAATAACCCGCGCTCGTTGTTCGGCGGCGGCGTCAGCTTCGCCAACGGCCGCGTCTACGCCAGCAACGGCACCGGCCAGGCGGCGGCGATCGACGCCGCCACCGGCGCCGTCATCTGGAAGGTGACGCCGGGCGGCCCGCTGCGCGGCGAGCCGACGGTCGATGAAAACAACATCTATGTGGTCAGCCAGGACAACCAGCTGTTCGCGCTCAACCCGCAAAATGGCGAAACCCGCTGGACCGAATCCGGCACCGTCGAACTGGCCGGCGTGTTCGGCACCGCCGCCCCGGCGGCGTCGGCGGGCACGGTGGTGGCCGGCTTCTCGTCGGGCGAGCTCACCGCCTACCGCTACGAGAATGGCCGCGTCGTGTGGCAGGACGCGCTCGCCCGGACCAGCATCTCGACCTCGGTCTCCAGCCTCTCCGACATCGACGCCGATCCGGTGATCGACAATGGCCGCGTCTATGCCGTCGGCCAGGGCGGTCGCATGGTCGCGCTCGAGCTCAATACCGGCCAGCGCATCTGGGAGATCAACGTCGCCGGCATCTCGACGCCCTGGGTCGCGGGCGAGTGGATCTTCGTGGTCACCGACCAGGCGCAGTTGCTCGCCATCGCCCGCGCCAGCGGCCGCGTGAAGTGGATGACGCAGCTCCCGCGCTGGCGCGACGCCGAGGACAAGGAGGGCCCGGTCAGCTGGACCGGTCCGGTGCTGGCCGGCGACCGGCTGATCGTCGCCAGTTCGGAAGGGCATCTGACCAACGTCTCGCCGGTTGACGGCAGCTTCCTATCGACGGTGTCGACCAAGGCGCCGGTGTCGCTCTCGCCGGTGGTGGCGGGGAACACGCTCTACGTGCTCCACGATAACGGCCAGCTGAGCGCCTGGCGCTGACGCAGCGGTTGACCGGCTTGGTCCAAGGCGGCAGGGCGGCCGCCTGATGGCCAAGCTGCCCACCGTCGCGATCGTCGGCCGACCCAATGTCGGCAAGTCCACGCTGTTCAACCGGCTGGTCGGGCGCAAGCTCGCCCTCGTCGACGACCGTCCCGGCGTCACGCGCGACCGGCGCGAGGCCGAGGCGAGCCTGCTCGGCCTCGAATTCCGCGTGATCGACACCGCCGGCTACGAGGATGAAGATCCCGAGACGCTGCCGGGGCGGATGCGCGCGCAGACCACGGCCGCGGTGCGCGAGGCCGACGTCGCCTTGTTCCTGATCGACGCCCGCGCCGGGCTGACCCCGCTCGACGAGGAGATCGGCCGCTGGCTGCGGAGCGAGACCACGCCGGTCGTGCTCGCCGCCAACAAGGCCGAGGGCCGCGCCGGCGAGGCCGGCATCATGGAGGCCTATGCGCTGGGCCTGGGCGAGCCGATCGCGATGAGCGCCGAGCATGGCGAAGGCGTGGTCGATCTGTTCGAGCATATCCGCCCCTATGTCGAACGCGGCGAGGACGAGGCGGAAGAGGAGGAAGGCGAGGGGCCGCTCAAGCTCGCCATCGTCGGACGTCCGAACGCCGGCAAATCGACGCTGATCAACCGCATGCTGCAGCAGGAGCGGCTGATCACCGGGCCCGAGGCCGGCATCACCCGCGATTCGATCGCGATCGACTGGGCCTGGCAGGGGCGGCCGGTGCGGCTGATCGACACCGCCGGGATGCGCAAGAAAGCCAAGGTCGAGGACAAGCTGGAAAAGCTCTCGGTCGCCGACGCCCGCCGGGCGGTGGACTTCGCCGAGGTCGTCGTGCTGCTGCTCGACGGGACGCGCGGGCTCGAATCGCAGGATCTCAGGATCGCCGACAATGTGCTCCAGGAAGGGCGCGCTTTGGTCGTCGCGATCAACAAATGGGACGTGGCGGAGCATCCGAGCAGCCTGTTCAACGGCATCAAGGGGGCGCTCGACGAGGGCCTCAGCCAGGCCCGCGGCGTGCCGCTGCTGACCGTGTCGGGCATGACCGGCAAGGGCATCGATCAATTGCTCGCCGCCGCCTTCGAGATCCGCGAAATCTGGTCGAAGCGCGTGTCGACCGGCCAGCTCAATCGCTGGTTCGAGCAGGCGGTCGAGAACAACCCGCCGCCGGCGCCCGGCGGCCGCCGCATCAAGCTCAGATATATCACCCAGGTGAATACGCGGCCGCCATCGTTTGTGCTGTTCGGCACCCGCCTCGACCAGCTGCCCGATTCCTATCTGCGCTATTTGATCAACGGCATGCGCAAGGAGCTCGGCTTCGGCGCGGTGCCGGTCCGGCTGACGGCGCGCGCGTCGCGCAACCCGTTCGACAAGGACCGGTGAGAGCGACGGCGAGGCCCCTGTCAATGACCTGTTTACTCCCCGCGCCGTAAGAGGGGCTGAGCGAACCGGATGACAAGAGGAACAAGGGTGGCCGAGGAAGCCGAGGCGATCGTGGATTGGGCGGCCTTTTCGCGCACCCGCAGCGAACTCGGGCCCGGCTTCGTCCGCATCCTCGGCTATTTTCGCGAGGATGGCGAAAAGTCGGTCGCCAGCATCGAGGAAGCGATGCAGCACAAGGACGCGGCCGCCCTGGTGATCCCCGCCCATAAATTGAAGTCGGAGGCCCGCCAGTTCGGCGCCGAGCCGCTCGGCGAGCTCGCCGAAGACATCGAATATGCCGCCCGACGGGCGGTCGAGATGCGGATCTTCCCCGACGACCTGCTCCCGGCCGTGGCCCGCCTGCGGCCGCTCTACGCTCAGACAATGGAGCTGTTCGAGCGCGAGACCAATCCGCTGGTCGAACGCCGCCCTGGATTCGGCCGCAGCACCGCCGGCAATCAGGATTTCGGCCGGATCTGATCGGCTAGGTCGCGGCGCTACGGCGGCGCACCGGCTGGAGCTTGCCGCGGGCGAGGCTCCGCCACACCCATTCGAACGGGCCGTAAAGGTAGCGATCCAGCCACGGCTTGGACCAGAGTAGCATCAGCGCCCATGCGGCGATCACCACCAGCCATAATTCGGCTCGGCTGAGCGTGCCGTAGAAGCCGAGCCCGTAGCCGTAGAAGAGGCCGGTCATGAGAAGGCTGGTGCCGAGGTAATTGGTGAAGGCGGCGCGGCCGGCGGCGGCGATCCAGTCGACCAGCGCGCCGCCGCCGCGGGTGATGAGGATGACCAGAGCGGCGATCGCGACCACCATCACCGGACGGAGCAGGATCGGCACCGTCATCGCCAGCGCGAACAGCATCTGAACGCTGAAGCCATCCTGCCAGAGCAGCCAGGCGAGCAGGGCGTAAGCGGGGACGGTGACGGCGAAACCGATCGCGGCGACGCGCCGGTAGCTCGCAACGCTCCACTCGCCGGTCAGGAAGCCGGTCTTGAGGGCCGCCATGCCCAGCAGCATGTAGCCGAGCGTCTCCCAGCCGTAGAAGATCAGGGTGGTGAGCGGCTCGAACAGCTCTTCGCTCAGGCGGAAGCCGACGATGCCGGCGTAGCTGCCGGTGTAGAGCGCCATGGTCCGGGCGAGTTCGGCCGCGTCGGGGACCGCGAATTCCGCCTTCATGGCGGTCCAGTCGCCGACCGCCGCCGCATCGGCGCCCGGAGCCAGGGCCGCGGCGCTCGCTTCGAAGAAGCTGAGCGTGAGCAGGGCGAAGGCCAGGAACTGGACCAGCACCAAAGCCGTGCCCCAGCGGATCAGCGCCCGCGGCGGCTGGTCGTGGAAGAACCAGGCGAGCATGCCCAGGGACGCGTAGAGGCTCAGGATGTCGCCCCACCAGATCAGGTAGAAGTGCAGCGAGCCGAACACGGCCAGCCACAGCATGCGGCTGTAATGCACCCTCGCGGCGCGCTCGCCTTTGGCTTCTGCAGCGTCGGTGATGAGCAGCAGGCTCGCGCCGAACAGGAGCGAGAACAGCCCGCGCATCTTGCCGTCGAAGAAGATGAAGTTGATCGTCCAGGAGACGATGTCGCCCGGTCCGTCCGCGCCGTAGGCGATCGGGTTGAAATAAGCCGGCTCGGGCAGCGCGAAGCCGGGGGCGTTCATCG
>DASVRK010000233.1:0-6926 GCA_036388655.1 Allosphingosinicella sp. | reverse complement strand
TAGGGCCACGGCGCACTCGCCAGGTTGCGCACGATCGCTTCGTCGGCGATGGCCGCATAAAGGGCAGGGGCGTCCTCCGCCCAGCCCGGCCTTAACAATAACCTGTCCGTTCTCGCGAACATCTTGTCTTCCTCTTCCTTTTCGCGCCCGCCTTGCCCGATCAGGGTTACGGCGCGGCGACAATGATGTGAGGGAGACAAGAAAAAAGGGGAATGATTGGGTCGCCACGTCCCCCGGACGTGGCTGGGCAGTACGGGGTACTGCTCACCCGATCATTTCGCCTGGCTCAGTCCCTTCTCAGGATGAGCGGTGATCGCCATTGGGCAGGATGCCGCTCCGTCGCGGCTCACGAGGCCGTGGCGGCGCCTTCGGGGATGATGCTGAGGGCGTGGTTGAACGGGAGGCTGTAGACCACCTCGCCCGCTGTATCCTCGGCGTCGATAAACGGGTTAACGATTCCAGTTTTCTCATTAACTTAGATGAGCGGCAGGACCCCGATCGCGCGCCGGGGCTGCGGTTAGTGGCGCCGGACGGGACGCTGCTTGGCGGCTTGCGGCAACTACCGCTTCACCTCGCTAACATAGTTAAGCTACGCTGGTCAGCGCCCACGCTAAGGTGCCGCATCGAAACCGCAATTAGACTGGTGAGCCCGCTGATCCTCCGGCTCGAAACCTATGTTCCCCTCCCCGAGCAAGACCGCGCGAGCATCGACCTGCTGGCGACGCGATCGGTGCGCGAGGTGCCTGCCCGGCGCGATTTGCTGCGCGAGGGCGAGCTGCCGCGCGCGCTGATCCTGATCCTGGAGGGCTGGGCCTGCCGCTACAAGGCGCTGCCCGACGGGCGGCGGCAGATCGTCGCCTTCCTGGTTCCGGGCGACCTGTGCAACCATCATTTCGCGCTGCAGCGGGCGATGGACCACAGCATCGGGGCGATCACGCCGATCAAGGTGGCCGAGCTGCCGCGCGATGAATTCGCGCGGCTGGCCGGGGAGCGCGCGCCGATCGCCGAGGGGCTGACCTGGGACCAGCTGGTCGAGGTGGCGGTGCAGCGCGAATGGACGCTGAACGTCGGCCAGCGGACGGCGTTCGAACGGATCTCGCATCTGTTGTGCGAGATGTTCCTGCGGCTGCGCGCGGTGGGACTGACCAGCGGCGACAGTTGCGATTTTCCGCTGACCCAGGCCGACATTGCCGACGCGGCGGGGCTGACCGCGGTGCACGTCAACCGCACGTTGCAAGATTTGCGGCGCGAGGGGCTAATCGAGCTCCAGAACCGGACGCTGACCATCCCCGATCTCGACGCGCTGATGGCGGCGGGGATGTTCAATCCCAATTACCTGAACCTCGCGCGGCGGGCGGGTTAGGGGGCTGCTCGTTGGAGAGCGCGCCGTCCTCCCGGCGCATCCCCGTCATCCGAGCGCATCGCGCCATCCCAGCGGATCCCCGCCATCCCAGCGAAAGCTGGGATCTCCCTTTTTTTTCTTCGGATCGCCAAGGGGAACGAGATTTCAGCTTTCGCTGGAATGACGGAGTAGTTTCGCTGGAATGACGGGAGGCCACCGGCCCGCCCGCCCCGATCAGCCGGTGGCGGTGCGCATCGCGTCGCCTTCGGTGGCGACGATCAGGCTGGCATATTCCTCGGCGAGGCGCTTGTGGCTTTCGGCCGCGAGCGGATGGGTCGCGCGCTGGGCGGCGATCTCCTCGGCGGCGATACGTGAGCGATAATATTCCAGATCGGACATGTTCATCGAAGTGACCCCCCCGGGACTCGGCTGAGGGCCAATAATAGCGGATCGGGGATTACCCCGCCACTAACATGGGTCAGCAGCTGTTGATTCAGGGCAACGGGGCGCGGGGAAAGGGGAGCCGGCGGCAGGTTCAGTTGGCGATCAGCTTCGGTCGGCGATTAGGGTGAGCGGGCTTCCAGGGAGATGGCGATGCGGGTTCTGGCTTTATGTGCGTTGCCGCTGCTGTCGGGCTGCCTCAGCGCGGCGGTGGACCTGGTGACGCTGCCGGTGAAGGCGGCGTCGACCGCGGTCGGGGCGGCCGGCAAAGCGGTCGACCTCGCCACCACCAGCCAGGCCGAAGCCGACCAGAAAAGGGGCCGCGCGGTGCGGCTGCGCGAACAATGTATCGGCGAGGAGCAAAGGCGGGCGGCGCGCGCGAATCGGCGGCCCGATTACGGCCGGTGCAAGGGCTAGAGGCTTGAGGCGGAGCTGATTCACGGGCCGCGCGGCAAGGCGCGCGGGTTCCAGGCCGGACGATCACGCCCGGAGCGGTTAATTTCCGCGCCGAAACGGCTCCGGCGTGAGCCGAGTTGCCGATTCGGGGACTCGCGCGCGAACGCCATCCGCATCATCTTCCTCATCATCAAAGACAGGGAAAGGCCGCATCGTAAGCTGGCGGCACCCGACATTGAATATGCGTGCCGCGCCGGTGGTCCGAAATTTCGGAGCGCGTGGAACCTGGTAACCTGAAGGAGACCGGCATGCTGACTTATGCGCTGAGGCTTGCGGACCGCTATGACGGGATGGTGATGGCCACCTGCCCGGACGTGCCCGAAGTGCTCGCGCTCGGCCGCGACTCCGAAGAGGCGCGGGACGAGGCGGTGCGGGCGCTGGAAGCGGCGCTGGAAGGTTATGAGGCCGAGGGCCGCGAATTCCCGCCGCCGCGGGCCTGCGGCACGTGCAGCGTCACCACGACACGGTTCGGGGAGCTGGCGCCCGCCTGACCTGCGGCGGCGGCGGACGAGCGTCCGGCACGGCCCTCAATCCAGCAAATCTAGACCGTCATTCCAGCGAAAGCTGGAATCTCTCTTACCTTAAGCGGGTCCAAGAAAAGGGAGATCCCAGCTTTCGCTGGTATGACGGTGCGTGCCTTGATGGGCGAACGAACGGGCGGCCGCCAGGTCAGCGCGGGTCCGTGGCGGGGGCGTCCTTCATTTCCTCGCCGATATTGCCGATCAGGGTGATCGCCTCGCCGGTGACGCTCCACACCCGGTCGCCGGCACCGACATAGAGCGGCTTGCCGGCGCTGAGCGCGGTGAAGACGTGGATCTCGGTCGGCAGCGGATCGAGCAGGTGGGTGACCATCAGCGCGGCGACCGGGCCGCCGGAATCGGGCGCCCCGGACAGGCTGAGGCAGGAATTGGTGAACTTGCGCGAGGAGACGAGCTTGCCGTCGGGCGCGAGCACGAGCCGGAAATGGCCCCCGGCCGGATATTCGCGGTCGTTCACCTGCGCGCTCAGCAGATAGACGTCGAGCGGCGCCGCGGGGAAGGCGGGCGGGATGGCGGTGACGTTGAACGCGCCGGTGCAGGATTGGTAGTCGGCCGTGGCCGCGGCCTCGCGCGCCTTCACCAGGCGGGTCTGCGCGGGGGTGAGCGGCGCGCGGCGGGCGGCGGCGATGACTTCGCTGCCGACGACGCGGCCGCCGGCGACCCGGCCGACATAGAGGGCCGAACGGCGCCCGCTGACATCGTCGTAGAAAGTGACGGCGAAGCCCTCCGCCGACGGCTCGACCACATAGCCGCGCGCGGCCGCTTTGACGGCGGCCGGGGCTTTGGCCATGAAATCGTCGGTGACGACCCAGGCCGCGCGGTCGATGGCGTGGATGAGCCGGCCGCGCTCCAGCACGCGGTCCAGCTGGGCGCGTTCAGCGGGGGTTGGGGCGGCGGGGCTTTGGGCGGCGGGGCTTTGGGCGGCGGCCGGAAGCGCGACGACCGCCGCTAACGCCAAGGCGAGGAGCGCGCGCAGCATGTCAGAGCGCGATCGCGACGGTCTTGAGTTCGGTATAGGCCTCGATGCCGTGGCGGCCCGATTCGCGGCCGAAGCCCGATTGCTTGAAGCCGCCGAAGGGGAGCGCGGTGTCGGCGGCCGAATTGGTGTTGCCCCAGACCATGCCGGCTTTGATCCGGGCGGCGAGCTTGTGCATCGCCGAGACGTCGCGGGTCCAGATCGAGGCGGCGAGGCCATATTCGGTGTCGTTGGCGGCCGCCGCCACGGCGTCGAGATCGTCGAAGCGCTGGGCGGTGAGCACCGGACCGAAAATCTCCTCGCGGACCACCGACATTTCCGGCTTCACGTCGACGAGGATGGTGGGGTTGACGTAATAGCCGTCGCCATAAGCGGGGCCGGACGGCGCGTCGCCGCCGCTGAGGACGCTGGCGCCGGCTTTGCGGCCCTGGTCGATATAGTCCATCACCCGGTCGCGCTGCTCGGTCGAGACCAAAGGGCCCATCGCCGTGTCGGGGGCGAGGCTGGGGCCGACCTTCCACTCGCCGGCATTGGCGGCGACGGCCTCCAGCAATTCGTCGAAGATCGAGCGGTGGGCGAACAGGCGCGAGCCGGCGATGCACACCTGGCCGGCATTGGCGAAGATCGAGCGGGCGGCGCCGGCCGCGGTCCTGGCGATGTCGACGTCGGGAAGGACGATGACCGGGGACTTGCCGCCGAGCTCGAGCGTCACCCGCTTCAGCGTGTCGGTGGCGGCGATGTTGATGAGCTTGCCGACCTGGGTCGAGCCGGTGAAAGCGACCTTGTCGACCAGAGGCGAGCGGACCATGCGGTCGCCCGCGGTCTCGCCGAGGCCGGTGACGAGGTTGAACACGCCGGCCGGGAAGCCGGCTTCGGCGACGAGATCGGCGAGGCGGAGCGCGGTGAGGCTGGTCTGCTCGGCGGGCTTCAGGACCAATGTGCAGCCGGCGGCGAGTGCGGGCGCGATCTTCTGCACCGCCATCATCAGCGGGAAGTTCCACGGCACGATCTGGGCGCAGACGCCGATCGGCTCGCGCCGGACATAAGCGTGGACGGCGCCCGAGGGCATTGTGGCGGGCTCGATATATTCGCCGCTGAGCTTGGTCGCCCAGCCGGCCATGTAGCGCAAAGTCGCGACCGCGCGCGGGATGTCGTAGCCCTGGCTGGCCGAGCGCGGCTTGCCGTTGTCGATCGATTCGAGTTCGGCGAGCTCGGCGATATTCTCTTCGATGAGGTCGGCGAGGCGGCTGACCAGGCGCTCGCGGCGATAGGGGGCGAGGCCGGACCAGCGGCCGTCGTCGAAGGCGCGGCGGGCGGCGGCGACGGCGCGGTCGACATCGGCATCGCTGGCGTCGGCGATGGCGGATATTTCGCGGCCGGTGGAGGGATCGTCGACGGCCAGCGTCTTGTCGTGGCTCGAGGCGACCCATTCGCCGTCGATGAACAGAGCCGGCGCGCGCCGCAGCCGCTGCTGGACGCCTTCGGAATAAGCGGGCTGGGCGGCGATGGCGGTCATCTCGTTCATGGGGCTTCCTTCAAATCGCGGGGAGGAAAATCAGGCCAGCATCTTGCGGGCGGTTGCGACGGTCTGGTCGGCGTCGCGGGTGCGGGGTGGGGTGGCGACGCCTTTCTGGACGGCGGGGCGGGCGGCGATCGCGTCCAGCCAGCGTTTGAGGTGCTCGAGGCCGGTGATGTCGATGCCTGGCCATTCGTGGGTGTGGACCCAGGACCAGTTGGCGATGTCGGCGATCGAATAGTCGCCGGCGAGATATTCGTGGGAGGCGAGGTGGCCGTCGAGCACGTCGAACAGCCGCCGGCCCTCGCGCCGGTAACGGTCGATCACGCTCGGCAATGGCTCGGGGAAATAGCGGGTGAAGACGTTGGCCTGGCCCATCATCGGGCCGACGCCGCCCATCTGGAACATCAGCCACTGGACGGCGCGGCTGCGGCCCTTCTCGTCGGCGGGGAGCAGCCGGCCGGCGCGCTCGGCGAGATAGAGCATGATCGCGCCCGATTCGAAGATCGGGAAATCGCCATTGGCGCGGTCGACGATGGCGGGGATGCGGCCATTGGGGTTGATGTCGGTGAACGGCCTTTGCTTCTGCTCGCCGGCGGCGAGGTCGACGACGTGGAGGCGGTAGGGCAGTTCGAGCTCCTCGAGCGTGATCGACACCTTCCAGCCATTGGGCGTGGCGGCGGTGTAGAGGTCGATCATCGGCGGGGCTCCCGGTTCGAAGGTTGCGAAATAGGACCGGCCTAGAGCGTCCGCAATGCCCGGGCCGGGCGGGCGGCGAGCGCGGGGAGCGAGCCGAGGAGGCCGATGGCGAGGGTGACCAAGGCGCCGGCGGCCAAAGTGGCGAGGACGATGCCCCAGTCCGGCGCCCAATCGAGCTCCAGCACCTTCACCACGACATACCAGCCCGACGCGGCGCCGAGCGCGAAGGCAACCGCGCTGACCACGAGCGCGAGCGCGGCGAATTCGAGCGCCTGGGCGGCGAGGATGCGGGCGCGGGTGGCGCCGAGCAATTTCAGCATGACGCTGTCATAGACGCGGGCGCGGCGGCTGGCGGCGAGCGCGCCGATCAGCACGGCGATGCCGGCGAGGATCGCGACCGAGGCGGCGGCGCGGACCGCGACCGACAATTGGCCGAGCATGCCGGCGACGGTCTCGACCACCTCCTTGACCCGGATCGCGCTGACGCTCGGGAAGGCGTTGGCGACGGCGCGCGCGAACGGCCGCTCCTGCGCTTCGGGCATGGCGGCGGTGGCCATGAAGCTGTGCGGCGCCGCTTCGAGCGTGCCGGGGCTGAAGATGATGACGAAGTTGAAGCCCATCGTGTCCCAGTTGATCTCGCGCAGGGAGGCGATCCGGGCCTCGATCTCGCGGCCGAGGATGGCGACGGTGAGGCGGTCGCCGACCTTGAGCCCGATCGCGCGGGCGGCCTCGACGTCGAGCGAGATGAGCGGCGGCCCGCGATAATCGGCCGGCCACCAGCGGCCTTCGACGATCCGGCTCCCTTCGGGCACCGCGCTCGCATAAGTGAGGCCGCGGTCGCCGTGGAGGAACCAGGCGCCTTCCGGAATATCCTCCATGTCGGAGACGCGGCGATCGCCGACCGCGACCACCGCGCCGCGCAGCGAGGGGATGGTGACGAGGTCGGCGCCGGGCGCG
>DASVRK010000232.1:0-14046 GCA_036388655.1 Allosphingosinicella sp. | reverse complement strand
GTGCGGCTCATCCAGATCAGCCAGAACAATTTATCGGACCGCGCTCATTTCATCGCGCTCGCCTCGCGCATGATGCGCCACATCCTGGTCGATCATGCCCGCCAGAAGGCGGCGGCCAAGCGCCGCCACGTCAAGGTCGAGATCTGCACCCGGATCGACGGCGAGCAAAGGCTTGATCTCAACCGCCTCGATTCCGCGCTTATCAGATTGGGAGCCATCGACGAGCAGCTCATGGAGCTGGTGGAGATGCGCTATTTCGGGGGCATGACCGTGGCGGACGTGAGCATCGTGACCGGGCTGTCGGAGCCGACCATCAAACGGCGCTGGCAGACGGCGCGCGCCTGGCTCACCGACGCGCTCGAAAATCCGATCGACGATGCCTGACCCCACGCTCGAGCGCGACGCTGTCCGGCTGTTCGAGGAGCTGCTCGAAATACCCGAAGCCGAGCGCGACGCCTGGCTGGCCAAGACGGCCGCCGACCGGCCGGAGCTGCTGAGCCGGCTGCAGTCGCTGCGCGAGGCCGACCGGCGGGCGGCGCTTCGCACCGGCGCCGGCACCGAGCCGCTCGAGGGCGAGCAGCCGCCGCCCGAGCGGATCGGGGCGTACCGGATCGCCGAGCGGATCGGCCGCGGCGGCATGGGAAGCGTCTACCGCGCCGAACGGGCGACCGGCGACTTCGCGCACGTGGTCGCGATCAAGATCATCAAGCCGGGCCTGCTCTCCGAGGCGTTGGTCGAGCGCTTCCAGCGCGAGCGGCAATTGCTGGCGCGGCTGTCGCACCCGAACATCGCCCGGCTCTACGATGGCGGCGAGGCCGAGGCCGGATCGCCCTATATCGTCATGGAATATGTCGACGGCCTGCCGCTGCTCGCCTGGGCGGAGGAGCAGCGGCTCGGACGCGACGAACGGCGGCGGCTGTTCCTCGACATCTGCGCCGCAGTCGGCTTCGCGCACCGCCACCTGATCGTCCACCGCGACCTCACGCCCTCGAACGTGCTGGTGACGCGCGAGGGGGTGGTGAAGCTGATCGATTTCGGCATCGCCCGGCCCGCCGACGTCGAGGCGGAGGCGGGCGAGGCGCCGCGCTCGCGCTCGATCGAAAGCCTCAGCCTTACGCCGGGCTTCGCGGCGCCCGAGCGGATGACCGGCGCCGGCGTGACGACGGCGGCGGACATCTATTCGCTCGGGCGGCTGCTTAGCCGGCTGATCCCGCCGGGGCCGCAGGACCGCGAGCTCGCGGCGATCATCGCCAAGGCGACGGCGGCGGATCCGGCCAACCGCTATCCGACCGCCGAGGCGCTCAGTGCCGACGTCGCGGCGTGGCAGCACGGCTTTCCGGTGCGCGCCTATCGGACCGGAAGACGCTATTGGCTGGGCAAGTTCGTCCGGCGGCACCGGCTTTCCGTTGCGGCGGGCGCGGCGGCCCTGATCCTGCTCGTCGCCGCGCTCGGCCTCACCGCCCGCGCCTACGCCCAGGCGGAAGCGGCGCGGCGCGCGGAGGCGGCGCGGTTCGCGGACCTGCGCAGCCTCGCCAATTATATGGTGTTCGACCTTCAGGGCATGCTGGAGCGGGTGGTCGGCAATGCCGAGGCGCGGGCGGCGCTGGCGGACCGGGCACAGGCCTATCTGTCCGCGCTCGCCGCCTCGCCGGACGCCGATGACGGGCTGAAGCTCGAGGCGGCACGGGGGCTGGTCGCGCTCGCTTATGTGCAGGGCGTGCCGGCGCAACCCAACCTCGGCCAGGCCGACCGCGCCCGCGCCAATCTGGAGCAGGCGCTGAAGCTGCTCGGCGGGCTTCAGGCCGCGCCGGCCGCGACCGCGCCGCCGATGGCGGAAGCGTTGACGGCCCGCTCGATGGTGGAGGCGAATATCGACGCCGACCCCAAGGCCGCCGCCAAGACCCAGCAGCAGGCGGCGGCTTTGCTCGAGCGGGTGCCGGCGGAGGCGCGCGGGGCGCCCTGGCACATGGCCCGCCGGCGCCTGCGCAAGGCGCAGACCGAAGTGGCGGTGATCGCGCAGGAGATTGACGAGATCGCACGGCTCGCGGGCCTGCTCGAGAGCGACATCAAGGCATGGCCGCCGGCGATGCAGCGCGCCCGCGAGGCTGAATTCGACCGCGCGCTGGCGGCGCATTTTCGCGGCTATCACGGCTATTTCACCGACCGGCTCGAAGCCAGCGTGCAGGCGATGCTCGACGCCGAGCGGCGGCTGGTCGCGCTCGAGCGGACGCGCCCCAACGATCCGCTCGTGCTCTTCACTTTGATGTGGAACGGCTATGTCGGCTATGGCGCGGCCTCGGGCCTGCCGGCGCGGGCGGGCGAGGCGCGCCGCTTCCTCGAGGTGGCCGAGCGGACCAGCGAGCGGCTTATCCAGATCGAGCCCAACGACCATGCGCTGAAGTCGTTCGCCGGCAATGTGCGGCAGATCCAGTCGCAGGCGCTCGCCGCCGAGGGACGCCACCGCCAGGCCATCGCGCTCCAGAAGCAAGTGATCGACCTGTTCGAAGCGGCGCTGACGCCGGCCCGCCGGGCAGCGCCGCTCAACCGGCTGACGGTGGCGCAATTGACGCTCGGCAACATCGCGGCCGGGGCGGGCGACCCGGCGCTCGCCTGCTCCGGCTATCGCGCCGCGCAGGCCTCGATCGCGGAGCTCGTGCGGCGGGACGAGCTGCTCGGCTTCGTCGAAAGTTACCGCGAAGGTGTCGCCCGGAACGTCGGCCGCTGCCAGCGCGGCGCGGCCGCGGGCGATCTCGAGGTGCTGGGCTGACCCTAGCGAAATCAACCGGCCCGGCCGATCCAAGTCCCTCAATCGAAATAAATCTTCCGGCCGATGATCCCGTTTCCGCCGATCCCACGCATATCCAGGTAAGCCGTCATGCGGGGCGGCAGGGGATAAGGGGGCGACGACATGGCGACCATCACCGGGACCAGCGGCAATGACGTGATTGACGAGGCTGCCGAAGGGGGCTCGGCGGCAGCCGGCAGCACCATCAATGCGCTGGCCGGCGACGACCGCATCATCGCGCTTCGCAAGACGCCCTATTCCGACGGTGTCGGGCCGATCCACATCACCGACACGATCGACGGCGGCGACGGTACCGACAGCTATGCGGTGACGTTCCACAATGGCTGGAATATCTCGACCGCCGGACATCGCGAGCATTTCAGCGGCGGAATCGGCGACTGGTTCGCCGAGTTCACCTCGGTCGAGCGGTTCGACGTCACCGCCTACCTCCACGGCGTTGCGATCCTGGGCGACGGCGACGACCGGGTCGACGTTCGCCTCGCCGGCCATTCGGGCACGGGCAATTACGGGATGGGCGGCGGCGACGACGAGGCGCTGCTGAGCCGTGGCACGGCCAATGTGAACATGGGCGCCGGTAGCGACCGGCTGGTGCTCGACCATGCTTATGCCAACGCCCGCACCTATATGAACGTCGCGCTCTCGGGCGACCTCGCGTCCGGCTATTCGGGCACCTACTACCGCACCGACGGCGCGGGGGTTTATGCCGAGATCAGCTTCAGCGGCGTCGAGCATTTCACGATCACGACGGTGGCCACCGGCAGCTATACGGGGGACGACATCGTCACCGGTAACGGCAACGACGTCATCTCGACCGGCGCGGGCGACGATTTCATAAGGGTGGCGCGCGGCGCCGACGTGGTGGACGGCGGCGACGGCGTCGACGCGCTCGGCATCGACCTGTCCGACGAGACCGCCGGCGTCACGATCAACCTGCTCAGCTCAGGGGCGCAGCAGACCGGCGGGACCGGCTCCATCAGCGGCGTCGAGAGCTTCGTCGGGACCGTGACCGGCTCCGCCCAGAGCGATGTCCTGATCGAGGGCGTCCACCACTATAATGCGCAATTCTCGACCGGCGCCGGCAACGACCGCGTGCAGGTGTCGCGCGGCACCGACAGCGTCGCGATGGGGTCCGGCTTCGACCGGCTGGTGCTCGACCATTCCACCGCCAACGCCCGCACCTATATGAGCGTGGCGCTGTCGGGCGACCTCGCGTCCGGCTATTCGGGCACCTATTACCGCAGCGACGGCGCGGGGGTCTATGCCGAGGTCAGCTTCAGCGGCGTCGAGCATTTCACGATCACGACCGTGGCCAGCGGCGGCTATACGGGCGACCAGATCGTCACCGGCAACGGCAACGACATCATCTCGACCGGCGCGGGCGACGATTTGATCACGGTCGGGCGCGGCGCCGACGCGGTCAATGGCGGCGCCGGCGTCGACGCGCTCGGCATCGACCTGTCCGACGAGAGCACAGGCGTCACGATCAACTTGTTGCTCGCGTCGGGGGCGCAGCAGACCGGCGGCACCGGCTCCGTCGCCGCTGTGGAGAGCTTCCTCGGCGCGGTGGCTGGATCCGCCCACAATGACGTGCTGCGCGAAGGCAGTCACGACTTCGACTCCACCTTCGAGACCGGCGCCGGCGACGATCTGGTGCAGGTTTCGAATGGCGACGATGTCGTCAACATGGGCGCCGGCACCGACCGGCTGGTGGTCGACTATAGCTACACCAACACCCACCTGAACCTCGGCGGCAGCCAGCCTTTCAGCGGCACCTTCGCCATTGGCTATGCGGGCGAATTCTCGCTTTGGGGCGGCGCCAAGACCATTTTCAGCGGGGTCGAGCATTTCACCGTCACGACGGCCGGCGGCCTCGACTATGTCGTCGTCGGCGACGGCGACGACATCGTCTCGACCGGTGCGGCCGACGATCGGGTCACCGCCGGCAGAGGCGTCAACCAGGTCGATGGCGGCGACGGGAC
This sequence comes from Allosphingosinicella sp., assembly GCA_036388655.1. Taxonomy (GTDB): domain Bacteria; phylum Pseudomonadota; class Alphaproteobacteria; order Sphingomonadales; family Sphingomonadaceae; genus Allosphingosinicella. The sequence goes on along the minus strand of DASVRK010000232.1, from coordinate 9,261 downwards.
CGACGCGCTCGGCATCGACTTCACCGGCCGGGCGAGCGGCGTTTCACTGGACCTCCTGCTCACCGGCGCGCAGCAGGCGGCGGGGCCGGGCAGCGTGGCGAACTTCGAAAGCTTTGCCGGCCAGGTGACCGGCACCGAGTTTGACGACCTGTTCCGCGAAGGCGTTCAGGCCTTCAGCGCGGTCTTCGAGACCGGCGCCGGCAACGATCTGGTGCAGGTCTCCAACGGCAACGACACCGTGAACATGGGCGCCGGTACCGACCGGCTGGTGGTCGATTATAGCTACACCAACACCCATTTGAACCTCGGCGGCAACCCGCCGTTCAGCGGCACCTTGGCCAACGGCTATGCGGGCGAATTCTCGCTTTGGGGCGGCGCCAAGACCATCTTCAGCGGCGTCGAGCATTTCACCGTCACGACGGCCGGCGGCCTCGACAGCGTCCGCGTCGGCGACGGCGACGACATCGTCTCGACCGGTGCGGCCGACGATTGGGTCACCGCCGGCAGGGGCGTCAACCAGGTTGATGGCGGCGCCGGGATCGATGCGCTCAGCATCGACTTCACCGGCCGCGCCAGCGGGGTTTCGATCAATCTGCTCGCCGTCGGTGCGCAGCAGGCGGCGGGGCCGGGTTCGGTGGCGAACTTCGAAAGCTTCCACGGCAATGTGGTCGGGACCCGCTTCAACGATGTGTTCCGCGAAGGCATCCACGCCTTCAACGCCACCTTCGACACCGGCGGCGGCAACGACCTGGTGGAGGTGTCGCGCGCCACCGACGTCGTCAACATGGGCGGCGGCAGCGACCGGCTGGTGATCGACTATAGCTACGTCAACGGCCATTTCTACGGCGAGAACCAGCCGTTCACGGGGACGCTGGCCGGGGGCTATTCGGGCCAGTTCTACCTTGGCGGCGCCTACGCGCAGACCACCTTCACCGGGGTCGAGCATTTCACCATCACCACCGCCGGCCAGAGCGACAGCGTCACCGTCGGCGACGGCAACGACATCATTTCGACCGGTCTCGGTGCCGACACGATCAGGGCGGCCGGAGGAAACGACGTTCTTTCGGGCGGCGAGGGCAACGACATACTCGACGGCGGCGCCGGCGCCGACCGTATGTCGGGCGGCCTTGGCGACGACAGCTACGCCGTCGATCTCGGCACCGACCGCGCGACCGAGGCGGCCGATGCGGGCATCGACACCGTCACCAGCCAGGTCGATTTCCGGCTCGGCGCGAACGTCGAGCATCTGATCCTCGCGGGAACCGCGCGGAGCGGCACCGGCAACGGGCTCGACAACAATCTTACCGGCAATGCGGCGGTCAACGTGCTGAACGGCGCTGGCGGCGCCGACCGCCTCGCGGGCGGAGCGGAGAACGATATTTATTATGTCGATATCGCTGGCGACGTGATCGTCGAGGCTTTGGGCGAGGGGACCGACAGCGTCCGCAGCATCGGGACCTACACGCTCGGCGACAATGTCGAGAATCTGATCCTGACCGGCCTGCGCGTGATCGGCGGCACCGGCAACGATCTCGCCAACGGCATCACCGGCAACGCGGCCGCCAATTTGCTGCAGGGCGGCGGCGGCGACGATCGCATTGTCGGCGGCGAGGGCAATGACCGGCTGCACGGCGGCCTCGGTGGCGACCAATTGAGCGGCGGCCTCGGCGCCGACAGCTTCGGCTTCGACAGCGCGCTCGGCGCGGGCAATGTCGACCGGCTGATCGATTTCTCGGCCACCGACGACACGATCCGGCTCGACCGGGCGGTGTTCACCGGGATTGGGGCGAACGGCCGGCTGGCGGCTTCGGCGTTCGAGGAGGGCACGGTCGCGCTCGATGCCGCGGACCGCATCCTCTACGACGCCAAGTCCGGCTCGATCTTCTACGATGCGGACGGGGCGGGCGGGGCGGCCGCGATCCTGTTCGCGCGGGTCGCCGTCAACACCGCGCTGACCGAGGCGGACTTCCTCGCCTTCATGGGGTGATCGGTTCGTCACTCCCGCGAAAGCGGGAGTCCCGCTTCCGGCCTGGAGGAAGGGAAGCGGGATCCCGCGTTCGCGGGAATGACGGCGGAGGCGTCCGCGCGAAGCGACCGCGTCCGCCCATCCGAATGTCCGCTTTGCCTGCTGCAAAATAAATCTCTCTCCCACTGATCCGAAGCGTCGGTTTTCGACGCCTGTTCTTATGAGGGGGAGAGACATCATGGCGACTTTGAGAGGCACTGCGGGCGGGGACACGCTGAGCGGCACACCCGAGAACGATTTCCTCGACGGGCTCGGCGGCAACGACACGCTGACCGGCAACAATGGCGACGACACCGCGCGCGGCGGCATCGGCGACGACAAGCTGTTCGGCAATCTCGGCAACGACATTCTCGACGGCAATGTCGGCAACGACACGCTCGACGGCGGCTTCGGCAACGACAAGCTCACCGGCGGCGACGGCGCGGATATATTGATCTTCAACGGCGGGCTCGACAACCTCTACGGCCAGGCCGGCGACGACATCATCAGGATCGTCGGCAGCGGCGGCGGCCGGGTCGGGATTTCGGGCGGCGACGGTTTCGACACGTTCGACGCGCGCGGCGCGACCGCCGGCTTCTTCGCCCAGCATGCCGAGGGCAAAACCGCGAGCGAATTCGAGCTTTATTATCTCGCCCATTTCAGCGGCTCGTGGACCGGCTCGGCCACGGCCGAGACCTTCTGGTGCGGCGGGGGCAACGACACCCTTTTCGCCGGCGGCGGCAACGACATCGTCCACGGCGAGACCGGCGACGATGCGCTGGTCGGCGATGCCGGCAACGACCTGCTCGACGGCGGCACCGGCTTCGACCTGGTTTATTATAACGGCTACGCGGTTTCGATCACCGCCAGCCTCACCACCAATCGCGGGCGCGGCGATACGCTCGGCACCGACACGTTCGAAAGCATTGAGGGCCTGGTCGGCAGCACCGTCGCCGATACGCTGACCGGCTCGGTCTCGGGGGACAAATTGTTCGGCGAGGCCGGCAACGACCGCCTGTTGGGCGTGGACGGCAATGACGAGCTCCACGGCGGCGAGGGCAACGACACGATCTTCGGCGGCGACGGCGACGATCTGATGCTCGGGGGCCTTGGAACCGACACGTTCGACGGCGGCGCGGGCTCGGACACGGTCGATTACCGCCATGAAACGACGGGCGTCGGCATTGTGCTCGGCGGCGCCCAGACCGGCGCCGCGGCCGGCGACAATCTCAACAATATCGACAATGTCACCGGCACCAACTTCGCCGACACTTTGCGCGGCAACAATCTGGCGAACAAGCTGACCGGCCTCGCCGGCGAGAACGTCCTCAGCGGGCTCGGCGGCGTCGACGTGCTGACCGGCGGGACCTCGGCCGACACGCTCGACGGCGGCACCGGCGCCGATACCATGATGGGCTCCAGTGGCGACGACATCTATCTGGTCGACAGCGCCGAAGACGTGGCCTTCGAATACGCGTTCGCGGGCAATGACAGCGTGCGCTCGCGGGCGGCGGATTACACGCTCGGCGCGAACGTCGAGTTGCTGGCGCTGCTCGGACCGGCGCTCAACGGGACCGGCAACGAGACCGCCAACGGGATCACCGGAAACACGGGTGCGAACGCGCTGACCGGCCTCGGCGGCGACGATGTCATCGACGGCGCGGGCGGCGCCGACAGGATCGCCGGTGGGGCCGGCAACGATGTCCTGACCGGCGGCAGCGGCCGCGACATATTCGTGCTCGACACCGCCCCAGACGCGGCCGCCAATGTCGACGATCTCGCCGACTTCCGCCCCATCGATGACGTCATCCATCTCGACCGCGCGGTGTTCGGCGGCATCGCCGCCGACGGTGCGCTTCATGGGGCCGCGTTCAAGGCCGGCGCGGCGGCCGGCGACGCTTCCGACCGGATCATCTACAATGTCGGCAGCGGCGAGATATTCTACGATGCCGACGGCACCGGCGGCGCGGCCCAGGTGCTGATCGCCAAGGTCGATGCTGGAACTCCCGTGACGCGCGCCGATTTCGTCGCTTATTCGGCGCCGGCCGCCGCCGCTGCCGCGCCCGCGGCGGCCGCCTGGGAAGCCGAGAGCGATCCGACGGCGACGATGGGCCTGGCCGGACGCGACGCGCTGCTGTGGCGGCCGGAGGCGCTTGGCGGCGACCTGCAGATCGCCTGACCGGGAGCGGGGCCGCGGCATCGCGCTGCGGCCATGGCAAGGCTTGCTCTCCAATCCGGCGCCGCAATGCCTTCCACGCTGCCGGGAGGGGACGCGCCCAGAATCGGGTCCCCGGGAGTAGGTCGGTCGGGAAACCCTTCAGCGCAGCGGCTGCGATCGGGTGAGCGCCTGCCCGACCGAAGGCTGGCTCGATGTCGCGAGAGGTGCCTGCTCTTCGCAGCCGCACCAGGCGCCTGGCGGCATCAGTGACCGCCCTCGATCCAAGGGATGCCGGCGTGGCGGAAACCCTCCGCCAGCGCCGCCTCCAGTTCGAGCGACTCCCAGCCTGTCATCGGGTTGAGGTGGTTGACGAGATGCGGCAGCAACCTCACTCCGAACCGCCTGACCGCCCTGCTCGATTTGTGACCGGCCTTGTGCTGGTCGAAGCGCAGATCGGGGTCGCGCGAGGTCTGCCCGACATACAGGCCCCACCTTCCGATCCCGGACGGGTCATGCAGCAGGATGACGTAGACCGAATGGCTGGCGCGCCGCTCCCCCGCAGTGGTGGCGCCTAAAGTTCGGGCGACCCGTTCAGCTTTCTTGATCCAGTCGGGGCCGTTCATCTCCACCGGAACCTAAAGCGCCGGACGACTGGCCGCAACGAGCCCCACCGCGGAGGCTGGGATGGGGCCCTCCGCGCCGCTGCGTGGCAGGCCGAACGATCCCCAGGATCATGAGCCGGTGAAGCCGAGCGGGTTGCGCATCAGATCGCGCAGCACATGCATGGGAAAGCGCCAGCTCGCCGCCGCCTGCTCCGCCGCGCCGCGCGCGTCCGCCAGCGCTCTGCGGTCGTACAGCCGCCCCTCCTGCAACACCGCTTGCGGCTCGCGCAGGGTTCCAAGGTCGACGAGCGGGTTGCCGCCGGTGAACACCAGATCGGCCACATAGCCGGGCGCGATCCGGCCGATGCGGTGCGACTGTCCGAAATAGGCGGCGGCATCGATCGTGGCCGCGCGCAAGATGGCGGCGGGCGGGGTGCCGGCCCTTCGCCACAGCGCCATTTCCTGATGGAGCCCGACGCCGGGCGCGACGAAGGCGTCGCCGGTGTCGCTGCCGGCGAGCAGCCGGACGCCCGCTTGCTCGGCCTCGGCGGTGCGGCGCGCGGCCGCGCGATAGAAGGCGGCGTAGACCGCCTCCTCCTCCGGCCGCCGCGCTTCGACGGGGGCGATGTCCTCGCTCCAGATCCATTCGAACAGCGGCGGCGTGGCCCGCTGCGTCGCCGGATCGCCCCTGAGCTCGGCAAGCCCGGCCCGCGTTTCCGAATAGCGCGTGATGAGGGTGGGCGACACGAAAGTGCCGCGGCGCGTCAGTGTTCGCCAAAGCGCCGCGCAGGCCGCTGGATGCTGGGACTGGAGCGCCAGCCGCATCCATTGCGCCGCCGGCCGGGCGGCCGAGCGCAGGCGCATGATCTCGCCTTCCCGCGTCGAGCACCCGATCGGGAGCGCCCGCGCATGGGCGACCGCCTTGAGCCCGGCGGCGGCGGCCTCGGAGACCCGGACCGCCGCGGGAACATGCCCGCTGACCTCGATCCCGCGCGCCTTCGCCTCGGCCATCAGCGCGAAGAACGAGTCTCTCGTTAGCCCGTCATAGGTTTTGATGTGGTCGGGGCCGGCCGGCTGCCCGGCGATGAACCGCACCAGCCGCCGGGCCTCGGCCGGGGTGGCGGCGCCGTAGAAATCGGGCAGGTCGCGGTGAAGCCGGCGCGGCCCGGCAACCGGGAAGCTGCCCGAGCCCAGGGTGATGGCGCCGATCAGCCGGCCCGCCCGGACGTCCCGGTTCCAGCGCCGCTTGTGCGAGCCGCAGGCGTAGAGGCTCGCCTTGCCTTCGGCGGGGCAGTCGAGGATCGAGCGCAGGCGGGTGACGCCGTAGCCGAGGTAGAGCGGATGCTCGAGCGCTCCGGCATAGCGGGTCAGGACCGCGTGCATGTCCCACAGGCCGGGCGTCACATAAGCGCCGCCGGCGTTGAGCATCGCGGGCCGGTCACGCGGCGGCACGGCGGCCATGTCGGTCACCGCGGCGATGCGGCCGCGCTCGATGCGGAGCGCCTTGCCGCGCCGGACCGTGCCCGTCTCCACGTCGACGATGGCGACCGGGCCGATCCAGCCCGGGCGGCTGAAGCGCACCTCGGGCCTGGGAAGCGGCGCGGCCGCGAGACCCACGGCGGTCGCGGCCGCCGCCAGCCCGATCAGCCCCGCCGCCCGCAGCAATTTGCGCCTTCGTTTCACGCTCTCTCCCCCGGTTTAGCGAGTGGCTAGCCTGCCCGCCGTCAAGGCGATGTGAAAGCGGGTAGGGTGTCGGTCTGAAATCTGACCAAAGGCCGAATGTCCGTTAGCGACCCATTGCGGACCTCAGCCGTTGTGAGGATATTGATCCTATGTTGGCAGTTTGGTTCTTCTTAGCTGGAGCTTTTGGGAGCGGCCCTGAAACCGACCTTGTCGAGCCTGAGGGGGATATCGTTAGCCTCGCAACCGATCCTGCTTTCTGCAATCTCGCACGGGCATCTAGCGTGGCTTTGACCGACCTTGCTCGGAACTACCGCCAGCACAGTGGGGAATGCGTTGCTGTTCGAGGCTGGTGGACCGGGCGTGCCCTGTTTGCATCGGCTGAGGACGCAGAAATCCCGGGTGCCTATCGGATCGAGCGAGTGGCTGGGCACCGGCTTGGCATCTATGGTGACGACAGCACACTTGCCGCTGCCCGCAGGGAACCGCGCCAAGTCACCGCTGTTGGCTTGGTATCAGATTGCGAACGCTTTGAAGGCGGTATCCACGGCTACTGCCATTCGGTCCCGCGAGGTGGGTTCTTGATCCTTGGAGAGGTTCACCCGGCAGGTCGGTGAGTCGGCTTTCGACCCATTGCGGACATTCACGAAGGTCGCCATCTTCCAGGATGGCCAATCGCCGACCCGTCCCAGAGCCGCCGCAGAGGCAGAGGATTGCGCACGCCTGCTTTCACTGTCGTAAATCGTGGAAGCTCCCTCCGGGGAAGGATGGGGCCGGCAAAGATGGGGCCGGTAAAGACCGGCTATGCCCACAATGCGCGCGGCGCCTCAGCGAAATGGGGCGATCCTTCAAAGCGCCGAAGATGGGCGACCTCAAGCAATGGGAGAAGGTGCAGCGGCTCTGGGACAGCGGCTTCCGGTTCGGCAGTCTTGGCCAGGGAGGCGACGGTGAGCGGTTCCCCGACAAACTCGGGGAGGTCGACGACTTTATCAGGCGCAACCCGGACCACCCATGGCGCGTGCGCGGCTGAGCGCATTCTCGTCCGTCTTCGACCCAATGCGGACATCGGCCGTCCTGCGCCAACCGCGAAGTGGATGTGAACGCCGCCACGTCCGCCGCATCTCGGAAGCGGCCGTGGAGATGCAGCAGTCGATCGACCTGCTGCTCATGCTGGCGCGCGAGGAACGAGCGCGATCACCTTCGGCGCACGTGCCGCTGCTGCCGCTCGTCGAGAAAATCGTCCTGGCCGAGAGCGCGCGGCATGATGCCGGCGATTTCGAGGTGACGGTCGCCGTCCCGGCCGACTGCACCAGCCGGGTCGATGCACGCGTCGCCGCGGCCATCATCGGCAATCTCATCGCGAACGTGTTCCAGCACACCCGGCCCGGCCGCCTCGGCATCGCGGTGGAGGGAACCGATCTCCTGATCTCGGACTCGGGCGAGGGCATCCCAGCCGAAATGCTTCAGTCGATTTCGGAGGACTGCGCCGCTCCGAAGCTGAGAGGCCTCGGCCTGTCGATCGTGTCGCGGCTTTGCCGCGTACACCGCATCCCGCTCCGGATCGAACCGACGCCCGCAGGCACCCGGGTCGCGGTCGGATTGCTGCTCAGGGAAGGTCCGCCCAGCCGATCGCCTGCATCGCGGTGAAGCCGGTGAACCCCGCCTCGGCGGCCATCGGCGCGGTCGCCGCCATGGCGCCGCCGCTGGTGAAGCCGATGAAGTCGGATCGGGTTAGCGCGATTCCCGCCGTCACCCTGGCGAACGCTGTCTGCGCGGCTCCGCCGGCCCCGTCGGCATCGTAGAAGATGATGCCGGTATCCGCATCATGGATGATCCGGTCGCTCGCGTCCGCGGCCGCCTTGCCGCTGTGGAATTGGGAGGCGGCCAGCATCCCGTCGCCGGCGATGGCGCCATAGACAAGCCGATTCAGCAATATCGAATCGTCGGCGGCGACGAAGTCACTGATGCGGTCGGTATCGTTCGCGCCCGGCGCGGTGTCGAACACGAAGCGGTCGGTTCCGGCTCCGCCGGCCAGCAAATCCTTTCCTTCCCCGCCCTCGATCCGGTCGTTGCCGCCGAGCCCGTTCAGATCGTCATTGCCGCTCCGGCCCTTCAGGATGTTGCCGCCATTGTTGCCCAATATCCGGTTGGCGCCCGAATTGCCGGAGAGGTGGATCGACGCCGTGCCGGAATTGGCGATGGTGGTCAGCATCTCGACATGGGCGCCATCGGCGAGCGCGTAGCTCACGCTGGCGAACATGCGGTCGGTGCCTCCCTCGGCGGCCTCGATGACGAGGTCTCCCGCGCTGTCGACATAGTGGCGGTCGTTGCCCGAGCCGCCGTTCATCGTATCGCCGCCGCCGCCGCCGTTGAGGCTGTCGTTCCCGGAGCCGCCCCTGAGGCTGTCGATGCCGGACCCGCCGCCGAGCAGGTCGTTGCCGGTGCCGCCGATCAGCTCGTCGTCGCCGCCGGCGCCGAACAGGCGATCCGCGCCGTCGCGGCCGTCGAGCCAATCGTCGCCGCCGCCGCCGCGGATGGTCTGGCCGGCGAAGGAGCCGATCCGGGTGACGCTCTCGACCGGCGCCCTCCCGAAGACGACGTACGCCTCGCCGGCCTCGGGGCCGCCATCGTCGCCGGCGAACGCACCCACGAGGATGTCGTCGAAGCCGTCGCCATTGACGTCGCCGGCCGTGGACACGGCCCGGCCGGCGCGGTCGCCGTCCGCGTCGCCCTGGACGATGAAGCCTTGGGCCGCGGCAAGCACGCCAAGATCGATGTTGCCCGAACGGGCGGCCTTGCCGAACACGACGTAGGCC
>DASVRK010000231.1:0-6781 GCA_036388655.1 Allosphingosinicella sp. | reverse complement strand
TCCTCGCCCTCGTCTTCATCCTCGTCGTCTTCATCCACCGGCGCCGGAGTCTCGATCTGCCTGAAGACGCGGCGGGTCTCGGTGAGCGTCACCTCGGGCCCGGTGAAGAAGATGAAGTTCAAGGGCACCTCGTAGCTGAGGCTGATGTCCAGGAACGGCATGCTCGTCGCGGTGTCGGTGCCGGGCACGATCGTGGGCTCGCCGACGATATTCTCCTCGACCAGGCCGAACCTCTTGTCGAGGATCGCCGCCTTGATCACGTCGTCCGCGGGCGTCGGGAAATTGGCGGCAATGCGCGCGCCTTCCGACACCGCGTGGCTGAGCCCCGCATTGGCGAAGAACAAGGTGCCCATCTGCGAGATGCCGACGATCATCGTGAACAGCACCGGCGCGGCCAGCGCGAATTCCATGGCGCCGGCGCCTTTCTGGTCGCGGCGAAAGTGGTTGATTTTCTGTTTCATTCGATGCGTACCGCCGATTCTGCCGACATGGTGATCTGGTCGCCGAGGAGGCCGGCCGCCGATATGCTGAACACCGGCGTATAGGCCGCCTCGACCCGGACTTGCAGGTAGCGCGCCGACGGGTCTCCCTCGGGGCACTGCATATAATATTCGTCCTGCTCGACGCCGTCGCATTCCAGCCACCAACGCAGGTCGACATCGCCCTCCTCGACCCCCGCCGCCGCGGCGGCGTGCACTTTGAGCGCGCTGTAATCATACTCGCCGGTCTCGGCGTCGATCGGGAAGCCGTTGGCGGCGGCGGCGAGCTCCATCGTGCGGTGGACCGCCTGGTGGATCTCGAACCGGCGCGACACGCCCATCGACAGATCGACGATGTTCACGATCAGCATCGTCAGCAACGGCAGCAGCAGCCCCAATTCGACCACGCTGGTGCCGCGATCGTCGCCGCGAAGGCCGCCTGGCCAGATGATGGATCCCCTCAGCATCGGATCAGCCCACGATCCTCACCCGGCTGATCTGGAACGGGTCCGTCCCGTCGTTGGTGTCGCACTCATTGTCGATGTCGGTGGTGCCCTGGAAGTTGAGCTTGCGGCCGACCAGCTGGAGGCATTCCGAGTTCAACACGAAATTTCCAAGGATGGTGAGGTCGGTGGTCGGAAAGTACATGGCTCCCGTGAGGTTGAGGGTGGCGCCGCCGTTGAGCGTGACCGTGGCCACGCTGGCGCGCCGGTCCCGGTACAAGACCACTCCGCTATAGGGTCCCGAGGTTGGCGCGGTGAGGGTCATCACGGCGTTGCCGTTGACGTGCATGTTGCCGGCCTCGCCGTCGGGCCCGGTCAGGATCAGCGTCGAGGCCCCGTCGTCGGTGATGCGCGCCGTCGAGTTGATCGTCACGTCGCCGCCGTAGACATAGACCTCGCCAAGGAATTTCGGATGGCCCTGGATGATCATCGAGCTGTAGCAGGCGCCGTCGGGTATCTCCTGCACTTGGCCGGGGCTGTCGTCGAAAGCCGTCGTGCAGTCGGACGGGTCGGGCGCGGGGTCCTGGATGTGGCGCAGCGGATCCCGGATCGGCCTGGAGAACGGCCTTATGATCGGATTGCCGATGAAATTGTTGCCGGTCCCGATATTGCCGACCGAGCCTAGCGGCGAGGCTTCGAATTCCGACGAGCCGTCGGCGACGATCGCCGTGTCGGATTCGGAGTTGGTGCCCGCGCCGCAATTGAGATCGACCTTGCCGTTGCCGCCGGCGGTGATGCCCGGCTCGTCGCCGTCGTACAGCGAGATCATGCAATAGCGGCCGTCGGGCGCGAGCGCGGCCACGGCCTTGGCCGTGATCGGGCTGGCGGCGCCGGTGAAGAAGCTGATGAACGGCAGCCGCGGCGCGGCGCTCAGCGTCACCTGGACGCTCTGGCCGTAGCAGGGGTCGCCGCCGCGCACCGCGCAGGTCTCGGCCGCCTGCGTCCCGCCGGTGAAGCTGCCGGTCGCGACGGCGTCGGTGGCGTCGGGCGTCTCATGCTCGTCGAGATCGTTGGCGATCGCGGCAGCGATCGGCGTGCCCTGGTCGAGCGCATAGGCGCCGGCGATCGCCGCCGAATCCGCCGCCCGCTGCATCTGGCGCTTCCACAGGCTCAGCTGGATGGTGTCGACGGCCAGCGCGGTCGCGCCCATCAGCAGCGGCAGCGAGGCCGCACCGATGACGAGGACGTTGCCCCGCTCGCTTTGGCGAAGCCGTTTGAGCCAATGGAATCTAAGCATCGATGGTCCCTCGACCGGTCCGGAAAAATATCTCAGCCGACGAGGGAGTAGGCGCTGGTGATTTACCGCGGGTTAGAAGAGATGCTTAATCGAATCTTTGCCCTGTCCCGCGAGAGCCCGTCGCGGCCGTGCTTGTGCGCGGCGGGCGGCGCGGGCTAGACCGGCGGCATGAACAAGCCGCTCTCGGTCGACCTCCCGCACAATCTCGGCGCCGAAGAGGCCAAGCGGCGGATGCAAGGCGGGATCGGCCGCCTCAAGGATCATGTTCCCGGCGGCAGCGCCCAGGTCGAATCGCGCTGGGAGGGCGACCGCATGTATCTCGACGTCCGCGCCATGGGTCAGGAAGTCACCGGCCATATCGACGTCGAGGAGCGCAAGGTCCGCCTCGAGCTGATGGTGCCGCCCGTCTTGGCTTTGTTCGCCGGCAAGATCGAAGGCCTGATCCGCGCCCGCGGCACCGAGCTGCTCGAGGACAAGAGCAAGCGGGGGTAGGGCGCTCAAGGGTTGGAGGGAATCGCCCCAATCCTTTCCCCCTGAGCTTGTCGAAGGGCCTCTCTTCCCTGCTCCGAAGGGGGAGAAGGGAATGGGCTTCGACAGGCTCAGCCTGAACGGGGACGGGACAAGCTGACGCTCGAACGCGCTAGCTGTTGCGGGCGCTGCGATAGCGGTCGGACTTGACCTTCCGCGGCGGCGGCCCGCTCCTCACCAGCGACTGGAGCGGACAGCGCTCGCCGTCCACCAGCAGGGTGCTGAACCGGTCGAGCGTGCCGGTCGTGCTGAAGCGGTCGACGCCGATCGCCAGGGCGTAGGGAAGCTCGCGGCAAGGCACGGCCGTGGTCGCATGATACCATTCGCCGCGCAGGCGGCTGCCGACCCGGATGTAGACCGAGCGGTCGTCGAGCGAGCGGAAGCTGCGGATGCGCTGGTGCGCGAAGGGAATGCTCGCCTCGGCCTCGGGCGCGGGAATGGGAGGCTGCGCGGAGGATGCGCCGGCAAGGCCGGCCGCTGCGGCAAGTGCCAGAATCGCTTTGTTCATCATGCCGCCGTTCCTACACGGCCCGCCGTGAACGGCGGCTGACCGGGGGCTGGGGGCCGGCCCCGTGCGCTTCGTAGCGGCTCAGTGCACCAGTCCTTCGAGAATGAGCAGGTGAAACATGCCCCGGAATGTTTCAGGATTGCCGGGGTCAATCCGGCCTGTTCATGGTTCGACAGGCTCACCGGATGGATGAGTGATGATGGGCGCTGACCGCGCCCCTGCGAAGCCAGGGGCCCAGACCAGGCGCAGCCTGTCAGACGGAGGTCGGGTACAGGTCGCGCCAGTCGGATTCATCTGCGCCGTTGAGGCCGCTCTCATTGGTGTAAACATATCGGCCTTCATCCAGGAAGAATGGCCGGGTCTGGACCCCTGCCTTCGCAGGGGAACAGGTGCGGATGTGCAATGGGCATTCCTGAAGGCCGCGGTGGACTGCGCCGAAACGAATGGCGAGCTGCGCGCCGTCGCCGCCGGCCCGTTCGAACATTTGCTAGGTTCTCATGGCGAGCATTATATCGCCCAGGTCGAAAGCCGCTGCCGTGAAGACGGCAAATTCGCCCGCATGACCACCGCCGCCTGGCGGCACCGGATGGGCGACGACGTGTGGAGACGCGTGCAAGCCATTCAGGCGGCCGTCCCCGACCCGCTTTGAGCCTCCGGTTCAGGCACCTTCCCGTTCCCGTCCGCCGCGCCCCTTGCCTCGGCCGGCCCTTCGGCTAGCATCGCCGCTTAACATCGGGAGGCGGGGATGCGGCATATTGCGGTGATCGGTTCGGGCCCCGCCGGCTATTACAGCGCCGAAGCGCTGCAAAAGGCGTTTGGCGAGGCGGTGCGGATCGACGTGATCGACCGGCTACCGGTGCCCTACGGCCTCATCCGCTTCGGCGTCGCGCCCGACCACCAGTCGATCAAGGCGGTCTACCGCCGCTACGAGAAAGTGGCGCTGAGCGGGAATGTGCGGTTCGTCGGCAACGTGCTGGTCGGCCGCGACATCACGATCGCCGAGCTCATCGAGCTTTACGATGCCGTGATCCTGGCGACCGGGGCGCCCGTCGACCGGCCGCTCGGCATCCCGGGCGCGGACCTGCCCGGCGTGGTCGGCTCGGCCGCCTTCGTCGGCTGGTATAACGGCCATCCTGAATTCGCCGACCTCGATCCGCCGCTGGACGTCAAGGCGGCGGCGGTGATCGGCAACGGCAACGTGGCGCTCGACGTCGCCCGCATCCTGTCCAAGACACGCGCCGAATTCCAGGGCTCGGACATTGTCGGCCATGCGCTGGACACGCTCGAGCGCAGCGAAATCCGGCTGATCCACGTGCTCGGGCGGCGCGGGCCGCACCAGATCGCGATGACGCCCAAGGAGCTGGGCGAGCTCGGCTATCTCGAAGCGGCCGCCCCGCGCGTCGAGCCGGCAGATTTCCCGCCCGAGGGCGACGACGCCCTGCTCGAGCCCGGCATGCGCAAGTCGGTCGGCCACTTGCGCAGCTTCGCTTCGCTGCCGCAGGACAAGCCCAAGACGATTGAATTCGACTTCTTCGCCATGCCGATCGCGGTCGAGGGCGATGGCCGGGCCGAGCGGCTGATCGTCGAACGCACGCGGCTGACCGAGGATCTGCGCTCGGTCGGGACCGGCGAGCGGTACGCGATCGACTGCGGCCTCATCGTGAGCTGCATCGGCTACCAGACCCCCCCGATCGAGGGCGTGCCTTACGAGCATGGCCGCGGCCGCTTCGCCAACCATGACGGCGTGATCGAAGCCGGGCCGGACGGGGGCCTCTATTGCGTCGGCTGGGCGCGGCGCGGGCCGACCGGGACGATCGGCACCAACCGGCCCGACGGCTATGAGGTGGCGGACAAGATCTTCGCGACCCTCGGCGAGGGCGTCAGCGGCAAGTTCGGCCGGCCCGGGCTCGACGCCCTGCTCGACGGGCGCGGGGTCGACGTCGTCACCTTCCGCGACTGGCAGAAGATCGAGGCCGCCGAGGCCGCCCGCGCCCGCGACGGCAGCCCGCGCGAGAAATTCACCGCCATCGCCGACATGCTGGCGGCGCGCGGCGCGTGAGCGCGCTTGCGCTCCCCGGCCGCCCTCCCTATAGACCCGCCACCTGTCTCCCGGTGGGTCCCTTAGCGGGGCCGGACGCACCGGTCGGGGAGTAGCTCAGCCTGGTAGAGCACTGTCTTCGGGAGGCAGGGGCCGGAGGTTCGAATCCTCTCTCCCCGACCATTTTACCTTCAGCCGTTCATATCGCTGGATCGGCAGCCGCTCCTGGCGCCGGGCCCATGTATTTTGCCGACGGATCGCTTTAGTCTCGGGCGAAAGCGCGGAGGAGCTTCTGTTCGATTCCGTCGATCTCAACGCCGTCAGGGCCGCCCTCGGCTGCGCTCCCGACCTTTCGGAACGGATATTGGGGCTGGGGCGGGTCCGGCTCTACGCGGCCGGAGCGCATCTGCTGCGGCAGGGGGACCGGCCGACCGCCATCTATCTGATCATCCTCGGCCGATGCCATGCCCTGCTCTACGGCGCGGACGGGCAGATGGTGCTGCTCCACGAATTGGGGCCGGGCGACCTGTTCGGGGCGCTGGGCGGGCTCGACGCGGTCGAGGAGGATGCCGACGTGGTCGCGGTCGAGGAGGTGCGCTCATTCCTGCTCGAGGCCGGCATCCTGGTCGGGCTGGCGGAGCGGCACGGCTGTATCGGGCTCGCGCTGTCGCGGATATTGCTGAAACGGCTGCGCGCGACGTCGACGCGCATGTTCGAGCGGGCGGCGCTCTCCGCCAGCGGGCGGGTGTGCGCGGAATTGCTCAGGCGCGCACGCGCCGGCGAGGGGCTCGCCATCCGTCCGTTGCCGGTGCTCGCGGAGCTTGCAATGCAGGTGGGGACGACGCGCGAGACCGCCTCGCGCACGGTCAGCGCGCTCGAGCGGCGCGGGATCCTCCGCCGGGAACCGGACGCGCTGATCGTGGTCGCGCCCGGGCGGCTCGAAGCCGAGATGTTATAGCCGCGGCTTCAGCGCGTAGAGATCGACCGGCTCGCTGCCGTCGCGCGCGTCGAGCTCGCCGATCAGCTCGGAATGCACGTCAGCCTCGCGCGATGCGGCCAAAGCGGCGGCGAAATCGGCCGTGACGCAGGCCGAGCCCGGCGGCGCCGAAGCTGCGGCGCCGGCGGCCAGGGCGACGGCGTCCCCGCCGATCCGGAGCTCGCCGCCGAACGGATCGCGCACCGGCTGCGCGACGCCGTAATGGCCGCCGACCGCCGCGCCGGCTTCCGCGGCGAGCCTGATCGCCGCCGCGGCCGCTTCGGCCGGTCCCGCATAGCCGATGACGATCTCGCGGCCGGTATAATGAGGGCCGAGCACGGCCGGCGGATCGTCCTGGAGGGTGGCCGCGATCGCCTCCAGCGCGTCGCCCGCTTCAGCGCGGATCATGAGCAGCGCCAGCCGCCGGTGCGCGGCGGAGGGGAGGCCGGCCGAGGCGGCGGCGGCGGCTTCGCGCGGCGCGGCGACGACTAGCTGCCGCCACCCGGCCGGGG
>DASVRK010000230.1:0-7116 GCA_036388655.1 Allosphingosinicella sp. | reverse complement strand
ACTGGACACTCACGGCGTTCCCGGTGGAGTTCCTCTCCCTCGGCGGCCTCGGCCCGGGCGTGCCGGTGCGGGCCACCATGACCGACTTCGGGCCGACGCTGCTGGCCAAGGTGCTCGACCTCAACGCCACGCAGGAGAGCTCGCTCGGGCTGGTCTTCCGCTACGCCGACGACGCCGGCCTCCCGCTGCTGGACCTCAAGGACCTCCGCGCCGTCATCAGCTGGCTGGTGAGCGACGAGGGCAAGCCGGACCTCAAGGGCCTCGGCGGGCTGTCCGCGAGCACCGCGGGGGTGCTGCTGCGCGAACTCATCGGCCTCGAGGAGCTCGGCGGCGACGTCTTCTTCGGCGAACCCGCGTGGGAACCGGCCGACCTGATGCGCACCGCCGCCGACGGGCGCGGCGTGATCAGCGCCGTCGAGCTGCCCGCCGTCCAGGACCGGCCCGCGCTGTTCTCCACCTTCCTCATGTGGCTGCTCGCCGAGCTGTTCGAGGACCTGCCCGAGGTCGGCGACCTCGACAAGCCGAAGCTGGTCTTCTTCTTCGACGAGGCGCACCTGCTGTTCACGGGAGCGAGCAAGGCGTTCCTCGAATCGGTGACCCAGACGGTGCGGCTGATCCGGTCGAAGGGCGTCGGCATCTTCTTCGTGACGCAGAACCCGATCGACATTCCGGCCGAAGTGGCGGGTCAGCTCGGCACCCGCATCCAGCATGCGCTGCGCGCCTATACGCCGCGCGACCAGCGGGCGATCAAGGCGGCCGCCGAGACGTTCCGGGTCAACCCGAAGCTCGACGTCGAGACCGCGATCACCGAGCTGAAGGTCGGCGAAGCTTTGGTCTCGGTGCTCCAGGAGGACGGCTCGCCGTCGCCGGTGGAGCGGACGCTTGTGAAGCCGCCCCGTTCGCGGCTGGGGCCGCTGACGGAGCGCGAGCGGGCGGTGATCCAGTCCATCTCCCCCGCCGCGGGGAAATACGAGGCCGCGGTCGATCGCGAAAGCGCCGAGGAGATATTGAAGGCCCGCACCGAAGCGGCGGCCGCCGCGGCGGCGGCGGACAAATCCAAGGCCGAGGCCGCCAAGCAGGAAGCGGAGCGGCTCAAGGTCGAAGCTCGGCAGCGCCGGGCCGAGCGGGCCGACCCGTCCTTCCAGGACCAGATGGTGCGCCAGGTCGGCAAGGCCGTGCAGCGCCAGGTGGTGAACCGGATCGCGGGGCAGCTCGTGCGCGGGCTGCTCGGGGGGCTTTTCAAGGGGCGCTGAGAATTAGAATGCGCTCACACGGCCGATTGGCTAAAGTCAGGGCATGACCGCGATGAGCGACGTTAGAGCCGCCGCACGCAAGGCTGCCATAAGCTCTCTCAATGACGATTTCGTCGAGGAAGTCCTGGTCGAGCCGGCCATCGGGTCCGACGGCGATGAGATCCTGCGCATCACGATCGTCCTCAACGAAGGTGCGATCGACAAGATCGACGAGAGCCAGTTCCTCACGACTTTGTTATCGATCAAGCGGACCTTGCGAGACGTGGGAGACGAGCGCGGGTCGGTCGTCACCTACGCCACGACCGCGGAACTGGAAGACGATGGCGATACTGAATCCTGAGCATCTGCTTGCTCAGGCTAACCGTCTCATCCAGCCGCCCGGTGCGGGTCCGCCCCGCCAGGTGGACTTACGGCGAGCTATTTCGGCTGCTTATTATGCAGCCTTCCACACTGCGCTGATCGCCGCGGCGGACGAGTTCGTTGGAGTGACGCTGAGGCACACGCGGGAATATGCGCTCGTCTTCCGGAGTGTGGATCACCGTGGATTGAAGCTGGTCTGCGAGGAAGTCGTGAAGTCGACCCCCAAGCCAGGCTACGCCGCCTACATCCCGACGGGCGGCTTTGGAGCGGAGATCATCGATTTTGCGGACGCTTTCCCGAATCTCCAAGAGCAGCGGCATTCGGCGGACTATGACCCGCTCGGGAGGTTTCGCACCTCGGACGCGAAAAGCGTCATTGTAACCGCGCGCGCCATAATCGGCCGCTTTCGGGCGGCGTCGGCAGCGGACCGAAAGGCGTTCCTTTTCCTTTTGCTCTTCCCGCCGAGGCGATGATGGTGGCTTCTCGTCCCCTCCCCGAACTCACCGTCCGCGGCGTCCTGCTGGGCGGGGTCATCACTCTGCTGTTCACCGCGGCCAACGTCTATATGGGCCTGCGCGTCGGCCTCACCTTCGCGACCTCGATCCCGGCGGCGGTGATCTCGATGGCGGTGCTGCGGATGTTCGCCACCTCCAACATCCTCGAGAACAATATCGTCCAGACCGTCGCTTCGGCGGCGGGCACGCTGGCGGCGATCTGCTTCATCCTGCCGGGCCTGGTGATGGTCGGCTGGTGGCAGGGCTTTCCGTTCTGGACCACCGCCTTCGTCTGCGCGCTGGGCGGGCTGCTCGGCGTGATGTTCTCGATCCCGCTGCGGCGCGCTTTGGTCGCCGATTCGCCGCTGCCTTATCCGGAAGGGCGCGCCGCCGCCGAAGTGCTGAAGATCGGCGAGGGCTCGCGCGCCGGCGACGCCGAGAGCAATGCCGGGCTCAAGATCATGGCCGCGGCGACTTTGGTCTCGGCGGGTTTCGCGGCCCTAGTCTATACCCGACTGGCGGTCGCCGAGGCGACGCGCTTCTTCAAGGTCGGGGCGTCGGCGACCGGGATAGCGGGCGGCCTCAGCTTCGCCTTGCTCGGGGCGGGGCATCTGGTCGGGCTGACGGTCGGGCTCGCCATGTTCGCCGGGCTGGTGATCGGCTGGGGCGTGGCGACGCCGTGGCTGACCGCTTTGGTGCCGCAGACCGGGACGGTCGAGGAATTCGCGATCGGGATCTGGGCGACCCAGGTGCGCTTCATCGGCGCCGGCGTGATCGGCGTGGCGGCGATCTGGACCTTGCTCCGGATCATCGGCCCGATCCTCAAGGGTATCGCCAGCGCGATGGCGGCCTCGCGCGCGCGCCGCTCGGGCGGCGAGGGGCTGCCGCTGCAGGAGCGCGACATACCGGTCGGCATCGTCGCTTTGGTCTCCGGCGCCGCGATGATCCCGATCGCCTTTCTGCTCGCCGACTTCGCGTCGGGCGGGCCGCTGGCGGGGATCACGGTTCCGTTGGTGGCGGTGACTTTGGTGTTCATCCTGCTGGCCGGCGCCTTCATCGCCTCGGTCTGCGGCTATATGGCGGGCCTGATCGGAGCCTCGAACAGCCCGATCTCCGGCGTCGGCATCCTCTCGATCCTCGCCGCCTCGGTGCTGCTCGGCATCTTCTTTGCGCCGGGTCTGGGCGAGGGCGGCGAGCAGGCGCTGATCGCCTACGCCTTGTTCACGACCGCGATCGTGTTCGGCGTCGCCACCATCTCCAACGACAATCTGCAGGATCTGAAGACCGGGCAGCTCGTCGGCGCGACGCCGTGGCGGCAGCAGGTCGCCCTGATCTTCGGGGTGATGTTTGGATCGCTGGTGATTCCGCCGGTGCTGGACCTGCTCAACGCCGCCTACGGCTTTGCCGGCGCTCCCGGGGCGGGCGCGAATGCCTTGCCGGCGCCGCAGGCGGCTTTGGTGTCGGCGCTCGCCTCGGGCGTGCTCGGCGGCGACCTCGACTGGAGCCTGATCGGGATCGGCGCGGCGGTCGGCGTCGGGATCGTGATCGTCGACGAATTGCTGAGCCGGACCGGGCGGCTGCGGCTCCACCCGCTCGGGGTCGGGATCGGCATCTATTTGCCGATGGCGACGACCATGACGGTCGTGGTCGGGGCGGTGGTGGGCCATCTCTACGACCGCCGCGTCGAGCGCCGCACGGCCAATGCCGAGCGGGCCAAGCGGATGGGCGTGCTCGCCGCGACCGGCATGATCGTCGGCGAGAGCCTGTTCAATGTCGGCTATGCGGCGCTGGTGGTCGGCAGCGGCAGCGAAGCGCCGATCGCTTTGGTCGGCGACGAGTTCGCCGGCGCGGCGGCGGTCGGCGGCACCTTGCTGTTCGCCCTGCTCGCTTGGTGGCTCTATCGCCGCAGCGCGCGCGCCGGGAGCTGAGCGTCAGTAGCCGAACAGGGCGGCGCGCTTGTGGCCCTGGAGCACGTGGATGTAGAGCTCGCGCGGGGACCAGCTTCGCTCGTTCCCCGTCTCCGCTTCCTTGATCAGCGCGGTGATGGCGGCGTTGACCGGCGCCTCGCGGCCCAGCGAGCGCGCGAGCTTCACCACTTCCCCGTTCAGATGGTCGATCTCGGTCGGGCGGCCGGCGGCGAGATCGTCGGCCATCGACGAGCGCGCCTTGGGGTCGATCTTCATCACCCGGAGGAGCAGGTTCTTGACCATGAAGTCGTTGGCCCCGATCGCGTGCGGGAGCAGCCGCGGCGGGATCGGCCCCATCTTGGCGGGCTCGATGCCGGCGGCGGTCAGCAGCTCGAGCGTCTCGATCATCGCGGCGGCGAGGACGCGGCGATAGTCGCGCTCGCGTAGTTCCTCGAGCAAGGTGCGGCCGGACAGAGCGTTGACCGCATTGTTGAGGTTGAGCAGCAATTTGCCCCAGGCGACGGGGAGCATGTCCTTGGCGAGGAGCAGCCGGCCCGGGCGGCTGCCGATCTTCGCGGCGAGGGCCTGGGTGGCCGCGTCATCCTCGGCCATGAGGTCGCCCCAGCTAGCGCGGTGGTAGCGGCCGGGGCCCAGGCGGACGACATTGTAGGGGACCATGCCGCGCAGCACGCGCATCTTCGGGAGCAGCCGCTTCAGCGCGTCCGGATTGCCGATGCCGTTCTGGAAGCTGATCACCGGCGTGCCGGGGCGGGCGTGGCGGGCGATCTCGCGCGCCGCCGCTTCGGTGCCGCTGCTCTTGACCGCGAGCGCGACGATGTCGGCCGTTTTCAGCACGGCGGGCTTGGCCGAATAGTCGATGAGGTCGCGGGCGAGGTGGATTCGCCAGCCGTCCTGATCGCTCAACGACAGGCCATGCTCGGCGAGCTCGGCGGCAATCCGCTCGCGGCCGAGGAAGCCGACCTTGGCGCCCGCGGCCAGCCAGGCGCCGCCGATGAAGCAGCCGACCGAGCCGGCGCCGTGGACGACGATCCGCGGATTGTCCAAGCCTAGCCCCGCCCGCGATAGGCGGCGACGCCCTGGTCCGGCACCCACAGACCGGCGGGCGGATCGCCCGATTGCCAGAAGACGTCGATCGGCATGCCGCCGCGCGGATACCAATAGCCGCCGATGCGCAGCCACAGCGGTTTCATCTCGGCGACGAGCCGCTCGGCGATGCCGACCGTCACGTCTTCGTGGAACCCGCAATGGTTGCGGAACGCGCCGAGGAACAGCTTCAGCGACTTGGATTCGACGATCGTCTCGCCGGGCGCGTAATCGATCACGATATGGGCGAAATCGGGCTGGCCGGTGACCGGGCAGAGCGAGGTGAATTCGGGCGCGGCGAAGCGGACCAGATAGGCGCGGCCGGGGCGGGGATTGGGGACATAATCGAGCCGGGCTTCCTCGGGTGAGGCGGGGAGCGGGCTCGACTGGCCGAGATGGATCGGGTTCATCGCCTCGCCTTAGTCGGAACCGGCGCCGCTGTCATCGCGTCTGGAAGTACACCAAAACCCCCTCATATCGGCGGGAAATCTCCTTTGTTTTCAGTGTCGGCAGGAATATGGTGAAGCTGCTTGAGCAGATCCTCGAATTCCTTGGCGTCGATGCTCGCCGGGCAGTTCGCCGTGCCGTCCCGGCGGTCCTGCCGGTTCAGGGCAGCCAGCAACAGCCGGTTGTCGTGCCGCACGCTCTCGCCGCATTTGACGCCCCCGTAGAAATAGGGGCGGACTTCGCCGTGCAAGGCCCGCTCGATCGCGATATCGTCCATTCGACGGTCGCCCCAGCCGAGCGCCCGGTCCCAGGCGGCGGCGAAGCTCCCCGCATCCGGCCGCTCGCGCAGATTGTAGACGCTCTTCTTGGTCATGCCGACCGCGCGCGCCGAGCGCGACACGCAGCCGCACAGAGCGAGCCGTCCGATAAACCCCCGCTGCCGTTCCGGCGTCCACCCGTCGCGCCGTGCGCGCACCGGGACCGGAACGAAGGCACGGCCGCCACCGTCGAGCACTTCTTCGAGGAGGACGTCGATAGGCAGGCGGGCGGGCATCGGTTCAGACATGCGAATCAACTTAGCCGATATGGTGATCTGTAGGAAAACAGAAAATTGCATTGCGGGAGGACAGGCCGAGTATCGTCCGGATGGCTGTCGACACGCTCGAACGACTGCCCGCGGATGAAGAAGGCGGTGATTTCGTGTGGACCCGTCCTGTGATGACGGCGCTTCGAGCCAAGGGTAAAGAGTGGCGGTTATGTAGTCCGTGTAGTGCGGGTGCGGTCGATCTGGAGGGCTGCGCGCGTGATCCCTAAGGGCGATCCGCTCGGCGGTCCTTGCGCCCGGGAGCGGAACCGCGCGGGCAGACCGCATGGGCGCAGCCGCCATGGTCGAGATAGTTTCGGCCACGCGAGGGCAGCGATTCATCGTCGGGGAGCGCTACCCAGGCGGGGCCGTCGCCGGTGCGAATCTCAGCCATGCGCGGTTCCCCCGCAGCCAAAGCGGGCGATGCGGCGAGGAAAAGAGCCGCCAGGGCGGAGGGGCCGCACGCCGCCAGACGAACCCGGTGCAAGAGCCGCGGGCTCACAGCCCCACCGTCAGAGCCGAGCGGCGCAGGGTGCGCGGCGCCCGCGCCTCCGGCTGGCGCACCGCGATGAAGGATCCCGTGTAGCCGGCGGGCGAGGCCGGCCCCTGCGGGTTGACCCGCACGACGGTGCCGACCAGCGACGGGACCTGCTCCACCCCTTCGGGCCAGAGATAGCCGGGGTTGCAGCGATAATCGTAACGCCAGCCCTCCGTCGCCGTCCCCTGGAGGCCGAGGCCGACGATGGCGAATTCCAAGGCGCTCCCGGCGCCGCGCAGGACGGTTCCGGAAAGCGTCAGCGCGTAGCCGGTTCCCATACCGAGGCCGCCGCGAAAGCGATCCTCGCCGTCCATGTCGAGGTCGAACACTCCTTCACCGAAAATCAGGCCGAGCGCGGCGGCGGCATCCCCGCCGACGAGGGAAGGATCGTTCCTGAAGCTACGGTAGGTCCATTTCCCAACCAACATCC
>DASVRK010000229.1:0-5272 GCA_036388655.1 Allosphingosinicella sp. | reverse complement strand
GCTGCCCTTCTCGCACAGGCGATCGGCGACATGCCGAGCACCGACTTCGATCTGGCAAAGTTCAAGCCCCGGCCCGTGGAATGCGGCTCGGCGGGGTTAGGGGGTGAGATCGTCGTCTGCGGCAGACGGCGTCCAGAGCCGCCTTGGTTGGCGCCCCGAGCGGGGAAGGCCGCGCTGCCACCGGCGGAGATCAAGCTGCTCGGCGATATGTCCGTAGGGGTCGAAGCCGTGCAACGGGATACCCCGGCTTTCGCCGGGGAACAGACGCTGCCCGGCGGATTTCCTCCCTCGCTCCAAAAGCTTCACCCCGGCCCTAACCCAGTCTATCGCGGGCGAATCTAGAGCCGCAGTCGGATAGACCGCCGTCGGGAGCGTTGCTGTTATGGCGTTGAACGATATCGCCGCCCCGCCGGGGGCCGCAGGCTTTCTGGCCGGCGGCGGCGAAGCCGGTGCGATGCTGCGGAGCTTCGACTGGACCGCCTCGCCGCTGGGGCCGCCCGAAGGGTGGCCGCAGCCGTTGAAGACTTTGGTCGGCGTCATGCTCGCGGCCAACCAGCCGATGTTCCTCGCCTGGGGACCGACGCGCACATTCCTCTACAACGACGCTTATGCCGAGATCCTGGCCGCCAAGCATCCGGCCGCCCTCGGCGGAGACTTCCTCGAGGTCTGGCACGAAATCCGCGGCGACCTGCTGCCGATCGTCGAGGAGGCCTATGCCGGCCGGCCGGTCCAGATGGACGACATCGAGCTCCTCATGCACCGCCGCGGCTATCCGGAAGAAACGCACTTCGCCTTTTCCTACACGCCGGTGCGCGACGAGGCGGGCGCGGTGGCCGGCTTCTTCTGCCCCTGCGTCGAGATCACCGAGCAGGTGTTCGCCGGGCGGCGGCAGGCGTTCCGCCTCGCGCTCGAACAGCGGCTGCGCGACCTGTCCGGCGCAAGCGAGGTGATCGCCGTCGCGTCCGAGGCGCTCGGCCAATACCTCGATGTGGCGCAGGTCGCCTATGCCGAGGTCGAGCCGGACGGCGACACCGCGATCATCGAGCGCGAGTGGAACAATGGCGAGATGGCGAGCAACGCCGGCCGTCACCGGCTCGACGATTTCGGCCCGGCCTTCATCGCCGACCTCCGGCGTGGCGACACGATCGCCATCCCCGACGTGCGGCTCGACCCGCGCACCTCGTCGCCCGAGGCGCTCGCCGCCTTTGCGAAGACTTCGATCCGCGCCTTCCTGAACGTGCCGGTGGTCAAGGCGGGGCGGCTGGCCGCGGTTCTCGCGGTCCACAGCCA
The DNA here is from genome assembly GCA_036388655.1 of Allosphingosinicella sp. GTDB lineage: Bacteria > Pseudomonadota > Alphaproteobacteria > Sphingomonadales > Sphingomonadaceae > Allosphingosinicella. Next base: position 3,982 of record DASVRK010000229.1, on the reverse strand, counting down.
GATACCGCGCGCCTGGACGGCAGAGGAGATCGTGCTCACGGAAGAGATTGCCGAGCGCACCTGGGCGGCCGCCGAACGGGCGCGCGCCGAGGCGGAGCTAAGGACAAGCGAGACGCGGCTTCAGTCATCCTTGCGGGCGGCGGAGCGCAAGGCGGCCGAGCTCGGCGCCGTGCTCGAGAGCATGCCGGACGCCGTCTATATCGGCACCGCCGAGGGAATCACCCACGCCAACCGGCCCGCGCTGGAGCAGCTCGGCTTCGCCAGCTACGAGGATCTCAACCGCCACGTCGCCACGTTGGCCGAAGAGATTCAGACCCGGGACGCCGAAACCGGAGCGCTGATCGCGCTCGAAGAACAGGCCTTCACGCGCGCGTTCCGGGGCGAGCGCGTCATCCAGGACGTGCGCGTGCGGCACCGGATCACCGGCGAAGACCGCATCGTGCGCTGCGCGGCGGCGCCGGTCACCATGGACGGGCAGGTGATCGCCGCGGTGGCGGTCAACACCGACATCACCGAGGCCAAGCTCGCCGAAGCCGAACTGCGCAGCAGTGAGGCCCGGCTCGCTTTCCTCGACCGGCTCGCGGCCGAAACCGCCTCGCTCGCCAACGCCGATGCGGTCCTCGCCACGACGACGCGGCTGCTGGGCGAACATTTGAAGCTGTCGGTCTGCGCCTATGCCGACATGGACGAGGACGAAGACGGCTTCACCATCCGCGGCGACTGGGCGGCGGCGGGGTCGACCAGCATCGTCGGCCATTACAGCCTCGCCGATTTCGGCAAGCTGGCGGTGAAGAATCTGGGCGCCGGACTGCCGCTGGTCGTCAACGACAATCTGCGCGAGCTGGCGCTGGAGGAAGCCGCGACCTTCCAAAGCATCGGCATCGCCGCCACGATCTGCATGCCGCTGGTCAAGGAAGGCCGCCTCACCGCTTTGATGGCGATCCACGACCGCGTGCCCCGCATCTGGACCGAGGCGGAGCTGAGCCTGCTCCGCGAAGTGACGGCGCGGTCCTGGGCGCATGTCGAGCGGGTCGCGGCGATCGCGGAATTGCGCGCCAGCGAAGCGCGTTACCGCACTTTGTTCGAGACGGTCGATGCGGGCTTTTGCGTCGTCGAGATGATCTTCGACGAGAGCGGGCGCCCGGTCGACTATCGTTTCGTCGAGGCGAACCCGGCTTTCGAGCGGCAGACCGGGCTCAATGACGCGGTCGGCAGGACCGCCGGAGAATTGGTCCCCGACCTCGAGCCGCACTGGTTCGAGCTTTACGGGCGGGTCGCGCTCACCGGCGAGGCGACGCGTTTCGAGGAGGGTTCAACTGCGATGGGCCGCTGGTTCGACGTTCATGCGCTGCGCGTCGGCGATCCCGACGCCCGCCGGGTCGCGATCCTGTTCAACGATATCTCCAAGCGCCGGGCGGCCGAGGAGGGCCTGCGCGAGCTCAACGACACGCTCGAGCAGCGCGTCGCCGAGCGCACGGCGGAGCTCGAACAGGCGCAGGAGGCGTTGCGGCAGAGCCAGAAGCTGGAGGCGATGGGCCAGCTCACCGGCGGCGTGGCGCACGATTTCAACAATCTGCTGACGCCGATCGTCGGCAGCCTCGACATGCTCGTGCGCCGCGAACTCGGCAGCGAGCGGGAGCGGCGCCTGATCGACGGCGCCTTGCAGTCCGCCGAGCGCGCCAAGACCCTGGTCCAGCGTCTGCTGGCCTTCGCAAGGCGGCAGCCGCTGCAGCCGAGCGCCGTCGACATCAAGGCGCTGGTCGGCGGCATGGCCGAGCTCATCGCCAGCACCTCAGGCCCCAAGATCGACGTGCGGGTCAGGCTTCCGGACGATCTTCCGGCGGCGGTGGCCGACGCGAACCAGCTCGAAATGGCGGTGCTGAATTTGGCCGTGAACGCGCGCGACGCCATGCCCGAGGGCGGCGTTCTCACCCTCTCGGCCGCTGCCGAGACGGTGGGGCCGGGCCGCCGGTCGGCGCTGCGGCCGGGCGATTATGTCCGCCTCTCCGTGGAAGACACCGGCATCGGCATGGACGAGGCGACGCTCGCCCGCGCGGTCGAGCCGTTCTTCTCGACGAAGGGCATCGGCAAGGGCACCGGGCTGGGGCTGTCGATGGCGCACGGCCTCGCCTCCCAGCTTGAAGGCGGGCTGACGCTCTCGAGCCGCCCCGGCGAGGGCACCCGGGTCGACCTCTGGCTCCCGGTCAGTCTGGTGGATGCGAAGTCGGAGGGGCAGACCGTCGGCGCGCGCGCCCGGCCGGCCGGCCGCGGCACGGCTTTGCTGGTCGACGACGAGGATCTGGTGCGGATGAGCACGGCCGACATGCTGATGGATCTGGGCTATGCCGTGGTCGAGGCGGCCTCGGCCGAAGCGGCGCTGCAGCTGGTCGAAGACGGACTCGGTCCCGACCTCCTCGTCACCGATCACCTCATGCCGGGCATGACCGGGCTGGAGCTGGTCCAGACGCTTCGCGCCGAGCGCCCCGGCCTCCCGGTCCTCATCATCTCCGGCTATGCGGAAGCGGAGGGCATTGCCTCCGAATTCGCGCGCCTGACCAAACCGTTCCGCATTGCCGAACTCGGGGAAAGCCTCTCCGGCCTATCCGCCGCCGAGCAGGGCGCGGCGACCAGCGAGCCCTGCGGCTAAGTCAGGCTCGGCGCGCGCAGCTCTGAGATGCCGGGGTCAGAGCTCCGGCCGTCCGTTCCGGACGACGCGGGCAGACGCACAGGGCGGGCCTCACGGGCGCCGTTCGGCAACAGCGCGACGCTGAGCAAATAGCCGAGTACCGCGCTCCCGCCATAGCCGACGAGCGGGGTCGGGTAATTGCCGAGCGCCGCCGCCACGACGATGGCGAGCCAGCAGCCGCCGAACGCCAGCAGCGCCGGCCGCTCGCTCGCCAGCGTCCACGCAGCCGCCGCGGGGAGGACGAGTGCGGCCGCTCCGGTCACCACGGCGAGGCCGGCGAGCAGGTGAACGTCGAACGCGGTGTAGAGGATGCGATCCACATAAGGCACTGCCGGGAGCGCATCGGGGCTGAGGAAAGTCCAGCCGAAGGCAAGGATTGCGCCGGCCGCGGCCAGCAGCGGAAGCCCGCCCCGCTTCGAGGCGAGCAGGGCCAGGAGCGCCGCGGCCAGCACGCCGGCCATCGCACGGTCGGGCTGCAGGGCCAGCGCCAGGGCGGCGACGATCATGCCGGCCGTCCCGGCCGAGTCCGGTCGGCGCGCGTAGAGGACGAGCATGGCGGGCAGGACGATGAGGCTGACCTGCAGGTGGAGCGGCCCGAGGCTCACCCATCGCGAGGCGCCGTCGGCCGCGGAGCCGAACAGCGCCGTCAGCAGCAGCGCGGCCGCGAGCGCGAACGTCACCGGTCCGGCAACGGCGAGGGATGAACCCGCGACCCGGCCGAGCGCGAGCCATGCCGTCGCGCCGAGCACCAGGGCTGCGAGGTTCATCAGCCTGTAGTTGGACGGCGCCCCCGCCGCCGACATGTAGGCGATGCCCAGACCGACGGCGGCCGCCGCGCAGATGAGGCCGAGCAAACGAGGTCGCGCCAAAATGCCGTTCATGGTGAGGATGCTCCAGGTTGAAGGTGGGAATGGGCGGGCCGCGGCCCCGAGCGACCGAAGCCGGTCGCTGACGGCCAGCCCGAGAACGGCACGCAGGCAGCCGGCCGCGAACAGGAAGGCGGCCCCGTCATCGGCTATTTCGGACAGCTCGCGCGCCATTGCGCGAGCCCAGGGCGACAGATGCGGTGGGAGCAGATGCGACACTGCCGCCAAGCTGCGCGACGCGAGGCGGCGGGCAAGCGCCGTCACGATGCGGTCCGCCCCGGCCGCCAGTTCGGAAGCGTCGCAGCCTCGCCGGTTGGCGCCGCCTCGGCCCTGGCGAGCCGCTGGCCCGCGGCCGTCAGCCGGTAGGCGTGACGCGGCGGGCGGCCGCTTTGGGCGGGCTGTTGCCACTCGGCCTCCAGATAACCCTGCG
>DASVRK010000228.1:0-2370 GCA_036388655.1 Allosphingosinicella sp. | reverse complement strand
GTAATCGCGGACGTGATCCGCGGGCGGATCGGATATGACGGCCTGCTCATGTCGGACGATCTCGGCATGCACGCGCTCAGCGGCGGCTTCGGCGCGCGCGCGCGCGGCGTGGTCGAGGCGGGCTGCGACCTCGCGCTGCATTGCTCGGGCGACATGGACGAAATGGTGAGCGTCGCCAGCGCACTTGGGGAGATCAGCGAAAAAGGGCGTGAGCGGCTCAATCGGGCGATGGCCACGGTCGCCGACGCCGGCGCGAGCGCCGATTATGCCGAGCTGGCCGCCAAGCGCGACGCGTTGCTCGCTTACGCATAGAGGGGCTTCGCAAGCGCGGCCGCTCGGCATAAGCTGCCTCGCGTGGACTTTGACGACGATTTCGACGAGCGGCCGGCGGTGGCCGCGGCCGACCGGCTGACGCTCGACCTCGACGGCTGGGAAGGCCCGCTCGACCTGCTGCTGACGCTGGCGCGGACCCAGAAGGTCGACCTCGCCAGAATCTCGATCCTCGCGCTCACCGACCAATATCTCGCCTTCATCCACGACGCCAAGTCGCTGAAGCTGGAGATCGCCGCCGACTATTTGGTGATGGCGGCCTGGCTCGCCTACCTCAAATCCTGCCTGCTGCTGCCGCGCGACGCCGGGGCCGATCCCAGCCCCGAGGAGCTCGCCATGCGGCTGCAACTCCGGCTGCAGCGGCTGTCGGCGATGCGCGAGGCGGGCGCGCGGCTGCTGGGCCGCGACCGGCTGGGGCGCGACGTGTTCGCCCGCGGCGCGCCGGAAGGGCTGCGCACCATTCGTAAGGCAGCGTGGCAGGTCGAGCTTTACGACCTCATCGCCGCTTACGGCACCATCCGGGCCCGCACCGAGCCGGCCGTGCACATCGTCGGGCGGCGGCCGGTGATGACGCTCGAAGAGGCTTTGCTGCGGGTCGAGCGGCTGATCGGGACCAGCGTCCGCTGGGTGGAGATCCGCTCGTTCCTGCCCGAGACGCCGGATCCGGAATATCGCCGCTCGGCGCTCGCCTCGAGCTTCGTCGCCGCGCTCGAACTGGCCCGGCAGGGGCGGCTGGAGCTGGAGCAGGAAAGCCCGTTCGCGCCGCTTTACGTGAGGGCTGCGTGACTGGCGGCCTCGGCGACGATGTGCGCTCGGTGGAGGCGACCTTATTCGCATCCGATAATCCGATGACGGCGGCGGAGATCGCCGACTATGTCGGCCCCGACGTCGATGTTTCCGAGGCGCTGGCGATCCTCGGCGAACATTATGCCGGGCGCGGCATCGAGCTGGTCGAGCGCGGCAAACGCTGGCATTTCCAGACCGCGTCCGACCTCGCCCACATCCTGCGGCGCGAGCGCGACGAGCCGCGCAAGCTCAGCCGCGCCGCCGTCGAGACGTTGGCGATCATCGCCTATCACGAGCCGGTGAGCCGCGCCGAGATCGAGGCGATCCGCGGCGTCCAGATCTCGAAGGGTACGCTCGACGTGCTGATGGAAGCCGGCTGGGTGCGGCCGGCGGGGCGGCGCGAGGCGCCCGGGCGGCCGCTCACCTATGCGACCACGGCCGGCTTCCTCGCCCATTTCGGCCTCGCCGGCCGCCGCGACCTGCCCGGCATCGACGATCTGCGCGCCGCCGGCTTGCTCGATCCGATCGAAGCGGCCATGGACCAGCTCGAACTGGAATCGGGCCGCGACGAGGATTAAAGGCTGGGCCGGGCGATCCGCACGACGCCGATTTGCAACATCTTTTTCAGAGGGATCGTGCTAGAGGCGGGCGGAAGAGCGCGTCTCGCCGCGCAATGGAGATTGGATATGGGTGGTTTAAGCCTTTGGCATTGGCTCGTCGTCGGGGTCATCATCTTGCTGCTGTTCGGCAAGGGGCGTTTCTCGGAAATGATGGGCGATGTCGCCAAGGGGCTCAAGAGCTTCAAGAAGGGCATGACCGACGAGGAGGAGGCGACCCCGCCGCCGCCGCGCCGGATCGTCGAGGGCGACCGCACCGTCGACGCCGCGGCCGAGCGCAGCCGCACCGCCGATCCCGAGGATCGGCGCGAGCCCTGACCGGCCGCTGAGCGCGGGCGCATGTTCGATATCGCACCCACCGAGCTGTTGATCGTGGCGCTGGTCGCTTTGGTGGTGATCGGGCCCAAGGACCTGCCGCGCGTGTTGCGGACCGTCGGCCATTGGGTCGGGCGCGCGCGTGGCATGGCCCGCCACTTCCGCTCGGGGCTCGACACGATGATGCGCGAGGCCGAGCTCGAGGAGATGGAGGCAAAGTGGCGGACGGAAAATGAGCGCATCATGCGCGACTTCCCCTCCACCGGCGCCGACCCGACGCCGCTGCCGCCGGCCGCCGCCGCCCAGCAGGGCCCCGCTCCCG